>NZ_JBHYWI010000112.1:0-24734 GCF_042751525.1 Kitasatospora sp. NPDC059408
GACGGTGGCTGTTTCCGTCGTGACGACCGGGGCGACCGTCCCTCCGGTGGCGGTTTCAACCGTGACCGCGATGACCGCGGTGGCTTCCGCCGCGATGACCGTCCGGCCGGTGGCGGTTTCCGTCGTGACGACCGTCCGTCGGGTGGTTTCCGTCGTGACGACCGTGACGAGCGTCCGCGTCGTGACGACCGGCCGTCGGGTGGCGGTTTCAACCGTGACCGTGACGACCGAGGCGGCTTCCGTCGTGACGACCGAGGCGACCGTCCCTCCGGTGGCGGCTTCCGCCGTGACGACCGCCCGTCGGGTGGCTTCAACCGTGACCGTGACGACCGTCAGGGCGGCGGTTTCCGTCGCGATGACCGTCCGGCCGGTGGCGGCTTCCGCCGTGACGACCGGGGCGACCGCCCCTCCGGTGGTGGCTTCAACCGCGACCGTGACGACCGCGGCGGCTTCCGCCGCGATGACCGTCCGGCCGGCGGCGGCTTCCGCCGTGACGACCGCCAGGGTGGCGGCGGTTACCGCCGCGACGACCGTGGCGGCCGCTTCGAGGGCCGTCGTGACGACCGCCGCGACGACCGTGGCGGCCGCGACTACGACGACCGCCGTGGCAACTACGAGCCCGTCAAGCGTCTGCCGATCCCGGAGGACGTCACCGGTTTCGAGATCGACGCGGACGTGCGCCAGGAGCTCAAGAGCCTGCCCAAGACGCTCGCCGACGACGTCGCCCGCAACCTGGTGATGGTCGCCCGCCTGCTCGACAGCGAGCCGGAGGAGGCGTACCAGTACTCGCGCGTCGCGCTCCGGCTGGCCTCGCGCGTCGCGGCCGTCCGCGAGGCGGCCGGCTTCGCCTCGTACATGACCCAGCGTTACTCCGAGGCGCTGACCGAGTTCCGCGCCGCCCGCCGGATGACCGGTCGCGTGGACCTGTGGCCGGTCATGGCCGACTGCGAGCGCGGTCTGGGCCGTCCGGAGCGGGCGCTCGCGATGGCCGGCGAGCCCGAGGTGAAGCAGCTGGACAAGGCCGGCCAGGTCGAGATGCGCCTGGTCGCGGCCGGTGCGCGCTCCGACATGGAGCAGTTCGACGCCGCCGTGGTGACGCTGCAGAGCCCGGAGCTGGCCTCCAGCGCCGTGCACCCGTGGACCGCGCGCCTGCGGTACGCCTACGCCGAGGCCCTGATCGCGGCCGGTCGGGCGGACGAGGCCCGTGAGTGGTTCGTGAAGGCCGTCGAGGCCGACACCGACGGTTCGACCAACGCCGCCGAGCGGCTGGCCGAGATCGACGGCGTCGAGTTCGTGGACGCGCTCGACCCCGAGCTGGAGGACGAGGCCGAGGAGGCCGAGGCCCCGGCGAAGAAGCGCGGCGGCGACGTGTCCGACGACCGCGTGATCTACGAGGACGAGGAGGACGTCGAGGAGTACTACGACGAGGACGACCTCGAGATCGACGAGGAGTTCGACGGCGTGGTGCCCGAGCGTTCGAAGGACGCCGAGGCCGAGGAGAAGACCGAGGCAGACGCGGCCGAGGCCGACGCCAAGAGCTGACGCGCGACCGACGAGTGAGGCCCTGCCGCACCCCGGGAGATTCCGGGGCGCGGCAGGGCCTCACTGCGTCAGGGCCCGGGCGCGTCAGCCCAGTTCGAGGTTGCGCAGCACCAGTCCGGTGGCCGGCTTCGGCCCGAAGGACGTGGACTTGCGCGGCATCGTGACGCCCTGTTCGGCGAGCCGCCGCACGACGCTCTCGCGCACCGGGTGCAGCAGGACGGCGGTGCCGCCGGTGCGGGCCGCCTCCCGTTCGGCGGCGACGGCGGTGTGCAGGTAGCCGATGTCGTCGGGGCCGTCGGGGACGTGCCAGGTGTGGTCGAGCAGGGTGGCGTGCAGGACGGTCGCGTCGAGGTGGCGCCACTCCTCGGGGCGGTCGCGCGGCACGGTCGCGTCGAGGAGGGCCTCCTCGGGCTCGCCGACGAGCCAGAAGACGCCGTCGCCGCCGGTCAGGACGAAGCCGTTGCCGCCGTGTCGCTTCTGCTCGGCGAGCGCCTGGAGGGCGGAGGCGAGCGGGCCCGGGATCTCCTTGACCTGCCACCGGTCGCCCAGCCGCTCCAGGGCCTCGGCGACCGGCAGCCGGTAGAGCACCCGGTGGATGGCCCGGACGCGCAGCGGGTAGCGGGCGGTGTCCACGAGGAGCACCATGCCGCGGTCCCACGGGCTGCGGGGCAGGTGGCGGTGCTCGCGCTGGAGGCGCAGGTACATCTCCCAGCGGTGGTGGCCGTCGGCGATCAGGGCCCGGCAGCGGGCGAGGTCGCGGCCGATCTCGGCGATGTCGTCGGGTGCGGTGACGGCCCAGAGGCGGTGGTGGGTGCCGTCGCTGGTGGCGGTGGTGAGCAGCGGTTCGTCGCGGACGGTGCGCTCGATGACGTCGGCCGCGCCGCCCTTGCCCCGGTAGGTGAGCAGGAGCGGTTCGAGGTTGGCGCGGGTGGTGCGCATGAGGCCGACCCGGTCGGCGACGGGCCGCGGCATCACGTCCTCGTGCGGGAGGACCACGCCGCCCTCGCGGCCGCTGACCGCGAGGGCGCCGATCAGGCCGCGCTGCAGCAGCTCGGGGGAGTCGGCGGTGGCGGGCACGCGCTGCTCGTAGACGTAGAGCGCGGGCTCGGGGTCGGCGGCGAGGACGCCCTCGCGCTGCCAGTCGCTCAGCAGCCGGGCGGCGTGCCGGTAGCGGGTGTCGCGGTCGGGGCGGTCGCCGCTGTCCTCGGGCTCGGGGCGCGGCAGGATCAGCCGGACCACGTTGTGCGGGTCGGCGGTCTCCAGGTCGAGCCGGCGGCCGGGGTCGACGACGTCGTACGGGGGTGAGGTGACCGCGGCCAGCGTGCCGACCCGGTCGGGGACGTAGCGCAGGCCCCGGAACGGGGACAGGGACAGACCTGCGGTGGCGACGTGCCCGGGATCGCCGGGGCCGCCCTGCGGAGTCTCGGCTCCGTCTTCTGCACTGGAGGTGCTCATTCTGGGCATCGTAACCGGGTACGCGTTGTTGAGAGATCGGAACACCTGTGCCGGTCAGTGGGACGGGTGGGCGACCGAGGGGCGAACGAGGGCGAGGTACGGCATGAACGACGGGTGGAACCAGGTGGATGACGGCGCTCCGGTCCAGCCTGGTGGTGGGGACGGCGCCACCGGTGGCGGCGCCGCCGGGGCGGGCGGCGTCCCGGCGCAGCGGCCGGGCGAGCCCGCCGGGGACGTGTACGAGTGGTTCCGCCGGGGCGGGAAGCTGCTGGCCCAGGGGCACCCGGCGGCGGCCGAGCAGCTGCTGGCCCGGGCGGCGGCGGCCGAGCCGCACTCGCGGAGCATCCGGGAGTCGCTGGCGCGGGCGCAGTTCGACGCGGGTTCGTACGCGGCGGCGCTGGAGAACTTCCAGGCCGTTGCGCTGGCGGATCCCTCCGACGACTACGCTCAGTTCGGGTGGGGCGTCGCGGCGGCCCGGCTGGGCGACTTCGAGACGTCCGCCGAGCACCTGGCGCTGGCCGTGGCGATGCGGCCGGAGGCCGAGCACTACCGGGCGGCGCTGCGGCAGACCCGGGCCACCCTGGCGGCCCGCGCCGGGGCGTTCGGCCCGCTGCTGCCCGGGGCGCCCGGGTACCTGGAGCCCCCGGCGGGCGGGTCCGGCGGCGCCGCCGACGGGAGCGCGGCCGGCGTCGACGACGACGCGTGACCGGCGGGCCCGTCACCGCGGTGAACGACGCACCGGACGCAGTGAACGACGACGCAGAACGACGACGCAGTGAATGAGGTAGAGCAGGCATGACCGAGACGGCCACCCCCGTGCGACGGACCGCCCCCGGGAGCAGCGAGCGCCCGCTCACCGAGGCGTACGACACGGCCCTGCTGGACCTCGACGGCGTGGTGTACGCCGGACCGCACGCGATCGAGCACGCCGTGGACGCGCTGGACGCCGCGCGCGCGGCCGGGATGCGCCTCGCGTACGTGACGAACAACGCCTCCCGGCCGCCCCGGGTGGTGGCCGGGCACCTGACCGAGCTGGGCGTGCCGGCCGAGCCCGCCGACGTGATCAACTCGGCGCAGGCCGCCGCCCGACTGGTCGCCGAGAAGGTGCCGGCCGGGTCGAAGGTGCTGGTCGTGGGCGGTCTCGGGCTGGAGGAGGCGCTGGCCGAGCGCGGTCTGGTGGCGGTCCGGACGCTCGACGAGGAGCCGCTCGCGGTGGTCCAGGGCTACGACCCGTCGGTCGGCTGGGCGCAGCTGGCGGAGGCCTCGTACGCGGTTCAGCGCGGGCTGCCGTGGGTGGCGTCCAACACCGACCTGACGGTGCCGACGGCCCGGGGCATCGCGCCCGGCAACGGGACGCTGGTGGCGGCGGTGCGCGCGGCGACCGGGGTGGAGCCCGAGGTCGCGGGCAAGCCGCTGCCGCCGATGCACCGCGAGACGGTGCTGCGGACGGGGGCCGAGCGGCCGCTGGTCGTGGGTGACCGGCTGGACACCGACATCGAGGGCGCGTTCAACGGCGGGGTGGACAGCCTGCTGGTCTTCACCGGGGTGACGACGGCGGCACAGCTGCTCACGGCCCCGGTCGAGCACCGTCCGACGTACCTCGCGGCCGACCTGCGCGGCCTGCTGGAGCCGCACCCGGCGGTGGAGGCGGCCGAGGGCGGCTTCGCCTGCCGGGGCTGGATCGCGCGCGCCGAGGAGGGCGTGCTGCGGCTGGACGGCGCCGGGGCGGACCGCTGGGACGGCCTGCGGGCGCTGTGCGCGGCCTCCTGGGCGGCGCTGGACGCGGACGGCGAGCCGGCCGACGGGCGGAAGGCGCTCGCCGAGCTGGGCTTCTGACCTTCCAGGCGTCTTCGAGGTCGTCGGACGGGGTCTTCGGGCGGCGGCCCGGTCAGAGCAGGGTGCGCAGCCGCAGGAGGTCGCGGAAGCCCGCCTCCAGCCTGATCCGGCCGCTCGCCCACGCGGAGGCGAAGTTGAGCCCGCCGCCGACCAGGGCGACCAGGTCGTCGCTGGCCATGGTGAGCCGGATCTCCGCCTTCTCGGCGGGGGTGCCAGGCACCGGGACGACGTCCTGGATCCGGCCGTCGCGCAGGCGGCCGGTGAAGGTCAGGTCGAGGTCGGTGATCCGGCAGGAGAGGGAGCGGTCGAGGGCGGCGGCCTTGCGGACGTCGCCGGTGGACTTCGCCATGTTCCGGCTGAGCTGTTCCAGTGCCTCGCGGCACTCCTCGGCGTTGGCCATGGCGGTGGGTCCCTCCCTGGGCGTCCCGGGTTCCGGTGGCCGACGGCGGCGGCCGGCGCGGGGCCACGGTACCGCAGGCGGGTTTTGGCGGTAGCGTCGTCAGTGGGGCGCCCGGTACCGGCCGGGGGCCGACGGCGACGGAGCGATGCGCGCAGGCGCTAAGGAGGCACCCGGATGCTGCCGAGGACGGTGCGGGGAGTGGTGGAGGCCGCGGCCGTGGTGGTGGAGGAGGTCGGCAAGCGGGTCGTCGGGACGGCGGCCACGATCCTGGAACGGACCGGGGTCGACGTCGCCGAGGTCGAGCGCCGGCTGGGCGGGCAGTTCCCGCCGTCGGCCAAGCAGCTGCAGACCCTCGCGGAGGAGGCGGTCACCGCCGGGCGGGCCGGGGTGGACCTGGCCGTCGGGGTGGCGCGCGGCGAGGTGGAGAAGGCCTTCGAGAGGGTCGGCGACCAGGTGACCAAGGTCGGCGTGGTGCTGGCGTACCTGGAGAGCAAGCTGCGCGAGGTCGAGGAGGACGCCGTCCCGGCGGCGCGGCCCGCGGCGGAGGCACAGGACGAGGAGCCCGTGCCGGCGCCGCGTGCGGACGGCCTGTTCGGCCGCGGCTGGGAGCAGCGGCACGAGCCGCCGGCCCGTGCGGTGGGCGAGCCGATAGCGGCGGAGCGGGTGGAGGTGGACGAGCCGGTGGAGGTCGATCCGCCGGTGGCGCCGGCGCATTCGGCGGCCAGGAAGCCGCCGGTGCGGAAGGCTCCCGCCGAGGAGTCCGCGTCCGAGCCCGCCACGAAGCCGGCCGCCAAGCCCGCCGGGAAGAAGACGGCCGCGAAGAAGACGGCCGCGCAGGCCTCGGCGGCCAAGACCACGATGGCCAAGACCACGGCGGTGAAGAAGACGGCCGTGAAGAAGACCGCCACCGCGAAGAACACCGCTGCCAAGAACACCGCAGCCAAGAAGACGGCCGCCGCCGACGCGCCCGCCAAGCGCACCGCGACGAAGAAGACCACCGTCCGCAAGGCCACCAGCACGAAGAAGCCCGATGCCTGACGCCCCCGCCCCGGCGCCCGTCCCCGGCGCCGCCCCCGAGCCGCTCGGCGTCGACCTGGCCCCGACCGGCCACCCCGCCGTGGACGCCGGGCTGGCCCGGCTGGAGGCGTTGGACGGGGTGCCCGCCGAGGCGCACGTCGCGGTGTACGAAGATGTTCACCGGTGCTTCGCCGACGCGCTGGCCGCGCTCGACGGGGACTGACCGGCACCACCCGCACCACCCGTACGACCCGCACCACCGACCCGCACGACCCGTAGGAGCTGAAACACCAGTGGCAGTGGCACGACGCCGTCTCGACGCGGAGCTGGTCCGCCGCAAGCTGGCCCGGTCGCGCGAGCACGCGTCCGAGCTGATCGCGGCGGGCCGGGTGACCGTCGGCGGTACCACCGCGACCAAGCCGGCCACCCAGGTGGAGACCTCGGCGGCGGTCGTCGTGGCCAAGGACGACAACGACCCCGACTACGTGTCGCGCGGCGGCCACAAGCTGGCCGGGGCGTTCGCGGCGTTCGTGCCGCAGGGCCTGGTGGTCGAGGGCCGCCGGGCGCTGGACGCGGGCGCGTCCACCGGCGGGTTCACCGACGTGCTCCTGCGGGCCGGCGCGGCCGGCGTGCTGGCGGTGGACGTCGGCTACGGGCAGCTCGCGTGGTCGCTGCAGAGCGACGAGCGGGTGACGGTGATGGACCGCACCAACGTCCGCGAGCTGACGCTGGAGATGATCGGCGGCACCCCGGTCGACCTGGTGGTCGGCGACCTGTCGTTCATCTCGCTGGGCCTGGTGCTGCCGGCCCTGGCCGGGTGCGCGGCCGCGGACGCGGACCTCGTGCTGATGGTCAAGCCGCAGTTCGAGATCGGCAAGGAACGCCTGGGCAGCGGCGGCGTGGTGCGCAGCCCGCAGCTGCGCGCCGAGATGGTGCGCCAGGTCGCGGCGCAGGCGTGGGAGCTGGGGCTGGGCGTGCGCGCGGTCACCGCGAGCCCGCTGCCGGGGCCGTCCGGGAACGTCGAGTACTTCCTGTGGATGCGCCGGGACGCCCCGCGACTGGACCCGGCGGAGGCGGACCGGGCCGTCGCGGAGGGCCCCCGATAGGGTGCTCGGGGGACGTCGGGTCCGTCATGCTGTGTGATTGCTGGGTGACGCGACCGCACCGGGCCGAGGGCGACCCGGCAGGCGTGAGGGAGAGGGCAGCGGCATGAGCGATGAAGAACGTACGGTCTTCCTGATCGCGCACACCGGCCGGGAGGCGGCGCTGCGCAGCGTCGAGGGCCTGGTGCACGGGCTGCTGAAGGCGGGCGTCCGGATCAGGCTGCTGGCGGCCGAGGCGGTGGGCCTGGACCTGCCGGACGGGGTCGAGAAGGTCGCCGGCGGGCCGGGTGCGGCGGACGGCTGCGAGCTGATCCTGGTCGCGGGCGGCGACGGCACGCTGCTGCGCGGGGCGGAGCTGGCGCGCGAGCACGGGCTGCCGATGCTCGGGATCAACCTGGGCCGGGTCGGCTTCCTCGCGGAGGCCGAGCGGGACGACCTCGCGGTCGTGGTCGAGCGCGTGGTGAAGGCCGACTACGAGGTCGAGGAGCGGATGACGATCGACGTCATCGTCCGCACCAACGGCGACGTGGTGCACCAGGACTGGGCGTTGAACGAGGCCTCGATCGAGAAGGCGTCCCGGGAGCGGATGCTGGAGGTGGTGACCGAGGTGGACGGCCGTCCGGTCTCCAACTTCGGCTGCGACGGGGTGGTCTGCGCGACGCCGACGGGTTCGACGGCGTACGCCTTCTCGGGCGGCGGGCCGGTGGTGTGGCCGGAGGTGGAGGCGCTGCTGATGGTGCCGATCTCGGCGCACGCGCTGTTCGCGCGCCCGCTGGTGACCTCGCCGGACTCGGTGCTGGCGGTCGAGGTGCAGCCGAAGACCCCGCACGGCGTGCTGTGGTGCGACGGGCGGCGCTCGGTCGAACTGCCCGCCGGCGCGCGGGTGGAGGTGCGCCGGGGGCAGACGCCGGTGCGGCTGGCACGGCTGCACCGGGCGCCGTTCACCGACCGGCTGGTGGCCAAGTTCGCGCTGCCGGTGACGGGTTGGCGCGGGCGCTCGAACACGCCCTGCTGATCCGGGGATCCGGGGATCCGGAGAACCGGGGCGGCGTCACACGGCCAGCGGCTGGCTGTCGTCCGCCGTGCCGAACCGGCCGCCGCTGCCCGCCTGCGCGGCGACGGCGGCGAGCCGTTCGACGGCGGCGGGCACGGCGGGCGCCGGCACGGTGAGCGGGATCCGGACGTGGTGCTCGAACGCGCCGTCCGCACCGAACCGGTTGCCGGAGGCGATCCGCACCCCGCCGCGCTCCCCGGCGAGCGCGAGCGCGGCGCCGGACAGGCCGTCGGTGGAGACCCAGAGCGAGAGGCCGCCGGGCGGCGGCGCGTAGCTCCAGCCGGGCAGGTGGCGCGGCAGCGCGGCGCCGAACGCGTCGGCGGTGGCCCGCAGCCGGTCGAGCTGGTGGGCGCGGACGGCGGGGAGGGTCTCGCCCATCAGGTCGGCGGCGATCAGCTGGTCCAGCACCGGGGTGCCGACGTCGCTGTAGACCCGCTCGGAGGCCAGCCGGCGCACCAGCGCGGGCGCGGCCCGCACCCAGCCGATCCGCAGGCCGCCCCAGAGCAGTTTGCCCGCCGACCCGACGGTGACCACCTGGGCGGTGCGGTCCAGCGCGGCCATCGGGCGCGGCAGCGGCGCGTCGGGCGGCACGCCCCAGCCGAGTTCGGTGGTGGTCTCGTCGACCAGGACGACCGTGCCGGCCGTGCGGGCGGCGGCGAGCAGCTCGCGGCGCTGGTCCTCGGGGATCAGCGCGCCGGTCGGGTTGTGGAAGTCCGGCAGGACGTAGGCGAGCCGGGGCGCGGCGCCGTGCAGCACCCGGCGCCACTCGGCGAGGTCCCAGCGCGGCCCGCGCAGCGGCCCGTCCGGCCACGCGTACGGGACGGGCACCAGCCGCGCCTCGGCGAGCCGCAGGGCCTGGAGGGTGTGGGCGTAGGTGGGCGCCTCGACGGCGACGCGGTCGCCGCGGCCGATCAGCACCCGCTGGAGCAGGTGGAGGCCGCCCATCGCGCCGGTGGTGATCAGGATCTGGTCGGGGGTGGTCGGCAGGCCGCGCTCGGTGAAGCGGCGGGCGACGGCCTCGCGGAGCACCGGGACGCCGGTGGGGTAGTGGCCGTGCCCGGCGGCGTAGCGGGGCAGCTGCTCGACGGCGCGGGCGGCGGCCTCGCCGAGGAAGGGCTGCGGGGCGGGCAGGGCGGCGACGCCGAGGTCCAGGGTGCGGTTCTGCTCGTCCGGCGGGACGGGGTGCAGGGCGTCGCTGGGCGGCGGGGCGCCCTCGGGCAGGGTGGTCCAGCTGCCGGAACCGCGGCGGCTGCGCAGGTAGCCGTCGGTGCGCAGCGCCTCGTAGGCGGTGGCGACGGTGGTGCGGCTGAGCTCCAGGGCGGTGGCGAGTTCGCGTTCGGCGGGCAGGCGGGCGCCGACCGGCAGACGGCCCTCGGTGACCAGCAGCCGGATCTGGCCGGCCAGGGTGCGGTAGGCGGGCCGGCGGGCGGTGGCCGGGGCGGGCAGCCGCGCGGTGGAGAGGAGCCGGGCGAGCGCCGGGGGAGTGACGGTGGTGTGCCAGTCGGCCATGGGTGATCAGTCCACTTGCTCGGGATTGGCCCTGGAGTGGGCCCGTTTGGCCCGCTCATCATGACAGGGCGGCCGTCGAGGCCGCCACCACCGGGGCCGTCCCCCCGGGGTGCGGCACCACCGCAGGAGCACCATTGGTCACCACCGCGACCCCGACCGCCGTCCCGTCCGGGCGGGCCCCGCTCGCCGTCCGCGTGCTCGGCGACACCCACGCGCTCGGCCGCCGCCTCCCGCAGCTCCTCGGCGGCCTCGCGCTGTACGGCGCGAGCATGGCGCTGATGCTCCGCTCCGGCCTCGGCCTCGACCCCTGGGACGTCCTGCACCAGGGCCTCCAGCGCGCCCTCGGCCTGACCGTCGGCGCCTGGGTGACGATCTGCGGCGCCCTCGTCCTCCTGCTGTGGATCCCGCTGCGCCAGCGGCCGGGCCTCGGCACCGTCGCCAACGTGCTGGTGATCGGCGCCGCCATGGACCTCACCCTCACCGTCGTCGGCGAGGTCGGCGCGCTGCCCGCCCGGATCGCCCTGATGACCGCCGCGGTCCTGCTCAACGGCCTGGCCAGCGGCCTCTACATCGGCGCCCGCCTCGGCCCGGGCCCGCGCGACGGCCTGATGACCGGCCTGCACCGGCGCACCGGCCGCTCGCTGCGGCTCATCCGCACCGGCATCGAACTGACCGTGCTCGCCGCCGGGATCCTCCTCGGCGGCACCGCCGGGGTCGGCACCGTCGTGTACGCGCTGGCCATCGGCCCGCTGGTGCAGTTCTTCCTGCCCTGGTGCACCGCGCCCGGCCCGGGGCAAACCTCCCGGAAGGGATGAACTTCCGGGCACGGAGTTGCCGCGCGCCGTTGCCGCTCGTCGCGCGCCGGGGGTGGAACCTCGTAAGGTCGTCTCCGTGTTGGACGAGATGCGGATACGGGATCTTGGCGTCATCGACGACGCGGTGGTCGAACTGGCGCCCGGCTTCACCGCCGTGACCGGTGAGACCGGCGCGGGCAAGACCATGGTGGTGACCAGCCTCGGCCTGCTGCTGGGCGGCCGGGCCGACCCGGGGCTGGTGCGCAACGGCACCGGACGCGCCGTCGTCGAGGGCCGGCTCGAACTGCCCGCCGGCTCCCCGGCGGCGGCCCGCGCGATCGAGGCCGGGGCCGAACTGGACGACGGCGCCCTGCTGATCAGCCGCACCGTCTCCGCCGAGGGGCGCTCGCGGGCGCACGTCGGCGGCCGGTCCGTGCCGGTCGGGCTGCTCGCCGAACTCGGCGAGGACCTGATCGCGGTGCACGGCCAGACCGACCAGCAGCGGCTGCTGCGCCCGGCCCGCCAGCGCGGCGCCCTCGACCGGTACGCGGGCGAGACGGTCGCCGAGCCGCTGGCGCGCTACCGGGAGACCTACCGGGCGCTGCGCGAGGTCTCGGCGACCCTGGAGGAGCTGACCACCCGGGCCCGCGAGCGCGCCCAGGAGGCCGACCTGCTGCGCTTCGGGCTGGACGAGATCGCCGCCGCCGAGCCGGTGGCCGGCGAGGACGTCGAGTTGTCGGCCGAGGCCGAGCGCCTCGGCCACGCCGACGCGCTGTCCTCCGCCGCGACCCTCGCCCACGCCGCCCTGGCCGGTGACCCGGCCGACCCGGAGGCGCTGGACGCCGGCACCCTGCTCGCGCAGTCCCGCCGCGCCCTGGACGCCGTCCGCCACCACGACGAGCGGCTGGCCGCCCTGGCCGACCGCCTCAACGAGGTCGGCTACCTGCTCGCCGACGTGGCCGGCGACCTGGCCGGCTACGCGGACGACCTGGACGCCGACCCGGTGCGCCTGGCCGCCGTCGAGGAGCGCCGGGCCGCGCTGGCCCAGCTGCTGCGCAAGTACGGCGGTGCGGAGAACACCCTCGCCGAGGTGCTCGCCTGGGCCGAGGCCGGGTCCGCCCGGCTCGCCGAACTCGACGGCGACGACGACCGGATCGACGAGCTCGGCGCCCGGGAGACCGAGCTGCGCGCCGAGCTGGCCGAACTCGCGGCCGAGGTGTCGGCCGCCCGGCACGCCGCCGCCGGGCGCTTCGCCGAGGCCGTCTCCGCCGAACTCGCCGAACTGGCCATGCCGCACGCCCGGGTGGCCTTCGCGATCTCCCTGGTCGACGACCTCGCCGGGATCGAGGTCGACGGCCGCACCGTCGCCTACGGCCCGCACGGCGTGGACGAGGTCGAGGTGCTGCTCGCCCCGCACCCCGGCGCCCAGCCCCGCCCGATCGCCAAGGGCGCCTCCGGCGGTGAGCTGTCCCGGGTGATGCTCGCCGTCGAGGTGGTCTTCGCCGGCGCCGACCCCGTCCCCACTTACCTGTTCGACGAGGTGGACGCGGGCGTCGGCGGCAAGGCCGCGGTCGAGATCGGCCGCCGGCTCGCCAAGCTGGCCGAGTCCGCCCAGGTCGTGGTCGTCACCCACCTCCCGCAGGTCGCCGCGTTCGCGGACCGGCACCTCGTCGTGGAGAAGACCAACGACGGCACCGTGACGCGCAGCGGCGTCAAGGTGCTCAACGACGAGGAGCGGGTGCGGGAGCTCTCCCGGATGCTGGCCGGCCTGGAGGACTCCGAGCTGGGCCGCGCCCACGCCGAGGAGTTGCTGGCCGCCGCCCGGGCCCCGCGCCGGCGCTAGCCGGCCCCTTCGCCGGGTCCGGCGGCCCTCGCGGCACGACGACGCGCCCCCGGTGGCGCCGACTGTCCAAGAGGGCCGCCGACCTGGCATGGTGGCGGCTGGACACTGGCTTTCCAGTCCCGAGCGCCGCCGGCGGGCAACCCCCGCAGCGGGGCGCGCGAACCTGATCGAGTCGGATGCGAGACGACGTGGACCATTCCGCCGCCCGGGTCACCCCGGCCGCCCCCGAGCCGGGCCAGCTGCACGTGGTGCTCGTCCTGGCCGCCAGCACCGGCGGGATCGGTGCCCATGTCCGCTCCCTCGCCCAGGGCCTGGTCGCGCACGGGGTCGGCGTCACGGTCTGTGCCCCGGCCGGCACGGACGCGCTGTTCGGCTTCTCCCGCACCGGCGCCCGGTTCCACACCGTCGACATCACCCCCACCGCTGGCGCCCGCAGCGACGCCACCGCCATCGGCGAGCTGCGCCGTGCCTTCACCGGCGCCGACGTGGTGCACGCCCACGGCCTGCGCGCCGGGCTGCTCTCCGACCTCGCGCTGCGCACCGCCGGCCGCTTCCCGGGCCTGCGCCCGGAGACGCCGCTGGTGGTCACCTCGCACCACGCGCTGCTGGCCACCGGCATGGAGCGCCGCCTCCAGCGGCTCATGGAGCGCCGGGTGGCGCGCGCCGCCGACCTCGTCCTCGGGGCCTCCTCCGACCTCGTCGCCCGGGCCCGCGAGCTGGGCGCCACCGACGCCCGGCTCGGCCCGGTGGCCGCCCCGCCGATGCCCGAGGGACGGCTCGACCGGGCCTCGGCGCGGGCCGCGCTGCTCGGCGGGGGCCCGGACCGGCCGCTGGTGCTGGCGGTCGGCCGGCTCGTCCCGCAGAAGGCCTTCGGGCTCCTGCTGGACGCCACCCGCGAACTGTCCGCGCTGGACCCGCAGCCGCTGCTGCTGCTCGCCGGGGACGGCCCGGAGGCGGCCGCGCTGCGCGAGCGGGTCGCCGCGGAGAAGCTGCCGGTGCGGCTGCTCGGCTACCGCACCGACGTGCCCGACCTGCTGTCGGCCGCCGACGTCGTGGTCGTCTCCAGCCGCTGGGAGGCCCGCTCGCTGGTCGTCCAGGAGGCGATGCGGGCCGGCGTGCCGGTGGTCGCCACCGCCGTCGGCGGGATCCCCGAACTGGTCGGCGACGCGGCCATGCTGGTGCCCGCCGGTGACCCGGCCGCGGTCGGCCGGGCCGTGCGCGAGCTGCTGGCCGACCCGCGGCGCCGGGAGCGGCTGGTGGCGGCCGGCCGCCAGCAGGCCGAGACCTGGCCGGACGAGGCCGCCACCGTCGCCCAGGTGCTGAGCACCTACGACGAGCTGGTCCAGCGCGCCTAGGGGGTCAGACGGTCGCCTGCTCCACCCGCTCGCCGGCGTGGCCGTCGGGCTGGGCCGACAGGTAGGCGCCGCCGCAGGCGGTCAGGCGCAGCGCGGTGTCGATCAGCGGGACGTGGCTGAAGGCCTGCGGGAAGTTGCCGACCTGGCGCTTCTCGCGCGGGTCCCACTCCTCGGCGAGCAGGCCGAGGTCGTTGCGCAGCCCGAGCAGCTTGTCGAACAGCTCGCGGGCCTCCTGGACCCGGCCGATCATGGCGAGGTCGTCGGCCAGCCAGAACGAGCAGGCGAGGAAGGCCCCCTCGTGGCCGGAGAGGCCGTCGACGTTGCTGCCGCTCTCGTCGTGGGTGGGGTAGCGCAGCACGAAGCCGTCCTCGGTGGACAGTTCGCGCTGGATGGCCTCGATGGTGCCGATGACGCGCTTGTCGTCCGGCGGGAGGAAGCCGACCTGGGGGATGAGCAGCAGCGAGGCGTCCAGTTCCCGGCCGCCGTAGTACTGCGTGAAGGTGTTGCGCTCGGGGTCGTAGCCCTTCTCGCAGACGTCCCGGTGGATGGTGTCGCGCAGCTCGCGCCAGCGCTCCAGCTGGTCGTCGCCGGGGGCGTCCTCGGGGGTCTGCTCCAGCAGCTTGATGGTGCGGTCGACGGCGACCCAGGCCATCACCTTGGAGTGGACGAAGTGCCGGCGCGGGCCGCGGACCTCCCAGATGCCCTCGTCCGGGTTCTGCCAGTGGTCCTCCAGGTACCCGATCAGGCGCAGCTGGAGGTGGTGGGCGTGGTCGTTGCGGACCAGGCCGGTCATGTGGGCCAGGTGCAGGGCCTCGACGACCTCGCCGTAGACGTCGAGCTGGAGCTGGCCCGCGGCGCCGTTGCCGATCCGCACGGGCTGGGAGTTCTCGTAGCCGGGCAGCCAGTCCAGCGAGGACTCGGTGAGCTCGCGCTCGCCCGCGATGCCGTACATGATCTGCAGGTTCTCCGGGTCGCCGGCGACCGCGCGCAGCAGCCACTCGCGCCAGGCGCGGGCCTCGTCGCGGTAGCCGGTGCGCAGGAGCGAGGAGAGGGTGATCGCGGCGTCGCGCAGCCAGGTGTAGCGGTAGTCCCAGTTGCGCTCGCCGCCGATGTCCTCGGGCAGGGAGGTGGTGGGGGCGGCGACGATGCCGCCGGTGGGGGCGTAGGTGAGGCCCTTGAGGGTGATCAGCGAGCGGATCACGGCCTCGCGGTAGGGGCCCTGGTAGGTGCACTGCTCGGCCCACTCGTGCCAGAAGTCGGCGGTGGCGTCGAGCATCGCCTCGGCGTCCGGGGCCTTCGGGGCGTCCAGGTGGGAGGCCTGCCAGGTGAGGGCGAAGGCGATCCGCTCGCCGGCGGTGACGGTGAAGTCGGCGTAGGTCGTGAGGTTGCGGCCGTAGGTGTCGGCCTCGCCGTCCAGCCAGACCGAGTCGGGCCCGGCGACGGCGACGGTGCGGTGGCCGCCGTCGGCCTGCTCGACCCGGTGCACCCAGGGCACGATGCGGCCGTAGGAGAAGCGCATCCGCACCGCCGAGCGCATCCGGACGGTGCCGGCCACGCCCTCGACGATCCGGATCACCTGGGGGACGGCGTCCTTGCCGGCCAGCGGGCGCGGCGGCATGAAGTCGATCACCCGGACGGTGCCGCCCTGGGAGTCCCACTCCTGCTCCAGGATCAGCGAGTCGCCCCGGTAGCGGCGGCGGTCGGCGGGCACGGCGGGAGCGGCGGCGGTCGGCGGGGGGACCCGCAGGTCGGCCGTGTCGGCGAAGCGGACCCGGCCGGTGACCGGGGCCGGGGCGGCCGTGGGGGCGGGGACCTCGCTCGCGACGGCTTCGGCCGGGCCGATCCGCCAGAAGCCGTGTTCATCGGTGCCCAGCAGGCCGGCGAACACGGCCGGCGAGTCGAAGCGGGGCAGGCACAGCCAGTCGACCGCCCCGTCCCTGCTGACCAGGGCGGCGGTCTGCATGTCCCCGATGAGTGCGTAGTCCTCGATACGGCCGGCCACGTGGATCTCCAGTTCGCAATGTGGTCACGACGCATCGGCGATCCGAGGGGAGCGAGCGGTCTGCGGGGCCGGAGGCCCACCCCGGGACGTCCGGACCGCCGGTGGGTGGTGGCGGGCCTTGCCGGAGTGTCCGCGCGGGGCTCGGTGGAGCCCCCGGGGTGGGTGGGGGAGGAGCTGGATTACGGAGAGGTCCGGTCGCGCATCGGGGACCGGGAGCGTCCTGACCCTCCCACGCCCTCCGCGTGCTCGTGCTGTCGGCGATGCGTCCGTGCAGCTTACGACGGACGAAAGGGGCGAAGCACGCGGACGCAGCCCCGTGTGGCGCCACAATTCGGGGGAAATGCCGTGCATCGCGGAGGCGGCGTGAAGGATGGTCCGGACGGATCAGTTCCGCGTGGTCCGCCAGGAGGGGGTGGCATGGCCCGGTCGGGGAGTGCCGTCGTGGCCCGGTCCGGCGGTGGTGCGACCGGTGTGACGGATGCGCCGTACGGTGCGCCGGTGGTGCGCCCCGCGTGCGCCGTGTCGGCGGTGCGAGCGGCCGGGAAGGCGTCCGGGTCGGGTCACTGATACCCTGGTATCCCGTGGACCGGTGGGATCAAACGCCCCGGACCAGCCGAACCGACGACCCTTCGGGTGCCGTGCCTCACACCGCACCCCCTCGTCGCCCGGCGAGCCGGTGAGCCCCCACCCACGTCACTTTCGACACGCGACCCACGGGAGCCCCCTCTTGGCACAGCCCCATTCCGGCAAGGCAGCGAACGGCCGCGCCGTGACGACCAAGCACCTCTTCGTCACCGGGGGTGTCGCCTCTTCGCTCGGCAAGGGGCTCACCGCCTCCAGCCTCGGCGCCCTGCTCAAGGCCCGCGGACTGCGCGTCACGATGCAGAAGCTCGACCCGTACCTCAACGTGGACCCGGGCACCATGAACCCGTTCCAGCACGGTGAGGTCTTCGTCACGGACGACGGCGCCGAGACCGACCTGGACATCGGCCACTACGAGCGGTTCCTGGACACCAACCTGCACGGCTCGGCCAACGTGACCACCGGCCAGGTCTACTCCACCGTGATCGCCAAGGAGCGGCGCGGCGAGTACCTGGGCGACACGGTCCAGGTCATCCCGCACATCACCAACGAGATCAAGTCCCGGATCCGCCGCATGGCGACCGAGGACGTCGACGTCGTGATCACCGAGGTCGGCGGCACCGTCGGCGACATCGAGTCGCTGCCGTTCCTGGAGGCCGTCCGCCAGGTCCGCCACGAGGTCGGCCGGGACAACGTGTTCTTCGTGCACGTCTCCCTGCTGCCCTACATCGGCCCCTCGGGCGAGCTCAAGACCAAGCCCACCCAGCACTCCGTCGCCGCGCTGCGCAACATCGGCATCCAGCCCGACGCGATCGTGCTGCGCGCCGACCGCGAGGTCCCGCAGGCCATCAAGCGCAAGATCTCGCTGATGTGCGACGTGGACGAGGAGGCCGTGGTCGCGGCCATCGACGCCAAGTCGATCTACGACATCCCCAAGGTCCTGCACGGCGAGGGCCTGGACGCCTACGTGGTGCGCCGGCTCGACCTGCCGTTCCGCGACGTGGACTGGACCACCTGGGACGACCTGCTGCGCCGCGTCCACGAGCCGCAGCACATCGTCAAGGTCGCCCTGGTCGGCAAGTACATCGACCTGCCGGACGCCTACCTGTCGGTGACCGAGGCGCTGCGCGCCGGCGGCTTCGCCAACAACGCCCGGGTCGAGATCAAGTGGGTCACGTCCGACGACTGCGAGACGCCCGAGGGCGCCCGCGAGCAGCTCGGCGACGTGGACGCGATCTGCATCCCCGGCGGCTTCGGCGACCGCGGCGTCAACGGCAAGGTCGGCGCCATCACCTTCGCCCGCGAGAACAAGGTCCCGCTGCTGGGCCTGTGCCTGGGCCTGCAGTGCGTGGTCATCGAGGCGGCCCGCAACCTGGCCGGCCTGCCGGAGGCCAACTCCACCGAGTTCGACGCCGCCGCCAAGCACCCGGTGGTCTCCACCATGGCCGAGCAGCTGGCGATCGTCGACGGCAAGGGAGACCTGGGCGGCACCATGCGCCTCGGCCTCTACCCGGCCAAGCTCGCCGAGGGCTCGATCGTCCGTGAGGTCTACGGCGGCGAGCAGTACGTCGAGGAGCGCCACCGCCACCGCTACGAGGTCAACAACGCCTACCGCGCGGACCTGGAGAAGACCGGCCTGCAGTTCTCCGGCCTCTCGCCCAAGGGCGACCTGGTCGAGTACGTGGAGTACCCGCGCGAGGTGCACCCGTACCTGGTGGCCACCCAGGCCCACCCGGAGCTGAAGTCCCGTCCGACCCGCCCGCACCCGCTGTTCGCGGGCCTGGTCAAGGCGGCCATCGTGATCAAGACCGCGGCGTCCGAGTAGTCACACCCTCCTCGGCCCCGGTCGTTCACCCGACGGCGGTCCCGCGATTCCCGCGGGGCCGCCGTTCGGCGTTAGATTGTGTCGTACTGACGAAAAGGGGAGAGCGATGGACGACAGCAGCGACCGGGTGATCGCCGACGCGGCCGAGGAGTGGGAGGTCCGCGAGGGCCGCACGCCGTTCCAGGGCCGGGTCACCGGCGTGCGCAGCGAGGAGGTCCGGATGCCCGACGGCAGCTGGGCCCGCCGCGACTACCAGACCCACCCCGGCTCGGTGTCGGTGCTCGCCCTGGACGACAAGGAGCGGGTGCTCATCCTGCGCCAGTACCGCCACCCCGTCCGCCAGCGGCTCTGGGAGCTGCCGGCCGGCCTGCTCGACGTGCCCGGCGAGAACCCGTGGCACGCGGCCAAGCGGGAGCTGTACGAGGAGGCGCACGTCGAGGCCGGCACCTGGCGGGTGCTCGCCGACTACTACACCTCCCCGGGCGGCACCGACGAGGCGCTGCGGATGTTCCTCGCGACCGACCTGTCCGACGCCGAGGGCGAGCGCTACGCGGCCGAGGGCGAGGAGCAGGAGATCGAGACGGCCCGGGTGCCGGTGCCCGAGCTGATCCGGCTGATCCAGGCCGGGCGGCTGCACAACCCGACGCTGGTCACCGGCACGCTCGCGGTGCACGCCGCGCTGACGACGCCCGGCGGGCTGGACGCGCTGCGCCCGCCGGAGGCGCCCTGGCCGGCCCGGCCCTTCGAGGCCTGAGCCGGCCCTCCCGGGGCTCTCTCGGGGCCCGCTCGGGGCGCTCCCGGCGCTCCCGTTGATCCGGCGGGGTGATTTGCCGGTTCGTACGACCGGATGTCACCTCGGCCGGGCCGGACGGCGCAACTACGCTTCGCAGACAGGCGGTCCGTCCCGGGCCGCGCGCGCTGAGCACCGGACGACGTCGGGAGTGGGCACGGGTGGCGAGGAAGACGGTGACGATGGACGCCGGCCCCGGAGTGCCCGCCGGGTCCGTGCCCGGTGTGGAGCGGCTGCCGGCGGGCCCCACGGTGTTCGCCGGGCGGCGCGCCGAACTGGCCGCGCTGCGGGCCGCCGCGGCCCGCCCGGCCGCCGGCCGCAGCCCGGTGCTCGTGCTCGCCGGGCGCCCCGGCTCGGGCCGCACCGCGCTCGCCGTGCGCTTCGCCCGCACCGTCGCCGCGGACTACCCCGACGGCGTGCTCTTCACCCGCCTGTCCGCGCCCGACGGCGCCCGGGTGCCGCCCGCCCGCGCCGCCCGCCTGCTGCTGGAGCAGCTCGACCCGGCCGCGGACGTGCCGCTGCCCGGCGCGGCCGAGGACGGGCGCGACGAACCGGCCTGCGTCGCGCTGCGCGAGGCCCTGACCGGCCGCCGGGTCCTGCTGCTGCTCGACGACGTCCGGGACGCCGGGCAGCTGTGGCCGCTGCTCGCCGACGAGCCCGGTTGCCTGGTGCTCGCCACCACCGCCGGGCCGCTCACCGGCATCGAGGACATCGACCCCGTCATCCTCGGCGGGCTCGACCGGCAGGCCTCCGGCGAGCTGCTCGCCGACCTGGTCGGTGGCACCCGGCTCTCCTGCGACCCGGTCGGCGGCGCCGACCTCGCCGAGGCCTGCGCCGCCAGGCCGGCCGCGCTGCGGCTGATGGCCGGTTGGCTGCGCGGCAACCCGAAGACGGCCGTCACGGACGCGGCGCGCGAGCTCGCGGGCGTCCTGGGCGAGGAGGCGGCCCGGCCGGCGGCGGACCGGCACAAGGCGGCGAGGGACGGCGCGAAGGACGCCGGGAAGGACGCTCCGAACGACGTGGCGAAGGGGGCCGCGCAGAGCGCCGTGAACGGCGCCGTGAAGAGCGCCGCGCAGAGCGCCGTGAAGAGTGTCGTGAAGAGTGTCGTGAACGAGGGGAAGAAGGAGGAGAAGGCGGCGGCCCCGAAGGGCGCGAAGACCGCCAAGGGAGCCAGGGCGGGCAAGGGGACCAACGGCCTCAAGGACGCGAAGGGGGCCGGGACCGGCGCCGCCGCGGCGCCGGAGCCGCCCGCCGAACCGGCCACGGACCCGGCGGCCTGGGTCAAGCCCGCCCCGGAGCCCGCCGAGCCGGTGCCCGTCCCCGACAACGACCCGCTGGTCGGCGCGTTCACCCTGGTGTACCGCACGCTGCCGGCCGCCCAGGCGCGGATGCTGCGCACCCTCACCCTGGCCCCCGCCCAGACGGCCGACCCCCGCACCGCCTCCGCCCTGGTCGGCTGCCCGGCGCCGGACGCCGCCGCGACGCTGGCCGCGCTCGCCGGGCGGGAGCTGCTCGCCGAGGAGCCGCCGGCCCCCGACGGCACGCCGCGCTACCGGGTGCCCGCGCGGCTCTACCCGCGGCTCGTCCGGCTGCGCGAGCACGAGGACCGGCCCGCCGAGACCGAGCTCGCCCGGGCCCGGCTGCTGGAGCGGATGGTCCGGCTCACCGAGTCGGCCCGGGCGCTGCTCGACCCGGCCGCCGGCCCCGCACCGGACCCGCTGCCCGCCGCGCTGCGGCTGCGCTCGGCCGCGCACGCCCGGGAGTGGCTGCTCGGCGAGCGGGACCTCCTGCTCACCGCCGTCGGCGACGCGATCGGCCAGGGCGACCTCGACGGCTCGGCCGGGCGGCTGGTCACCGCGCTGCTGCGGGCGCTGCCGCTCACCGGCGGCGCGGCGCCCGCCGACCTGCACCGGCTGCACGAGCTGGTACTGACCGTCGCCGAGCGCAACGGCCGGCCCCGGCGCGCCTCGGCCGCGCTGCTCAACCTGGGCGACCTGCAGGCCGCCGCCGGGCGCTGGGAGCTCGCCGGGACGCACTACCGGGCCGCCCTGGAGCACGCCCGCAGCGTCGGCGACCAGCCGCTCTGCGCGCGGGCGCTGGAGGGCGCGGCCGGGTGCCACCGGGCGCTCGGGGACGCCGTCCGCGCCGCCGACTGGTACGGGCGGGCGCTCGGGCTGCGGCAGTCGATGGGGGAGCAGGCGGCGGAGGCCCGGCTGCTCGCCCGGGTGGCCGAGGCGCACACCGCCCAGCGCCGTTTCGAGGAGGCCGAGCGCGAGTACCGCGCCGCCCTGGCGGTGCTGCGCAGGCTCGGCGACGCACGGGGTCAGGAGGCCGTCGGAGCCAGCCTGGCGGACCTGCGCGAACGCCTCTACACCGGGTGGTGAGGGGCGATTCGGGGGTATTGTCTTAGATGTCCGGTTCGGGCATCTTTGATGGGAAGATCGCGGTGGAAGCCTACGAACCTGCCAATGTGTCCGGCAAAATTAGTCACTTTGGAAGGCTGACACGCCGACTGGGCTTCATTACACTCGGACTCAGTCGCGCAGCGATCCATGCCCCGGGCTGCCCCCGGAGGCTTCCCCCTGTGCGCGGCGCCCGCCGGTCTTCTCCGGTAGGGACCCCCATGGCAAGAGGACGTGTTTAGCCGTGAAGGTCGGCATCCCCCGCGAGGTCAAGAACCACGAGTACCGCGTGGCCATCACGCCCGCCGGCGTGCATGAGCTGGTCCGCAACGGACACGAGGTCTACATCGAGGACAACGCCGGTGTCGGCTCCTCGATCCCCAACGAGGAGTACGTGGCCGCCGGCGCCACCATCCTCCCCACCGCCGACGAGGTGTGGGCCACCGCCGACCTGCTGCTGAAGGTCAAGGAGCCCATCGCCTCGGAGTACCACCGCCTCCGCAAGGGCCAGACCCTCTTCACGTACCTGCACCTGGCGGCCGACCGCGCCGGCACCGACGCGCTCGTCGCGTCCGGCACCACCGCGATCGCGTACGAGACCGTGCAGCTCGGCAACGGCGCCCTGCCGCTGCTCGCCCCGATGTCCGAGGTCGCGGGCCGGCTGGCCCCGCAGGTCGGCTCCTACCACCTGATGCGCCCGGCCGGCGGCCGCGGCGTGCTGCCCGGTGGCGTGCCCGGCACCCACCCGGCCAAGGCCGTCGTCATCGGCGGTGGCGTCTCCGGCTGGCACGCGGCCACCATCGCCATCGGCATGGGCTACGAGGTGACCCTGCTCGACCGCGACATCAACAAGCTGCGCGAGGCCGACCGCATCTTCGGCACGAAGATCAAGGCCATCGTCTCCAACACCTTCGAGCTGGAGAAGGCCGTCATCGAGGCCGACCTGGTCATCGGCGCCGTGCTGATCCCGGGCGCCAAGGCCCCGAAGCTCGTCACCAACGAGCTGGTCTCCCGCATGAAGCCGGGCTCCGTGCTCGTCGACATCGCCATCGACCAGGGCGGCTGCTTCGAGGACTCGCGTCCCACCACGCACGCCGAGCCGACCTTCCAGGTCCACGACTCGGTCTTCTACTGCGTGGCCAACATGCCGGGCGCCGTCCCGAACACCTCCACCTACGCGCTGACCAACGCGACGCTTCCGTACGTCGTCGAGCTGGCCAACCGCGGGTGGAAGGAGGCGCTGCGCCGTGACCCGGCGCTCGCCAAGGGCCTGAACGTGCACGAGGGCCAGATCACCTTCCCGGCCGTCGCCGAGGCCTTCGGCCTGGAGTCGGTGTCCCTGGAGAGCGTGCTCGCCTGAACACCCTGACCGCACGGCGGTCGTTCGCCCCCGACCCTCTCCCCTCGGGTCGGGGGCTTCGCCGTGCGCGTGAACGGCCGGTGGCGCGGGCGGGTCGCTCTGTCGTCAATTTTCGTCGGTCGTGTCACCCCACCGCACCCCGGCGCAGAAACGTTAGGGTCAACAGGCCACTCATCCCTTGACAGCGGCCCGCCCGATAGTCGACACATGAGGCCCACTACCGTGGATTGTGTTGCTGCGAACGCCTTGAACGGCCTAGAGTCGCAAACCGTCGGCTGCTGCCACGCTGACGAATCGACATAGAGTCCTGGATGCCCAAGGAGGTAAGACGACTTGTGAATGAGTCGACATTTGCTCCCGGGGGTGGTCAGCCAGGACTGGCGGAACGCACCGCCGGCCAGCCGAGTGAGGAGCCCGGGGCCCGGCAGCCCTCCGTGGGCTCGGCCGAGGTCGGCTCGGTCGCACTCCGTACCTTCGAAGCACGCCAGAACACAGCGCAGGTGACCACGGTGACCGATCACGACGCCGACTTGGCGGCCTACGGCCTGGCCTACGGCGAGTTCGCCTACGGCGCCTACGACGACCCGGACGCCGAGTACGAGCCGGACCCGGAGTACGCCGCCACGCTGGCCCCCGACGCCGCGCGCCAGCGCCGCGAGCGGGTCGGCCCCACCGGCCGCCCGCTGCCCTACTTCCCGATCCCCGCGCCGGTGGCCGAGCACGGCCCCGCGCAGATCATCGCGATGTGCAACCAGAAGGGCGGCGTCGGCAAGACCACGTCGACCATCAACCTGGGCGCCGCGCTGGCCGAGTACGGCCGCCGGGTGCTGCTCGTCGACTTCGACCCGCAGGGCGCGCTCTCGGTCGGACTCGGCGTCAACCCGATGGAACTCGACGTCACGGTCTACAACCTCCTCATGGAGCGCGGCCTGACGGCCGATGAGGTCCTGCTCAAGACGGCCGTGCCGGGCATGGACCTGCTGCCGTCCAACATCGACCTCTCCGCCGCCGAGGTCCAGCTGGTCAGCGAGGTCGCCCGGGAGTCCGCGCTGGCGCGCGCCCTGAAGCCGCTGCTGCCGGACTACGACTACGTCATCATCGACTGCCAGCCCTCGCTGGGCCTGCTGACGGTCAATGCGCTGACAGCCGCTCACAGCGTCATCGTCCCGCTGGAGTGCGAGTTCTTCGCCCTGCGCGGCGTCGCGCTGCTCACCGAGACCATCGAGAAGGTCTGCGAGCGGCTCAACCCCGAGCTGCGCCTGGACGGCATCCTCGCCACCATGTACGACTCGCGCACCGTGCACAGCCGCGAGGTGCTCGCGCGCGTCGTCGAGGCGTTCGGCGAGCACGTCTTCCACACCGTCATCGGGCGGACCGTGCGCTTCCCGGAGACCACCGTCGCCGGCGAGCCGATCACCACGTACGCGACCAACTCGGTCGGTGCCGCCGCCTACCGCCAGCTCGCCAGGGAGGTGCTCGACCGGTGCCGCCCCGCCGAGTGAGTCTCCCGGGTGCCGACGAGCTGTTCCGGACCACCGGCGGGATGGCGCTGTCGCCGTCCCTCGCGCCGCGTCCGGCCGCCGAGGCATCCAGACCGGAGACCGCGCGGACCGGCAACGGCACGGACGGCGCCGAGGGCGCCGAGGGCACGCAGGACGCCCAGGACGCCCGGGGCACCGGCGAGACGGGACGCCGGCCGTCCCCGCAGGACCAGTCGGCCGCCACCGTCCCGGCGCCCGCGCAGCCGCCCGTGCAGCGCTCCGCCGGGGCCCCGGGCGGCAAGACCGTCCAGGGCGGCCGCGGCGCCGCCGCCACCCCGGCCGGCGCCCCGGCGGCGGCCCGGCACGCCGGCACCGCTGAGGAGC
>NZ_JBHYWI010000113.1:0-24591 GCF_042751525.1 Kitasatospora sp. NPDC059408
CGCCTGCCCTTTGTTCGGTTACACGGCGGGCCTGGTCAAGAACCCCCCCGGGCTCCCGCGGCCCCCCCCCCCCTCGGGGGGGCAGGGGGCCTCTTCGCGTCCCCTGCTCCCCCTGCTACTCCCCCCGCTCTTCCTCCACCGGGTAGTCCCAGTCCGTGCCGACGCCCGCCGCCAGCAGGTGCTCGGCGATCGCCAGCGGCAGCGCCACCAGCGGGACGCCCGAATCCAGCGGGATCCGGATCCGGTGCGTGCCGCCCGGCGCGCACACCTGCACCACCGCCGTCACCCCGCCCACCAGCCGCACGGCGTCCAGCCGCGCCGCCGCCTGCGGACGCCCGACGTCGGCCGGGTAGGTGGTGAGCGTGAAGACGAGGTCCCCGAGGTCGTCCAGCAGATCGGCGTAGACCGCCAGCGGCGGCGCCGGCGCCGAGACCGGCAGGCGCGGCCCCACCCCGCGGTCCGGCTCCGCCCATCCCGCGGCCTCCCCGCCCAGCGCCGCGAACAGCTCGTCCCGCGAGGCGCTCACGTCGAGCCGCACCTCTTCCCAGGGCGTCCCCACGATCACGACACCCGCCCCCGGGAACACGATCCGCTCCAGCCGCCGCGCGCCCCCGGTGTTGGCCCGCTGCAAAGCGGCCGCCTCCCGAAGGAAGTACCCCCGCGCCAGGCTCTGCCGTCCGCCCCCCATGGCACGTCCCCCTCACCGGCCTTGACGGATGCTCACCAAAGCGCACGGTACCGCCGCCGCCACGCCACCCGTTAGCCGATTTCCGTCCAACTTCCCTCCGCCACGGACCCGGTGGGGTCCGGCGGCATGCGACCGGTGACCGCCGGCATGCGCGGGCGACCGCCGGCGAGCGGAAAATCCGCTCGCGGGACGTGCCGCGGTGTGGCAGGGTGCGGGCCGTCCGCGCCCTGCCACCGACCGGAGCCGTCCCGATGCCCCTGCCGCCCCGACTCGTCCCGCTGCTGGCCGAGTTCGACTTCGCCCGCACCCGCCTGCGCGACCGGCTGGCCGGCCCCGCCGTCGACAGCGGCAACGGCACCGCGGTGGCCGTCGGGCCGCTGACGGACGACGAGTACCGCTGGGAGCCGGTGCCCGGCTGCTGGTCGGTGCGGCGCCACGCGGACGGGCCGGGCGAGCGCGCCACCCTGCTGGTCGGCGCGGGCGCGTGGGGCCGGGACACCGCCGGTTGGCCGCACCCCGAGCCGCCGCCGTTCACCACCCTCGCCTGGCGGCTGACCCACCTCACCGAACTGCTCCTGCTGCGCGCCGACCACACGGACGGCACCCGCGCCCTCACCCGCGAGGCCTTCCCGGTCCACGGCGACGCCGAATCCGCGGTCGCCGCCTTCGACACCGCCGCGGACGCCTGGCGGAAGGCCCTGCTCGCCGCCGACGACGCCGCGCTCGACACCGTCGGCCACTGCACCTACCCCTACGGCGGCGACGCGGACGAGCCCTTCCTGGACGTCGTCTGGTGGGTCAACCAGGAACTCCTCCACCACGGCGCCGAGATCGCCCTGCTGCGCGACCTCTACCGCTACTCCGCGCGCGGCTAGGGCGCGCCCTGCGGGTCACTCCGGGCGCGGGGGCAGCGGCACGGGCAGGGCGGGCAGGCCGTCGATGCTGGTGACGACGTACGGCTTGTTCTCGCAGTAGGCGCCGAACTCCTCGTCGCTCTTGCGCGCGAAGTAGTCCGCGTGGAGGGCGCGGTCGGCACGGTAGTCCATCAGCGGGACGGCGAAGCCGCAGGAGTCGCTGACGCGTTCGGCCGCGACCAGGACGACCGCGCGCAGGGCGGGACCGTCCACGCCGGGCCCGAAGCGGGCCAGGAGGCCGGTGAAGCGCGGGTCGTCGCGGAAGACCGGCTCGCCGCGGCCGTGGACCCGTACGACGGTGGGCGGGCCGTCGAAGGCGCACCACATGAGCGTGATGCGGCCGTTCTCCCGCAGGTGGGCGATGGTCTCGGCGGTCGAGCCGCCGAAGTCCAGGTAGGCGAGGGTCCGTTCGTCCAGGACGACCAGGGTGCCGGAGCGGCCCTTGGGCGACACGTTGACGTGGCCGTCGGCGGCGAGCGGCGCGGTGGCGACGAAGTAGACGGGCTGGCGCTCGATGAACTCGCGCAGCCGGCCGTCGATGTTCTCGTACTGCTTTCCCATGCCGCCATTGTGCGCTCATCTCGCCCATTGAGAAAGATCGTTTCTCATATCGAGACTGTTCGTGTGGCGAACCTTCCGGCGGCCCTTCCCGGGAGAACACGCCGGCGGCGGGCCCCCGTGCGGTCGTTCGCACGGGACCCGCCGCCGGGGACGTCCGGCCCGGTCAGGCCTTCATGTAGACGCCCTCCATGAACTCCAGGATCTGCTGGTCGGTCAGGCGGTGGCCGTCGCGCCGGCCCATCGCCAGGTCGGCCTCGCTGATCATGCCGACCAGCCGCTCGCCGTCGATCACCGGGATGCGCCGGATCTGGTGCTGCTCCATCTTCCGCAGCACCGCGTCCATGTCGTCGTCGGCCCGCACGCAGTGCAGGTGCCCGGCGAGGTCCATGGCCGTCATCTTGGCCGGGTCCTTGCCCTCCGCGAGACATCGCACGACGATGTCGCGGTCGGTGATGATGCCCTTCAGCTTCTGGTCGTCGCCGCAGATCGGCAGCGCACCGACGTTCTTGTCGCGCATCATCATCGCGGCCTCGGCGAGCGTCTGGTGCGCGCCGATGCACTGGGCGCCGGTGTGCATGATCTCTCGGGCTTTGGTCACGGGGACTCCTTCGTGAGTGGTTCCCCCCAGAGGTCGTTCCCCCCGGAAGTTCCCCCCGTTCGCTCCCCCGTCGGCGGCACCGCGCACCCGCGGTGTGACCGTGCGATCACCATAGGCAACATCCCGCCCGCCCGCGACCGCGGCCACCGATACTGGGAGGGTGACGACGGAAGCCGCCGAACCCGTGCGCGAAGGCGTGGTCGACGAGGCAGTCCGGGCCCGGCCCGCGACGGCGCTGCGGCCGTACGTCGCCTGGTACTCCGGCTACCGCCAGCGCGGCATCGCGCCCGCCGTGCACCGCGGTCTGCCGTCCCCCTACCTGACCTTCATCCTCACCCTCGACGAGCCGCTGGTCCTCGCCGCCCACCCCGACCCGGCGCAGCGGCCCGACGCGTACGCCACCCTGCTCGGCGGCCTGCACACGGCCCCGGCGCTGATCACCCACGACGGCCGGCAGTCGGGCGTGCAGATCGCCGTGCACCCGCTGGCCGCCAGGGCGCTGTTCGGGGTACCGGCCGGGGAGCTCGCCGGGATCGACCTCCCGGCGGAGGACGTCCTCGGCCGACTGGCGCCGCACCTCCAGGAGCGGCTGCGCGCCGCCGCCACCTGGGACGAGCGCTTCGCCCTGCTGGACGGCGCCCTGCTGCGGGCCGCCCGCCCGTCGGGGCGGGTGCCGCCGGAGGTCTGCTGGGCCTGGCAGGCGCTGCGGCGCAGCGGCGGCGGGCTCGCGGTGGCGACGCTGGCCCGGGAGACGGGGTGGAGCGCGCGGCACCTCCAGGAGCGCTTCCGCCGCGAGACCGGGCTGACTCCGAAGGCCGCCGCCCGGGTGATCCGCTTCGACCGGGCCCGGCACCTGCTGGCCGGCGGCGCGCCGCCCCGGCTGGCGGAGCTGGCGGCCCGCTGCGGCTACTTCGACCAGGCGCACCTGGCCCGCGAGTTCCGCGCGCTGGCCGGGGCGGCGCCGAGCGCGTGGCTGGCGGCGGAGGGGCCGGAGGAGAAGCGGTTCCGAAACGTCCAAGGCGGGGCGGGCGACCCGGTCGCAGAGTGGGAGGCGTGACGGCGACCGGCCGGCACCCACCACCGCAGGAGGCAGCCATGGACACCACCGACGCGAAGACCCCCGCCCCGCAGGTCTGGCCCACGCTGCGCGCCGACGACGCGCGCGCCCTGATCCGCTTCCTGGCCGACGCCTTCGGCTTCGAGGAGGTCGTGGCGTACGGCGAGGGCGAGTTCGTCGCGCACGCCGAACTGGCCTGGCCCGAGGGCGGCGGCGTGATGCTCGGCTCGGAGCGGGACGCGCCCGAGGGCACCGAGACCTGGCCGGGCCGCCCGGGCACGTTCAGCGCCTACGTCGTCACGGCGGACCCGGACGGCGTCCACGCACGGGCCGTCGCCGCCGGCGCCCGGATCACCACCGGGCTGCACGAGACCGACTACGGCTCGCGCGATTTCGCGGCCGCCGACCCGGAGGGCAACCGCTGGTACTTCGGCACCTACCCGGGCTCCCCGCGGCCGTCGGCCCCGCAGAACGGGTGAGGCCGATGCCCACGCCCGTCGACCGCCTGCGGGCGCTGTGCCTCGCCCTGCCGGAGACCGCGGAGCGGGTCGGCCACGGCGAGCCGACCTGGTTCGCGGGCGCCGGCCGCCGGGCCCGGGTGTTCGTCATGCTCGCCGACCACCACCACGACGAGCGGCTCGCCTTCTGGTGCGCCGCGCCGGACGGGGTGCAGGCGGAGCTGACCGGGCGGGACCCGCAGCGGTACTTCCGCCCGCCGTACGTCGGGCACCGCGGCTGGGTGGGCGTCTACCTGGACGCGGTGCCCGTCGACTGGGAGCGCGTGGAAGATCTCGTCGCGGACGCCCACGCCCTCGTTTCGCCCGGCTGAGGGGAGCCGCCCTCCGGCGTCACTGCGGCGTCGGATCCGCCGCGTCGGGGCTCGGGGCGGGCGCCGGGGAGTCGGTGGCGGGGGAGTCCGGGGTCGGGGCCGCGCCCGCACCCGTGGCCACGGCCGGCGTCGGGACCGGAACCACCGGCGCCGTCGCCGGGTCCATGATCACCGGGGTGCAGTTGCGGCTGTTGTCCGGCTGCTCGCCGCAGACCTGGATCCGGCTGTCGTTCTGGGACGCGTCCACCATCGGCGAGTACGCGTCGTACCCCCAGTGGACCAGGGCTGTCTGGCTCTGGCCCGCCGAGTTGGTGATCGTCGCCCGGTACCCCGCCGTGGCGTCCGTCAGCTTCGCCCAGGCCGTCCGGCAGCGGCGGCTGTAGCGCACATAGATGGTCATCTGCCGCACGTTGGCGGTCGCGATCGTCGTGGCGTCCGATCCGCAGCCGCTCGCCTGCGGGTCCTTCCCGACACAGCCGGCGGCCTCGCACAGCGCGGTGGCCTGGGCGGTGGCCCGGGCGGTGCCCGTCGTCGCGGCGGCCCCCGGGCTGCGCTCGGAGCCGCCGTCGTTCAGGGCGAGCGCCCCGGCCACCGCGGCGACACCGGCCGCCGAGGCCGCCGCCGCCCACCACCAGGTCCGGCGCGGCCGGGCCGTGGGCTCCCGCTCCCCCTCCGGCCACGACGGCGGCTCCGCCGGCCCGGGTAACTCCGCCGCGGCCTCCGTCGCGCCGGCCCCGGCAACCGCCACCCGCAGCGCCTCCAGGTCGGCGCACCGCTCCGCCGGCACCCCCGCCAGCGCGCCGAACGCGGCCAGCGCCGCCTCCGTCACCACGCGCTCCCCGTTCAGCCACCGGTGCCAGGACGACTTGCTGTAGTGCGTCTTCGCCGCCAGCTCGGCCAGCGTCAGCCCCGACCCGTCCTTCAGCGCCCGCAGCCCCGCCACGAGCTCCCGCTCCTGCGGCCCCAGCCTCGCCGGCAGGGCCCGCCAGTCACCGACCATCGCCCCGATCCCCCTTGACGCAGCGTCAGTTCGCGAACCGTCGGCAGCATAACCGCCCCACCGACCGTGCGGGCGCGTACACGGAAAGCCACGTTCGCGCCCGCCCCGCACCCCGGGCAGACTGGCAGCGGGGGCCACACCGACGGCTTCGGAGGCGGCCCATGCCGCAGATGGTCGTGGACGGGCGCACCCTCGCGCTCTCCCACCTGGACAAGGTCTACTACCCGCGGACCGGCACGCTGAAGGGCGAGGTCCTCAGCTACTACGCGGCCGTCCACACCGCCCTCCTGCCCCACCTGCACGACCGCCCGGTGTCCTTCCTGCGCTGCCCCGACGGCGTCGAGGCCGAGGTGTTCATCGCCAAGAACCCGCCCGCCGGCACCCCGCGCTGGATCCGCACGGCCGAGGTGCCCAGCGACAGCGGCGACCTGCGCCAGGTCCTCCTGGACGACGGCGCCGCGCTGCTCTGGGCCGCCAACCTCGGCTGCCTCGAACTGCACGTCCCCCAGTGGCACGCCGCCGCGCCCGGGCTGGCCGACCGGCTGGTCCTCGACCTCGACCCGGGCGAGGGCGCGACCGTCCTCACCTGCCGGACGGTCGCCGGGCTGCTCCGCGAACGCCTGGCCGCGGACGGGCTCGCCGCCTGGGCCAAGACCTCCGGCTCCAAGGGCCTCCACCTGCTCGTCCCGATCGAACCCACCCCGAGCGCCCGCGTCTGCGCCTACGCCAAGGCCCTGGCAGCCGCCCTGGAGACGGACCGCCCCGACCTCGTCGTCCACACCATGGCCAAGGCCCGCCGGGCCGGTCGGGTCTTCGTCGACTGGTCGCAGAACAACGCCAAGAAGACCACCGCCGCCCCGTACACGCTGCGCGCCCGCCCGCAGCCCACCGTGTCCACCCCGGTCACCTGGGAGGAGCTCGCCGAGGCCGACTCCGAGGACGACCTGGTCTTCACCCTCGCCGACGTCCCCGAACGGCTCGCCGCCCACGGCGACCTCCTCGCCCCGCTGCTCGACCCCGAGCACGCCCGGCCCCTCCCCGCCGCGCCGTCCCCCGAGCCCGACCGCCAGGTGCTGCGGCCGCCCGTCGACGTCATGCGCCCGGCCGCCGTCCCGGCCGTCCCGCCGCCGGACGGGCTCGGTGGCGGGGGCGTGCAGTACGAACTCAAACTGGACGGCTTCCGCTGCCTCGCCTTCGCCCGCGGGGACCGCCCGGCCTACCTCCAGTCCCGCAGCGGACGGGACCTCGCCCCCGAGTTCCCGCCGATCGCCGCGGCCGTCGCCCGGCTGCCCGAGGGGCTCGTGCTCGACGCCGAGCTGGTCGCCTGGCGCGCGGGCCGGTTCGCCTTCGAGGAGCTGCTGCGCACCCGCCAGGCCCGCGCGAGCGACGACGTCGCGCTCGGGCTGATCGCCTTCGACGTCCTCGCCCTCCCCGGCCGCGACGTGCGCCGGCTGCCGCTCGCCGACCGCCGCCGCCTGCTGCTCGCCGCGCTCGCGGACGTCCCTCCACCGATCCAGCCCGTCATGGCCACCACCGACCGCACCGAGGCCCTGGACTGGATGGAACGCCTCGCGGCCACCGGGGTGGAGGGCCTGGTCTGCAAGGCCGCGGGCTCGGCGTACCGGGCGCAGGGAGCGGGCCGGGTCTGGGTCAAGTACCGCCGCACGGACACCGTCGACGCCCTCGTCCGCGCACTCACCGGCCCGGCCGCCAGGCCGCACGCCCTCGTGGTCGAACTCGACGACGGCCGCGTCCTGCTCACCACCCCGCGGCTCACCGCCGTCCAGGCCGCCCAGATCTCCGAGGCCGCCCACCCCTACCTGGCCCCGCCCGTCCACGACCCCGCCCACGGCACCGTCCACCCCCTCACGAGCCCCCTGCGCGCCGAACTCACCCTCACCGGCCGCCCGCCCACCGCCACCTACACCCGGCTGAGGGGCGACTGACGGCCGACACCCGGGCGGTGGGCGGGCGTTGGCCGGTCGACGGGCTCGGAACTCCCGGCGCTCACCCCCGCCGCAAGGGCCCCGGCTCCCAGGTCACTTCCGCCGTTCCGTCGCGTGGGCGAACTCGGTGACCAGGGCGTCGTCGAAGACCGGGAGGTCGGCGGGCTTGCGGCTGGTGACCAGGGGGCCGGGGCCCTCGTGGCAGACGTGGACCTCGGCGTCGATCCAGTGGGCGCCGGCGTTCACGAGGTCGGTGCGCAGGCTGGGCCAGGAGGTGAGGGTGCGGCCGCGGACGGCGTCGGCCTCGATGAGGGTCCAGGACCCGTGGCAGATCGCCGCGACCGGGCGGCCCGAGGCGCAGAAGGCGTGCACGAAGGCGACCGCGTCGCGGTCCTGCCGCAGGTGGTCGGGGCTCGCGACGCCGCCGGGCAGGACCAGTCCGTCGTACCCGGCGGCCTCCGCGTCCGCGACGACCGCGTCCACCGCGAAGGTGTCACCCGGTGCCCGGTGCCGCACGGCCTGCACCCGGCCCGGTGCGGTGGAGAGCAGCCGCGGCGTGCCCCCGGCCTCGGCCACCGCCTGCCAGGGGGAGGTGAGTTCGATCTCCTCCACGCCGTAGGGCGCGACCAGGAAGGCGACGGTCCGGCCGGTGAGCGTCGTGGTGGGCCAGCGCACGGCTCACCCCGGGCGGTGCCCGAGGACGTCCACGGCCGCGGGCGGCGGGGCGGAACTCACCCGGGCGCGCGGGCAGTCGAGGTGGACGACGAGCTCCAGGTGGTCGATCCGGGCGACCAGGGCGACCGGCACGAGCACCCGGGAGCCCGGCACCCAGGGCTCGGCGTCGACCAGCAGGTGGTCACCGGCGTCCTGCTCGACCCGCCCGAGCGGGCCGTCGGTCGCCTCCACCTCGTAGCCGGCCAGGCCGAGTTCGGCGGCTTGGTGGGAGCCCGGGCGGTACTCCCACAGGTCGGTGGTCATCACACCTCCGGTTTGTCCCAGGGCCGCCGCTCGCGCCCCTCGGGGCGGTCGGGGCCGTCCGGGCGGTCGAGCGGGTCGCGGCGCCGGGCGCCGGCGCGGCGGCGCAGCAGGACGGCCGCGGCGGCGGCGACGGCCAGGGAGGCCGCCCAGACCACGCCGAGGGCGGTGAGCACGGCGACGGTCGGCGTCCGCACGCCGACGCTCAGGCAGATCGCGGTCATGACGAGGGCGGTCAGCACGACCCCGGCGGGGATCCGGCGGGCCGTGCGGCGCACGGCCGTGCGCACCCGGCCCGGCCGTTTGGCACCCATGGTGCTCAGTTTCCGGTCGAGGCGGGTGTCCTGGCGCAGCCCGGACTCGATCTCCTCGAGGAGCCGCCGTTCCCGTCCGCTCAGCGAGGGTCCGTCCATCTCGGTCACCTCCGACAAACTTCCGGTGACGTGCTCGTACCCGGGCGGTTGCCCGGTACGGGCCTGCGCTAACCGCCTCCGGGACGGCCTGTTCCCGCGCCGACGGGTCCGAAGGCCCGGGGGCGTGCGAGCAGGCTGTCGTCGAGTACCCGCAGCAGGGCGACGGCGTCGCGGTGGACCTCGGCCGCGCCGGCGGCCCGGAGGTCGGCGGCGTCGTCGCGTCCGCACTCCAGGGCGAGGCAGAGCAGCCCGGCACGGCGGGCGGCGAGGACCTCGCGGACGCTGCCGGCGACGTACACGGCGTGGTCGGCGCCGCCGCCGACGAGGTCGAGGGCGGCCCGCTCGGGGTCGCTCCCCGGGGTGGCCACGGTCAGTGCGGGCGCCCCTGCGGGGCCGGGTCCGGTCAGGACGACCGTCCAGCCCCGGGCGGCGCACTCGCGCAGCAGGTCCGCGGCACCGGTCGGCGCGGAGCGCCAGTCGGTGCCGAAGAGTGCCGTCGAGACCACGGTCATGGGCCACCGTTTCCCTTCCGGTACCGCGCGCGGACGTGGGCCGCGCAACGGAACGCGCCCTTCCAGGTTAGGCCTCCGCCCCATCGGGCGCGCTGCCGGCCGGCCACCGGTTTCCGGGCCCCGGCGCGTGCGCGGGAAGTCGGCCGGTCCGACTTCCCGTGCGGGCGGCGGAAACCCGTTTGGCGCCCCGCGGGTGGCCGTGCCCGACGGACTCGTCGCCACCGCCTTCGGCCCCACGCTCGACGCGCTGGTCCCGCCCGGCCCGCCGGTGCGCGCGCTCGCCCTGGCCGGCCCCGGGGTGGCGGCGCCCCTGGCGGACCTCGTCCTCGTCCCCCGGCACCCACTGACCGGTGAGGTGTGGCGGCCCGGCGGTGCGTGCGCGGCCGGGCCGCTGGACGCCGAGGTCCGGGCCCACCTGGCCTCCCCCCGCGACGGTACCCGCGTCCCGGCGACCGGCGGGCTGCCCGCGGGCGTCCAGCGCGACGACCCCCTGCCGCCGCGCCCGCCGTCCGGCTTCCGACCCGACCGCGCGCTGCTCCTGCGCACGCCGGCCCGCCTCCCGGCCGTCCGCGAACCGTGGCTGCGGTCGGTGTACGACAAGGCCCGCGGCCGGCCGTAGACGTCCCCGGTAGACGGCCCGTCAACGCCCGCGTCGACCGCGCGTCCACGGGCCCCGGCCACAGTCCTCGTCGAGCACCGGCAGCACGCCGGCCCGACATTCCGAGAGGACGACCATGAGGAATCCCGTACGCAAGCGCCACGCCTGGGGCGCGCTGGCCGCCGCCGCGATCGCCGTCGCGGCCCTGCCGGGCACGGCCAGCGCCGATGCGGGCACCACGATCACCGGGGTCGGCGGCAAGTGTCTCGACGTCCGCGGGAGCGGTACGGCGAACGGAACGCCGGTGCAGATCTACGGCTGCAACGGCACGGGCGCCCAGTCGTGGACCGTGACCAACAGGCCGGACTTCACGGGCGTCACCCTGTCCGCGCTCGGCAAGTGCCTGGACGTCAGCGCGAGCGGCACGACGGACGGCACGAAGGTCCAGCTGTGGGACTGCAACGGCACCGAGGCCCAGCGCTGGGTCCAGTACGAGGGCCCCGTCCTGATCAACCCGCAGTCCAACAAGTGCCTGGACGTCCCCGGCGGGACCACCCAGGACGGCACCCAGCTGCAGATCTACACCTGCAACTTCACCACGCCGGCCCAGCAGTGGTACTTCCACGCGCCGGGCACCCCCGTCAGCGGCTGACGGCCTCCGGACCGGAGCGGCCCGCCACCCCCGTGCGGGCCGCTCCGCGCGTCACCGGGCATCACCGGACGTCACCGGGCATCACCAGGCGTCGTCGGCCAGGCGGGCGTGGAGGTGCTCGTCGTTGTAGTCGCGGCCGGGGTAGCGGTAGGAGGAACGGAGGGTGCCCTCGTACCGAAAGCCGGCGCGCTCGGCGACGTGGCAGGAGGCGTCGTTGCCGACGGCGTGGGCGAGTTCGAGGCGGCGCGCGGCGGCGGTTTCCACGCCCCAGCGGGCGACGGCGAGGGTCGCGCGGGTCGCCAGGCCCCGGCCGCGGGCGGCGGGCAGGAGCCAGTAGCCGATCATGGCCAGTCCGTCCTCACGGTCCCGCCAGAACAGGGCGACGTTGCCGCACAGGGTGCCGTCGGCGGCGTCGGTGATCGCGAAGGCGCCGGTGCGGCCCTCGGCCCAGGTGGTGTCGCAGCGGTCGAGGTAGGCCTCGGCGGCGGACGGGTCGTCGGTGCCCAGCGGGTTCCAGCGGGCGATCACCGGATCGGCCGCCGCGGCGACGAGGGCCGGCACGGTGCCGCCCGGGAGGTCGAGGGCGCGGTCCCACGGGCGGAGCACGGCGTCCCCGAGGTCGAGGACGGTGCGCCGGAAGGTCCGCTGGTCGGTGCTCATCCGACTTTCCTATCCCGCGCCCTGCCCGCCCCGCCAGCGGTTTTCCGGTGGCGGGCGGCGCGGCGGTCCGGTCGTGCGAGGATCGCCGGGTGATCGAGCTACTGACGGCCCGCACGGCCGAGTTGGACGCATCCACGCTGGACGAGGCCCGGGCCCTGCTGTTCGAGGTGTTCGGCGCCGACCTGACCGAGGCCGACTGGGAGCACGCGCTCGGCGGCGTGCACGCGCTCCTGCGCGAGGACGGCGTGCTGATCGGGCACGCGGCCGTGGTGCCGCGCGTGTTCCGGCACGACGGGCGGCAGGTGCGCACCGGCTACGTCGAGGGCGTCGCCGTCCGGGCCGACCGGCAGGGGCGCGGGCACGGCTCGGTGCTGATGGGCTCGGTCGCGGGCCTGGTCCGGGGCGGGTACGAGCTCGGCGCGCTGAGCTCGTCGGACGCGGCCGTCGAGTTCTACGCGAACCGCGGCTGGCTGCGGTGGGACGGACTGCTGTCGGCGGCGACCCGGCACGGCGGGGAGCGGCCGACGCCGGACGACGAGGGCGGGGTGTTCGTCCTGCCGGGCACCGCCCCGCTGGACCTCACCGGCCTGCTGACGTGCGACTGGCGGCCCGGCGACCTCTGGTGACGAGGCCGGCGGACGGCGGCGGGCGACGCCTGCGGACGGCGCCCGCCGCCGGGCCGGCCTTGAAGATCAGGATCAGATCCGGGCCAGGTAGCCGTTGTCGACCAGCCAAAGCACGTTCAGCCTGGCCGGGCCGCCCGGCACGAGGGCGCCGTCGAGCTGGTACTGCAGGCCCCAGCCGGGCTGGTTGAACCACGGCGCGATCGGGCCGGCGTGCACCGTGAACTCCTTGACCACCTTGTAGTCGTGGTAGTTGCAGCCGGCCGCCGGGTTCCCGTCGAGGCTCTGCGGCGGGATCGCGCGGTTCTCGTAGGGCAGGCCCTCGGGGGCGAGGAAGGCGCCGTACTCGCTGCCGTAGCGGTCGATGTCCTGGTCCGGGTGGAGGGTGAGGTCGAACTCGACCGGGCTGCCGTCGGGCAGCGTGACGAAGCCGTCGGCGGGCGGGTACTTCCAGCCGCCCTTGCCGCCGTTGGCCGCCGCGTCCCAGTACTGGGCGAGGAAGTCGCGCTCGCTCGCGCCGCCGGTGCGCCGGTAGCCGTCGACCTGCTCGCCGACCGGGCCGCTGGTCGGCAGGTCCTGGGGGCCGAGGCGGGCGTCGCCGTGCCGGAAGGCGGCGGAGCACTCGCCGGCGGGGGTGGCCCGGTCGGCGGCGACCGCCGGGACGGTCGGGGATATCAGGGCCGCGGTCGCGGCGAGCGGCGCGATGAGCAGGCGAAGGCGCACGGTGTCTCCGTCGTCAGGGGGGATTCGACACCAGGCAAGCGGATCATCTGATCATCCGTCAATCCGATGTCGCGGATGCCCCGACGAATCCCCTCCTTTCGGCCAACCTGCCGCCCGGCGGCCCGGCTCACCGCCCCGGCGCGACCCGCCCGATCAGGTGCAGCAGCCGGTCGAGGGCGTCCTTCGAGTCGGGCTCGGTCAGGTTGACCATCAGCCGGAAGGCGATGTTCAGCAGCGCCGGCCGCCCGAGCCCGGCCGCGCCCGCCGCGGCGAGCAGCTTCGGGCGGCCGAGCAGGTCCGCGGCGAGCCGCCCGAGCGCGAAGTAGCCGGCGTAGGCGGAGCGCAGCGCCTGCGGGTAGGCGCGCAGGGCGAGTTCGCGGCCGCGGTCGGTGCGGCGGGCGAGCGCCTGGACGATCGTCTCGGCGGCGTAGCGGCCGGACTCCATCGCGTAGGCGATGCCCTCGCCGGTGCCGGGGCTGACCGTGCCGCCCGCGTCGCCGATCAGCAGCAGGCCGTCGGCGTAGTGGGGCCCGCGATTGAGGCCCATGGGGAGGGCGGAGCCGCGGACGGGTTCGGTGACGGCGTCCGGGCCGTACTCGTACTCCGGCGGGAGGTCCTCGCACCAGCGGCGCAGCAGGTCGCGCCAGTCGAGGTCGACGCCGGCGGTGTCGAGCACGCCGAGGCCGACGTTGGCCGTGCCGTCGCCCATGCCGAACACCCAGGCGTAGCCGGGCAGGAGCCGGCGGCCGGGGTCGGTGGGGTCGCGCAGGTCGAGCCAGGCCTCCAGGTAGCGGTCGTCGTGGCGCGGGGTGGTGAAGTAGGTGCGGTAGGCGACGCCCATCGCGCGGTCCGTGCGGCGGTAGCGCTTCATGGCGAGCGAGAGGCGGGTGGAGTTGCCGTCGGCGGCTACCACGACGGGTGCGTGGTAGTCGACGGGCCTGCGGTCGTCGCCGAGCCTGGCGGTGACGCCGGTGATCCGGCCGCTCCGGTCGTCGACCAACGGGCCCGCCACGTTGGCCCGTTCGACCAGTCGGGCACCGGCCGCGGCGGCGCGGCGGGCGAGCAGTTCGTCGAAGTCGGCACGGCGGCGCACGGCACCGTACCCGGGGAAGGCGGAGAGCTCGGGCCAGTCGAACTCGATCGTGCGGCGGCCGGCGACCAGGCGCAGCCCGCGGTTGTGCAGCCAGCCGGCCTCCTCGGAGACGTCGATGCCCAGGTCGGCCAACTGCTTGACGGCGCGCGGGGTGAGGCCGTCGCCGCAGACCTTCTCGCGGGGGAAGGCCGCCTTTTCGAGGAGGAGGACGTCGAGCCCGGTGCGGGCGAGGTGGTAGGCGGCGGTGGAGCCGGAGGGGCCGGCGCCGACCACGATGACGTCCGCGCAGTGCTCCGTCCGGGCGGGGCCGGGGCCGGGCCCTGGGGCGGTCGACTGCTGCTCCGGTCCGGGCATCGCGCACTCCCACGGGTCTGATCGGCTGCTGGGTCGGCGGACCCGACGATAGGGAACGCCGACGTCCGCCGCCGCCCGACACGCGGTCCCGCCCCGACGACCGGTCAATACCGGCCACCGGGGCGGGACCTGGGCCGTCGGATCACAGACCGCCGTTGACGACCGTGCTGGCGACGGCGCCCGTGGTGACGTTCCACTTGGCGAGGATCTTGTCGTACCCGCCGCCGAGGATCACCTGGTCGAGCGCCTTGGAGACGACGTCGCGCAGCCCGGTGTCGTCCTTGGCGACGGTGATGCCGTACGGGCCGGACTGCAGGAAGTGGGTGTTGGCCAGCTGGAACTTGCCGGTCCTGGCGGGGGTGGTGGTGTTGTACTGGGCCACCGGGTAGTCGTTCAGGTCGGCGACGGCGGCGCCGCTCGCGACCTCGGCGAGCGCTTGGTCGTCGCTGTCGAAGCGGTCGACCTTGAGCTGCCTGCCGGTGCGCGGGCAGGCGCCCTGCTGGCGGGTGGCGAAGTCGTCCTGGAGGGTGCCGCGCTGGACGGCGACGGTGTGGCCGCACAGGTCGTCGACGGTGGTGAGGGACAGCTGGCTGCCGGCCTTGACGACCATCGAGGTGCCGGTGGTGAAGTAGTCGACGAAGTCGACGCCCGGGTCGGCCTGGTGGCCGTCGTCGGCGGCGCCGAGCTGGCGCTGCTTGGTGTCGATCACGGCGGACATCGCCAGGTCGATCTTCTTGGTCTGGACGGCCGGGATCAGCTGCTCGAACGGCAGGTCGGTGAACTCCACGCGCAGGCCGAGGTAGTCGCCGACGGCGGTGGCGATCTCCGGGTCGAGGCCGGCCGGCTTGCCGTCGGTGTCCCGGAAGTCGACGGGCGGGTAGTGGAGGTAGGAGCCGATCCGCAGGACGCCGGCGGCCTTGACCGCCTTCGGGAGGCTCGCGCGCAGGTCGGCCTGGGCGCCGGGATCGGCGGTGCCGCTGCCGCAGCCGGTCAGCAGGAGGCCGCCGGTGCCGAGGACGGCGGCGGCGCGCAGCGGGAGGGCGTGGACGGAGGGGCCCTGGGCAGGGCCGGGGGTGCGGTGCATCGCGATGCGTCTTCTTCGCAGGAGGGGTGCGGGCAGGGAGACGCCGCGCCGGAGTGCCTGCCGGGGTACGCAGTGCGGACCTCGTCGCCGTGTGCCCGGTTCGTCGGGCCGCCCTGGGGTGCGGGGGCGGCCGCTCGGCGGAGGTCCGCCGTCGGGGGCGGTCGGGAGCCATCCTCGCACTTCGCGCCGGGGACGCGTGCGGCGGGCCGCATCGCGGGACGGACACGGCTTCACCACAACCCGGTGATCCGATCGTTGTGACGGACTAGTCGGAAGTTCGTGTCGATATCGGACAAGTGACGCAAACGCTCCTTGCGTCCGAATTCCGGGTGAGGGAACTTTTGCGCACCTACCGTCGTACATTTTCGGCCAGCCGGCCGAAACGCGCCGTGGGCTCCCTCCCCACCGTGCAGGCTCGTCCCGGCCTGCCACACCCGATGGAACGCCATGCACATCCGCTCCACCGCCGCACGCTCGCTCGTGGCCGTCCCGACCGCCGCCGCGCTCCTGCTGCTCTCCCCCGCCGCCCACGCCGCCCCCGGTGGCAAGAACGCCCCCGGCAACAACGGCACCGTCAAGATCCACGACGCCTCCACCGGCCAGGAGGACACCCGCAACGAGCCCAAGGTCTGCACCTTCTACCTGGACTCGTTCGGCTTCGACGCCAACCAGGACATCGTCTGGACGATCGCCTCGGTGCACGGCGACGACGAGCAGATGGTCGCGTACGGCGACCTGCCGGTCGACGCCAACGGTGACGTCCGCACCGACGACATCAACCTGCCGGACGGCCAGTACAAGCTCTACTGGGCCGCCGTGACCCTCGTCAACGGCGAGATCCCGGAGGACGACCCGGCGCTGGACAACCCGAAGCACAAGGTCTTCAAGGTCGACTGCGGCGGCAAGGCCCCGTCGAAGGGCCCGACCGCGGTGCCGAGCACCCCGGCCGCCGGCAAGCCCTCGGACAAGCCGAGCGACAAGCCGAGCGAGAAGCCCTCCGAGAAGCCCAGCGGAAAGCCCTCCGAGAAGCCGTCGGAGAAGCCGTCGGAGAAGCCCAGCGACAAGCCGACCGAGAAGCCCTCGGACAAGCCGAGCGACAAGCCGACCACCCCGGCCACCAAGCCGGCCGAGTCGGCGTCGCCCACCGCCGCGCCGACCACCCCCGCCGCCGGCGGCCCGGCCACCGGTGCCCCGTCGACCGCCCCCTCCACCGCCCCGAGCGGCTCGCCGTCGGCCCCGGCGCCGACCGCCACCGTGCCGGTGCAGACCCCGTCGACCCCCACCGCGGTCAACCCGGCCAAGCCGCTGGTCGTCCCGGCCAAGGTCAGCGTCCCGACGCCGATCAAGGGCGCCCCGGCCGCCAACGGCCCGAAGCTGGCCCAGACCGGTAGCGACGGCACCCTGCTGTACGCGGGCGCCGGCACCGCGCTGGTCGTGGGCGGCGCCGCCCTCGTCTACGCCCGCCGCCGCCGCACCGCCTGAGCGGTCGCGCGGAGACGGTGAGTCCCTGGCGCCTCCCGCCCACACCGGGCGGCGCCGGGGACTTCCCTACGCGGTCTAGGAATGGCGGCCCGTCACGGGTTCACCGCGAGGACGACGTAGGCGGCCAGGATCGCCATGTGCACCGCGCCCTGGAGGGGAGTCGCGCGGCGCGGGATGACGGTCAGGGTGCCGACCACGACGGTCAGGGTGAGCAGCACCATGTGGGCCGGGTCGAGGCCGAGGTGGAGCGGGCCGCTGAGCCAGGTCGACGCGATGGCGACGGCCGGGATGGTCAGGCCGATGCTGGCCAGCGCGGAGCCGAGGGCGAGGTTGAGGCTCGTCTGCACGCGGTTGCGCAGCGCGGCCCGCAGCGCGGCGATCGTCTCCGGCAGGAGGACGAGCAGCGCGATGACGACGCCGACCACCGAGTGCGGCAGCCCGGCGGAGGACACCGCCGACTCGATGGTCGGCGAGACGCCCTTGGCGAGGCCGACCACCGCCACCAGCCCGACGGCGAGCAGCAGCAGGCTGACGGCGGCGCCGCTGACGGTCGGCGGGGCGGCGTGGTCCTCCTCGTCCTCCTTCGCGAGGACCCGGCCCTCGGCGGTCACCGGCAGGAAGTAGTCCCGGTGGCGGACGGTGAGCGTGGCCACGAACAGCCCGTAGACGACGATCGACGCGGTGGCCGCGAACGTGAGCTGGGTGGTGGAGAACTGCGGGCCCGGGGAGCTCGTGGTGAAGGTCGGCAGCACGAGGCTCAGGGTGGCCAGGGTGGCGACGCAGCCGAGGGCCGCGCCGGTGCCCTCGGCGTTGAAGACGGCGGTGCGGTACTTGAGCGCGGCGACCAGGATGGACAGCCCCAGGATGCCGTTGCAGGTGATCATCACGGCGGCGAAGACGGTGTCCCGGGCCAGGGTGGCGGACTTGTCGCCGCCGTCGGCCATCAGCGTGACGATGAGCGCGACCTCGATGACCGTGACGGCCACCGCGAGGACGAGTGATCCGAGCGGCTCCCCGACCCAGTGCGCGATGACCTCGGCGTGGTGGACGGCGGACAGCACCGCACCGGCGAGGAAGCAGGCGACGACGCCCACCACCCAGCCGGGCAGGTCGCGGTGCCAGGTCAGGGCCAGGACGACGAAGGCCAGCACCGGAACGACGACGGTCCATTGCGCGGCGCCCGCGCGCAGCTTCGTGATCATTCCGCGAGGATCCCAGACGGAGCGTCACCGGGCCGGGTGCCCGCGCCGGTCCGGCGGGGAATGTGACCCGGTTCGTCCCGAATTGCCCGGCTACCCGCCGTAGTCGTGGAGGTATTCCAGCACCCGGTCGACGTGCGCCCGGACCCGGTCCGGGACGCCGCCCGCGGCGGCCACGGTCTTGTCGCTGGTCCGGTAGGCCGCGGCGACGAGGGCGGGCAGGTCCCGGGTGAAGCCGTGGTGCTTTATCTGCTGGTCCAGCCAGCACACGTAGTTGCCCATGGCGGCGATCGCGTCGCCGGGGTCCATGTAGTCCTTGGGACCGGGGTGCGCGGCGGCCTTGCTCCACGCGTTGAACACCGAGGGCGTCCACATCGCGATGCCGTACTCGCCGGTCTCGGGGCGGGCGGCGTTCGGGTCGAAGCCGCTCTCGGCCTTGAGCATCGCGGCCAGCAGGACCGGGGTGACCTCGGGTTCGGGGCAGCGCCGGGCGGCGTCCTCGACCATGCCGCGGTAGGCGGCCGGGACGTCGGACCCGGCCGGGATCGCGCCGGGCAGCGGCGGGGGCGCGGCGGGCGGCGCCGCGCCGCTCGGCTCGGGTCGGCCGGTCAGGGCGAGGACGACGAGGACGCAGGCGGTCAGCCCGGCGAGCGTCGCCCGGCGCAGCCGGCGGGCGCCGGTGCGGGCGGTGGCGGCGGCGACGAGCGCGGCGAGGTCGGCGCGGGCCCGGTCCTCGCGGTCGGCGGCCAGGCACGCGGTGACGGCGGTGCGCCAGCGCCCGGGCAGGGCCTCGTCCAGCCGCAGCGGCGCGGCGCCGCGCGCGTACGCCTGGGCGGCGAGCGAGCGGGCGCGGGCGGTGGCGCCGAGGAACGGGTGCAGGCCGCCGGTGAGCACCTGGTGGGCGAGGACGCCGAAGGCCCAGACGTCGGTGCTGGGGCGCAGGGCGACGCCGCGTGCGCCGGTGCGCTCGGACCACCACTCGGGCGGGACGTGGTCGGGCGAGCCGAGCGGCGGGGCGTAGGCGTGGGTGCCCTCCAGTTCGGCGGTGAGGCCGAAGTCGGCGAGCTTGGCGGTGCCGTCGGGCATGAGGAGGATGTTGGCCGGTTTCAGGTCCCCGTGGACCCACCCGGCGCGGTGCATGTGGGTGAGGCCGGCGCAGACCTGGGTGAGGATGCGGTCGGCGCCGGGGACGGGCCGGCCGGGGCCCGCGGCGGCGAGGACGTCCTGGAGGCTGCGGGCGGCGCGTTCCATGACGAGGGCGAGGGCACCGTCGAGCGCGGGGTGGGCGGGGTCGTCGACGGTGGCCACGGCGAGGGTGCGGATCAGGTACGGGTGGTCGGCGCGGCTGCTGAAGCGCAGTTCGCTGTGCGCCACCTGGGCCATGGCGCCGCGCTGGCCGGGGCTGAGCCGGGCGGGGCCGAGGAGCTTGACGGCGGCCTGGGCGCCGTCGGGGCCGTGGGCGGCGTAGACGCTGCCCCAGGCGCCGGCGCCGAGGAGTTCGCCGATCCGGTAGCCGGCCACCGGGTAGCCGTCCGGCACGTCGATCGGCCGGTGCTCGGGCCGGGCGGGACTCACGGCCGGGCGGCCGGGTGCCGGGGCGGGAGCAGGGCCAGGTGTTCCTCCCGGACGAGGTCGAACTTGAGGGCGAGGGCGGCGAGTTCCTCGCGCTTGCCGCCGCCGCGGTCGTCGTCGAAGGGCTCGCGCAGCCGCAGCTTCGTGAACACCAGGTAGTCGATGTGGTAGTTCACCGCCGAGCGGGTGAGCCCGTGGCAGGAGGGCAGGGCGCGCAGTCGCGTGACGACGTCGGTGGCGCCGGGCACGGTGGCGGCGGAGGGCGAGCGCAGGCGGGGTTCGCACAGCGCGAGCAGGACGAGGAAGTACTTGGCGGTGGGGTCGAGGGCGAACGGGCTGACGGTGCGTTCGCCGTCGGTGCCGTCCGACTCGCCCTCCAGGTAGGCGTGTTGCGGGGCGAAGACCTTGAAGGAGGCGGGTTCGCCGAGCGCGGGCAGCAGGACGCGGGAGAACTCGAACGGCACGGGTGCGCCGAGGCGGCCCGGCGCGACCTTGACGTGCTCGCCGGCGCCTTCGAGGTTCTCCACGACGTAGGTGGCGGTGGCGGAGAAGTTGGACAGCCGCCAGTAGTCCTCGGCCGCGGTGATCTCGCCGGCCCGGCGGGAGACGCCCTGGTCGGGCAGCGGGATGGGGACGGCCCGGCCGGGCTCGCCGCGTCCGAACACCGCCGTCTCGCCGGGGCCCATCCGCAGCAGTCCGGGCCGCCCGCCGGGCGCCACCGCCGTTGCCCGGTCGGGCAGTTGCACGATGACCGTGTCCACGCGCCACCTCCGTGGGTCGGGTCGATGGTATCCGTCCGATCAGGCCCCGCGGCACGCCGCCACCCGGACGAGTGAACCGGCACACGACCAGCACGTTTCATCGGTGCTTCATCACATCCGAAGGACACGTCGCCGCATCGCGGGCATGTCCGCACGCCGAACGTTCGGCCACGATATTGCTGCACGTAGTTGAACGGTCACCATGAGTGTGACGTAACACACACGAAACATGACCACGATCCGTGCAAGACTCATCTCGCTCCGTGAGATTCCCTTTGTTTTCAAGGAGGTTGAGATCATGCGCGCTCGGATCGCAGCTGTGCTGGCGACGGTGGCAGGGATAGCGGCGTTGACCGCAGGGCCTGCCACGGCTGCCACGGCCGCCACGGCGACGTCCGAGAACAACCCGGTGGCGTGTGCCGCCGTGCTCAACAGCCCGTGCGTCTGGCAGGAGGCGGACACCGCCGGCATCACCGGTGTCGCCCAGGTCTCCGCCGACCCGGGCCAGCTGACGCTCGTCCAGGTCGAGGTCAGGACGCAGAAGGCGTGGGGCAGCCCGTGGGAGACGGTCGCGAGCGCGATGACCGTCCGCTTCGGCTCCGCCAAAGCGGTCACCCCGCGCGTCGTCACCGCCGACCTGAAGATGGTCTGCGCCACGGCCGGCCCCGCGCTGGACGTCGCCAGGCAGATCACCACCTGTACGCACCCGTTCGCCGGCTGAACCGCCGACCGGACGGTCCGTCGGGGCCGGCCGCCGGGACCACCTTCCCGGCGGCCGGCCCGCCGTCGTCGACCGGGCCCTACCGCCGCGTGCGCAGCCAGTGCGCGAAGGCCTCCAGCGCCGGGCCGGGGTCGCGGCGGCCGACGCCGACGCGGAAGCGGTCGGCCGGGGTCGGTGTCAGCTCCGAGCGGTACATGCTCGCGGGCAGCAGCAGGACGCCGGCCCCTTCGACCAGGCCGGTGCAGAACTCCTCGACGCCGTCCGCCCCGAGGTAGCGGGGGAAGGCGACGCAGCCGCCCTCGGGGGCGCGCCACTCGAAGAGGTCGGCGAACTCGGCGAAGAACGCGTCGAACCGCGGGAGGTTGGCGGCGATGAGGGCGCGGTTGCGGGCCAGGATCGGCTCGCGCGCCTTGATCGCGATCCGGGCCAGGACCTCGCTCGGCGCCGAGTTGCAGATCGTGGTGTAGTGCTTGGCCCGCTCCAGCCGGGAGAGCAGTTCCCGGTCCCGGCAGGCGATCCAGCCGATCCGCAGGCCCGGCAGGCCGAGCGACTTGGACGTGACGTTGAGCGAGAGGGCGCGCGCGGAGAGGTCGGCGGCCTGCGGCAGGGTGCGGGCCGGGTCGCGCTCCAGGCCGCGGTAGACCTCGTCGGAGAACAGGCGGATGCCGCGCTCGTCGCAGAGTTCGGCCAGGCGGCGCAGGTCGGCCGCGTCGATCAGCGCACCGGTCGGGTTGTTGGGGAAGTTGACCGAGACGACCCGGGTGTTCGGGCGCAGCGCGGCCTCGACGGCGTCGACGTCGAGCGCCCAGTCCTGCCGCTCGTCCAGGGCGACGCCGGTGACCTCGCAGATCGAGAGCGGGACCGTCTCCGCGGACTGGTAGTTGGGCGTGATCACCACGGCGTGGTCGCCCGGTTCGAGGAGCACCTGCATGGCCAGGTTGAGGCCCTCCTGGGCGCCGCCGAAGCAGACGACGTCGTCGGCGTCGACCTCCTCGTACATGCCGGCGATCGCGCGGCGCAGTCCCGGGTCGCCGAAGGTCTCGGTGTAACCGAGGGCGAGGGTGTCCCAGGCCTTCCGGTCCTCGGGATCGGCGAGGGCGAGGAGTTCGGCCATCGTCATCGTCTCCGCGTCGGAGGCGGTGAGGTGGTGGCGGGCGGTGAACTCCCAGCGGGAGAAGTAGGTTTCGAGGCGGAAGTCGGGGAGCCTGGTCATCGTGCTCAGGCCTCGCTCTCGTGCTTGAGGTCGGTCAGCAGGGTGTAGACGGTCGAGCGGGACACCCGCAGCGCGGTGGCGACGGCGGGGACGGCGCGGCGCACGGCGAGCACGCCGGCGGCGTCGAGCTCGCGCAGGACGGCGAGGCGGTCCTCGCGGCCGAAGCGTTCGAGCGGGCGGCCGTGGGCGCGGACGTAACCGCCGATGACGTCGTTCATGCGCTCGGTCCAGTCCCGCTCGAAGAGGGGCTCGGGGCGCGCGGCGGTGGGGGCGGCGAAGCCGGCCAGCAGCGCGGCGGCCTGTTCGAGCGGGCCGCGGTCGAGGTTGACGCAGAGCACCACCGAGGGCCGCCCGGCGTCGTCGGGCAGGACGGCACTGACGGAGGAGAGGCGGCGGCCGTCGGGCAGCAGCTTCTCGTAGGGGCCGTAGACGCCGTCGGCGGCCGGTTCGAGTTCGTCGAGCTCGCCGAGGAGGGACGGGTCGCCGGGGGCGCGGGCGGACATCGGGTTCCAGATGCCGAGCACGATGTCGGTCGCGGCGTCGTGCAGGACCACCTCGGCGTAGGGCCCGAGGAGCAGGGCCACCGCGCGGCAGACCGGCGACCAGGTCCGCAGGCGCGGGTCGGGGGATTCGGCGGGCATGTTTGGACTGTACGTCCAGTCTGGACGTTTCGTCCAGGGGCGGCCAAAGCCAGGGCCCCGCCTCCTCACGGACGGCGGGGCCCCTTGTGCCGCTGGATCAGCTGCAGGTGATCAGCAGCGCGAAGACCGCCGTGCAGCTACGGGTGTCCCGGGCGGTGGCGGGCGACGGGTCGGCCGGCGTCCCGGAGGTGCGGGAGGCCGTGACGGCGAAGTTCTGGACGCCGCTGAACAGTCCGAGCCCGACCGAGAAGTGCCGCGTGGTGGTCGCGCCCTTGGCCAGCGGGGCGGCGAGCGTGCAGGTGAGCCGGCCGTTCGCGACCGCGCAGTCGCTGGAGGTCGCGGGCAGACCGGGCGGCAGGGCGGCACCGACGGTGGCGGCGGTGACCGGGTCGGGACCCTGGCCGGTGAGCGTGATCGTGTAGTCGACCCGGCCGCCGGCCAGGCCGGTCACCGGCGTGGCGGCGAGCGCGACACCCAGGTGGGCGCTGGCGGCGGCGTAGGTGAAGCGGTCGGCGGCCACCGCCGCGCTGGTGCCGCCGGGCGTGGTGACCTGGACGTCGACCGGGCCGGTGGCCGTGGTGGCCGGGGCCGTCGCGGTGCAGCCGGTCTTGGTGCAGCTGAAGGCGGAGGCGTTGCCGGCCGCGCCGAAGCTCACCGCCGTCGCGCCGGCCAGGTCGGTGCCGGTGATCGTGACCGTGGTGCCGCCGACCTGCGAGCCGGTGGCCGGGCTGATCCCGGTGACGACGGGCACGGGCAGCGGGAAGTTCAGCACGCTGACGGCGTTGGCGGTGAAGTCGGCGAGGTAGCCGCGCCGCCCGTCGGCGCTGACGGCGAGGCTGTAGGGCGCCGTGCCGACCGGGACGGTCGCGGTGACGGTGCGGCTCGCGGTGTCCACCGCACTGACCGTGTTGTCGGTGTAGTTGGAGACGTACGCCGTGGCACCGTCCGGGGAGAGGGTGACGGCGTACGGGTTGGCGCCCACGGTGACCGCGGAGACCACGGCGTTGGTGGTGGTGTCGATCACGCTGACCGTCTTGTCGTCACCGTTGGCGACCCACAGCCTGGTGCCGTCCGGGCTCAGGGCCAGACCGAAGGCGCCGTGGCCGACCGGGACCGTGGCGCTCACCGTGTTGCTCGCGGTGTCGATCACGTTCACCGCCTGCCCGCTCGACGCGGCGACGTAGACCTTCTTGCCGTCCCGGGAGACGGCGACCCCGTGCGGCTCGGCGCCCACCGGCACGGTCGCGGTGACCGCCTTCGCCGCCGTGTCCAGCACGCTCACGGTGTTGGCGCCGGCGTTGGCGACGTACGCCCGCGAGCCGTCCGCCGACAGGGCGAGGCCCCACGGCTGGGTGCCGACCGGGACGGTCGCGGAGACGGTGTTGGTGGCCGTGTCGACGATGCTGACGGTGTTGTCCAGGTGGTGCGTCAGGTAGGCGCGGCCTCCGTCCGGCGAGAGCGCGACCGCGTAGGACCCGGTGCCGTCGGTGAAGCTGCCCGTCACCGTGCCGCCCGCGGTGTCGAGCACGCTCACCGTGCCGCTGCTCTGGCTGGTCACGTACGCCCGGGCGCCGTCCGGGGTGAGCGCGACCCCGGCCGGGTAGGGCGCCACCGGCACGGTGGCCGTGACGACGGGCGCGGGCGCGGCGGCCTGCGCCGCGCCCCGCTGGGGCAGCAGCGCGACCGTGGCCGCGGCTATCGCGGCCCCGGCCGTCCACGGAC
>NZ_JBHYWI010000114.1:0-24551 GCF_042751525.1 Kitasatospora sp. NPDC059408
GGCGCCCGCCCCGGCGGCGACGCCCACCCCGACTCCGACCCCGCCCCCGGCCGCCGCGCCGGGCGCGGCCCAGCCGGCCCCGGCCGGCGCGGTGCCGGCCGGGTACCACCTGTACAAGGACCCGACCGGCTTCTCGGTCGTGCTGCCGGACTGGCTCCAGCAGAGCGGCTCGGAGGCCACCCGCCGGACCTTCCAGGGCAACGGCAGCACGCTGCGGATCGAGTGGACCACCAGCCCCGACCCGAGCGCGCTGGCGGACTGGCAGGAGGCCGAGCCCGGCCTGCGCGCGCAGGTGACCAACTACCAGCGGGTCAACCTCGCGGCCGTCGGCTACCGGCAGTGGAGCAACGCGGCCGACTGGGAGTGGACCAACGGCACGCCGAGGATGCACTCGCTCAACCGCGGCTTCGTGACCGGCAGCCCGGCCAAGTACGGCTACGCGATCTACTGGACCACGCCGGACGCCGACTGGGCGGCCCCGGCCAACTCCCAGGCCAGGGACGAGGCGTTCGCCAGCTTCCAGCCCGCGCCGTAACCCGGCGGGCGTCGGGCCGGTCGGCCGGGCAGGCGCTCCTCGGCCCTGGCGAACTCCTGGTCGGTGAGCGCCCCGGAGCGGTGCGGGGCGGCCGACCGCTCCAGCCGGTCCAGCGGTCGCCCGCCCGCGCGGAGCTCCTCGGGGGCGGGGTCGGGCGGCGCCTTGGCCAGGGAGGCGGCCGCCTGCGGGGTGGCCCGCGCGGCCCGCGCGGCGGTCCTGATCCGCTCGGTGAACTCCCCGGCCCCGGCCGCGTCCTCGAAGCCGTGGGGGCCGGTCGGGGCGATGATCGTCAGGGCGTCGCCGTCGAGCCCGGTCCGCGTCATGGTCGGGTCGGTGACGGCGGCAAGCGGAACCGGTACCGGCGGTTTCCCGTCCTTCAGGAAGAGCAGCCGGTAGGTGGTCGGGACCAGCGCGCCCTCGCGGAAGTGGTCGGGGTGGAGGCGACGGGCCGCTCACCGTCGATCACGGCCGCCTCGACCGTGCGCACGGCCTCGGCCCGCGTCGCCCGGCCGCCGTTGCCGGCGACCCGGAACGCGGTGTCGATCAGATCGGTCCGGTCCACGGGGCCGAGCCCGGGAGAGCCGCTCAGTAGGCTGCTCGGTGAGCGAGAGGAACTGGCATGCGAGCGGGCCCTGGGCAGGTGCTGGCGGGGCGTTACCGGCTGACGGACCGTCCGGAGGCGCTGCGGGCGACCGCGGTGGACGAGGGCACCGGCGAGTCGGTGCTGCTGCGCGCCCTGGAGCTGCCCGCGCTGCTGACCGGCGGCCACGATCCGGAGGACGGCACGCCGCCGCAGGCCGACCGGCTGGTCCGGCGGGTCGGAGCGGTCGGCTCGACGGCGCCGGCCTGGCACCCGCGGCTGCTGCGCGGGGTCGGGGCGTTCGTCGACGGGGAGCTGCTGTGGACGGTCGAGGAGCGGCCGGCCGGCGTCCCGCTGGCCGAACTCGCCGCCGCCGGGCCGTTGCCGCCCTACCGGGCGGCCGAGCTGGCGGCGGACCTGGCGGGCGCGCTGCGCTCGCTGCACGAGGCCGGGCTCAGCCACGGCAACCTGACCGCCGAGTCGGTGCTGGTCTGCGAGGACGGCGCGGCGATGCTCGGCGGACTGTTGTCCGGGGTGGCCGAGGAGGCGCTGGCCGAGGACCTCGGCGGGCCCGGCGGTCGCCGCCGCTACGAGGTGCGGGCCACCCTGGTCGGCCCGGTGGCGGAGCGCTGGCCGCTGGACGGCGGCCCGGCCGGGGACTGCTGGGCGCTCGGGGTGCTGCTGCAGCGGCTGCTGACCGGGCGTTCGCCCTACCCCGAGGGCGGGGTGCCGGAGCTGGTGACGGCGGTCCGGGACGGGCGGCGCGAGCCGTCCGCCTCCTGCGGGCCGCTGGCGCCGCTCGTCGAGCGGCTGCTCCAGCCCGATCCGGCGCTGCGGCCGACCGCCGACGAGGTCCGCCGGGAGCTGGCGGTGCTGCTGGCGGGCGCGCCGGAGCCGGCCGACGGCGAGCGGGCGGCCCGGGAGGTCGTGCTGCGGCCGGCCGGTCCGCTGGTGAAGTCCGCGCGCGGGCGCGGCCGGAGCGCCGCCGTGCCGTCCGCCGGCCGCGGGGCGGGGACGGACGGGGGCAAGCCGCCCCGGATACCCCCGGCCCTGCTGGGGCCGGTGCTGGTCGGAGGCGTCTTCCTGCTGCTCGTGCTGGGGGTGGTCGCCGTGGTGATGTTCGCGGGCTGACGGCCCGGCCCGGCCGCGGTTCGCGGACGCGGCGGACCGGGGAGATTACCCGGGTCGGCGAGGTGGGCCTAATGTGTGCGTGGGATTTGTTCGAACAGTGGTCTGCACCAGGCCCTCCGTCGCACTGACGGCAGCCGAAGCGAGGGGGAGCGGTCGCCGATGGGCGTGCAGGACCGGCCGGAGACGGCCGAGACGGAGCGGCTGCTGGCCGGGCGGTACGAGCTGGGCGATCGGCTCGGCCGCGGCGGCATGGGCACGGTCTGGCGGGCCTGGGACCGGATGCTGGACCGTGAGGTCGCGGTCAAGGAACTGACCGTCAACCACCTCCCCGAGGACGAGCTGGAGATCCTGCACGCCCGGATGAAGCGCGAGGCGAGCGCGGCGGCCCGGATCAAGCACCCCGGCGTCATCACCGTGCACGACGTGCTGGAGCAGGACGGCCGGCCGTGGATCGTCATGGAGCTGGTCGACGGCCGCTCGCTGGCCGACGTGATCAGCCAGGACGGCACCCTCCAGCCGCGCGCCGCCGCCGAGGTCGGCAGCCAGGTGCTGGCCGCGCTGCACCGCGGGCACCAGCTGGGCGTGCTGCACCGGGACGTCAAGCCGGCCAACGTGCTGCTGGAGCGCGGCACCGGCCGGGTCGTCCTGCTGGACTTCGGGATCGCGAAGTTCGAGGGCTCCGCCGAGCTGACCCGGCCGGGCGACCTCGTCGGCTCGCCGGACTACCTCGCGCCCGAGCGCGCCCAGGGCGAGCGGCCCGGGCCGGCCTCCGACCTGTGGGGCCTCGGCGCGACGCTGTACGCGGCCGTCGAGGGGCAGTCGCCGTTCCGCCGGACCTCGCCGATCACCACGCTGGCCGCGGTCGTGGGCGATCCGCTGCCGGAGCCGCGCCGGGCCGGGCCGCTCGGGCCGGTGCTGGCCGCGCTGATGGCCAAGGACCCGGCCGAGCGGCCGACCGCGGACGAGGCGGCCCGGATGCTCGCCGAGGTGCAGGCCGGGCACACGGTCGGCCTGAAGGCGGTCGCGCCGGTCCGGACGCCGACGATGTCGGTGCCCGTCGTGGACCGGAGCGACACGACCGGCGGGGCCGCGGCCGACGCCGGTGACGCCGGTGACGCCGGTACGGACACCGGCATCGAGCCGGACACCGCCGGGGAGCCGGCCGGGGCCCGATCGTCGGAGACGGCCGTCACCGCGGCGCACGCTCCGGCCGGTGGCGCCGTGGCCGCGGCGCACGCTCCCGCCGTGGGCGCCCAGCCGGGCGCGCCGATCGCCGCGGGGGCGCCCACCGGGCCCGTCGCGCCGGTGCCGCACACCATCGCGCCCGCGCGCGGACCGGCCAGGCGCCGCAGCCTGGCGAAGGTCGTCGGCATCGCGGTGGCCGTCGGCCTGGTCGCCGCCGCGGGCACCTTCTTCGCCACCCGGCACGTCGTCGGCTCCGACGCCGGCCCCGCCGACGACCCGTCGACGCCCGCCGTGACCACCTCGGCCGTGCCGGTGCCGACCGGATCGGCGAGCGGCGGGCCGGTGCCCGCCGGCTACCAGTGGGTGGAGGACCCGGCCGGGTTCCGCTTCGTGCTGCCGTCCGCGTCCCCGGCCTGGCAGCGCATCCTCGGGAGCGACAACAACCAGATCTTCTACAGCCCCGACGGCAAGGTGCACTACCTGCAGTTCGCCGTCACCGTCGGGCAGTCGGTGAAGCCGCTGGAGCACATGCGGGAGATGGAGGCCAGCGTCTCCAAGGCGCAGAAGGACTACAAGCAGCACCGGATGGCGAGCACCGCGGTGAACGGCCACGAGGCGGCCGTCTGGGAGTTCAGCTACGCGGCCAAGGAGGGCGGCCGCCGCCGCGCGGTCGAGACCGAGTTCATCGACGACGACGGCACCGCCTACGCGATCTACTCGTCCAGCCCGGAGAAGGGCAACGACTGGAACGAGGCCCTCCAGCGCTTCACGACGGTGCTCAACAGCTTCACGCCCACCCGCTGACCACGGCGCCGTCCGGGCGGAGCGCCCGCTTTCGCCCGAGTGCGGCAGATTGTTGTTACCGACGGGTACCGCGCCGGGCGCCGAGCGCCTAGGCTGCGCCGTATGTCGGACCTCACAGCAGATGCAGTGGCCACCGGACGTCCCGACGCCGCCCCCGCGGGCGGCAACCCGGCCGCTCCGGGCGGCGGCCGGACCGTCGCCGGGGCCGTCCCGCCGTCCCTGGTCGCCCGGCTGGCCGGCGGCGTCACCGCGACCGGCGAGCCCAGCGTGGTGGAGACCGTCGCCCCGCTGACCGGTGAGCGGCTGGCGAGCCTGCCGCAGTCCACCCCGGCCGACGTCGAGGTCGCCTTCCAGCTGGCCCGCCGCGCCCAGTCGGCCTGGGCCGCGCTGCCCGTACGCCGCCGCGCCGCCGTCCTGCTGCGCTTCCACGACCTGCTGCTCAAGCGGCAGGACGAGGTCCTGGACCTGATCCAGGCCGAGACCGGCAAGGCCCGGCTGCACGCCTTCGAGGAGGTGCTCGCCGTCGCCATGGCCGCCCGGCACTACGGGCGCGCCGCGCACGGGTACCTGCGCGACAAGCGGCACGGCGGCGCGCTGCCGGTGCTCACCCAGGCGATCGAGGCCCGCCGCCCCAAGGGCGTGATCGGCCACGTCTCGCCGTGGAACTACCCGCTGGAGCTGTCCGTCGGCGACGCCCTGCCCGCCTTCGTGGCCGGCAACGCCGTCGTCAACAAGCCCGACACGCAGACCGCGCTCACCGCGCTGTGGGCCCGCGAACTGCTCGTCGAGGCCGGGCTGCCGGCCGACCTGTGGCAGGTCGTGATCGGCGACGGACCGGTGATCGGCCCGGCCGTGGTCGAGCACGCGGACTACGTCTCCTTCACCGGCTCCACCCGCACCGGCCGCGACGTCGCCCAGCGCGCCGCCGCCCGGCTGATCGGCGCCTCGCTCGAACTCGGCGGCAAGAACGCCATGCTGGTGCTCGCCGACGCGGACCTCGACCGGGCCGCGGCCGGCGCCGTGCGGGCCTGCTTCTCCTCCGCCGGTCAGCTCTGCATCTCCATCGAGCGCCTCATGGTCCACCGTTCGGTCGCCGACGCCTTCCTGGAGAAGTTCGCCGAGCGCACCCGGGCCCTGCGCCTGGGCGGCGGTCTCGCGTACGGCGCCGACATGGGCTCGCTGGTCTCGGCCCGCCAACTGGACACCACCACCCGCCACGTCGAGGAGGCCGTCAAGGCCGGCGCCACCGTGCTGGCCGGCGGCCGCGCCCGGCCCGACCTCGGCCCGTTCTTCTACGAGCCGACCATCCTCGACGGCGTCACGCCGGAGATGGCGGTCTGCGGCGAGGAGACCTTCGGCCCGGTCGTCTCCGTCTACCGCTTCGACACCGACGACGAGGCGGTGGCCGCCGCCAACGCCACCCCGTACGGCCTCAACTCCAGCGTCTGGACCAGGAACCCGCGCCGCGGCCGGGCGGTCGCGGCCCGGCTGCGCACCGGCACCGTCAACGTCAACGAGGCGTACGCCGCCGCCTACGGCTCGGTCGGCTCGCCGATGGGCGGGATGGGGGACTCCGGGCTCGGCCGGCGGCACGGCGCGGAGGGCATCCTGCGGTTCACCGAGGCCCAGACCATCGCGACCCAGCGGCTGCTCCCGCTCGCGCCCTCGCTCGGGCTCGACGACCGGCAGTTCGCGGCGGTGTTCACCGGCGGGCTGCGGGTGCTGAAGGCGCTGCGCCTCAAGTAGGCGGGGCTGTGGTGGGGCCCGGCCGGTGGGCGGTGCGGGCGGATTCGGACGGCTAAGGGAGCAGTGGCAGATGGCGGGGTCCCCGGAACAGGGCGAGTTCGACTACGACGTGGTCGTGGTCGGCTCCGGCTTCGGCGGTTCGGTCGCCGCGCTGCGGCTGACCGAGAAGGGCTACCGGGTGGCCGTCCTGGAGGCCGGGCGGCGCTTCGACCGCGACGAACTGCCCCGGAACTCCTGGGACCTGCCGAACTACCTGTGGGCGCCGCAGCTGGGCCTGTACGGCATCCAGCGGATCCACCTGCTGGCCAACGTGCTGATCCTGGCCGGCGCCGGGGTCGGCGGCGGCTCGCTGAACTACGCCAACACCCTGTACGTGCCGCCGAAGGCGTTCTTCGAGGACCGCCAGTGGCGCCACATCACCGACTGGCAGGCGGAGTTGGCGCCGTTCTACGACCAGGCGCAGCGGATGCTCGGGGTCCGGCTCAATCCGACCGTCACGCCGTCCGACGTCCACCTCAAGGCGGCGGCCGAGAAGATGGGCGTCGGGGACACCTTCCACATGGCGCCGGTCGGGGTCTTCTTCGGGGACGGCAAGGACACCGACGGCACGGCCAAGGCCGCGCCCGGCGAGGAGGTCGCCGACCCGTACTTCGGCGGAGCCGGCCCGGCCCGCAAGGCCTGCGTGGAGTGCGGCGAGTGCATGACCGGGTGCCGGCACGGCGCCAAGAACATGCTCACCGAGAACTACCTGTACCTGGCCGAGCAGGGCGGCGCGGAGATCCACCCGCTGACCACGGTGGCCCGGATCCGGGAGCAGGGCGAGGGCTACGCGGTGGACGTGCGCCGCACCGACTCGCGCTCGAAGACGGACCGGGTCAAGGCGGGCGCGCGGACCATCACCGCCGCCCGGGTCGTGGTCGCGGCCGGCACCTACGGCACCCAGTCGCTGCTGCACCGGATGCGTGCGGACGGCCACCTGCCCCGGCTCTCGGCCCGGCTCGGCGAGCTGACCCGGACCAACTCCGAGGCGCTGGTGGGCGCGCAGACCACCGACCGGCGCTACGGCAGCCGCGCGGACTTCACCAAGGGCGTCGCGATCACCTCCTCGATCCACCCGGACGCGAACACCCACATCGAGCCGGTGCGCTACGGCAAGGGCTCGAACGCGATGGGCGCGCTGTCGATCGCCCAGGTCGCGGGCGGTGGTCGGGCCCCGCGCTGGCTGCGCTACCTGGGCAACTCGGTGAGTCACCCGGTGACCTTCGCGCGCTCGATGAACCAGCGCCGCTGGTCGGAGAAGACGATCATCGGCCTGGTGATGCAGTCGCTGGACAACTCGATCACCGTCTCGCTGAAGAAGGACCTGCTCGGCAAGGCCCGGCTGACCTCCGCCCAGGGCCACGGCGCGCCCAACCCGACCTGGATCCCGGCCGCCGAGAAGGGCGCCCAGGCGCTCGCCGCGGAGATCAACGGCTTCGCCGGCAGCACCGTGGGCGAGATCTTCGACATCCCGATGACCGCCCACTTCCTCGGCGGCTGCCCGATCGGCGACACCGCCGAGACCGGCGTGGTCGACCCGTACCACCGGCTCTACGGCCACCCGGGGATCAGCGTCGTGGACGGCGCGGCGGTCTCCGCCAACCTCGGCGTCAACCCGTCGCTGACGATCACCGCGCAGGCCGAGCGCGCGATGTCGATGTGGCCCAACAAGGGCGAGGCCGACCCGCGGCCGGAGCAGGGCGCGGAGTACCGCCGCACCGCGGCCGTCGCGCCGGTGCGCCCGGCCGTGCCGAAGGACGCGTTCGGGGCGCTGCGGCTGCCGCTGCTGGCCGTCCCGGAGGTGCCGAAGAAGCGCGGCTGACGCTCGGCTGCGCGGCCAACACGCCGGGGCTGGAAGCCGGTTGACATCCGTTCGGATCCGATGGGATAAACGGGCGTCCTGGGGGACCAGGGACTCGTCGAGCGGGGGGAACGCGGTTCATGGCCATCTGCGCATCGTGCGGTGCGGCTTCGGTGGAGGGGGCGCGGGCCTGTGCCGCGTGCGGACGGCCGTCCGCGCCACCGCCACCGCCCCCACCGCCGGCCGGTCCGCCGAGCAGCCCGCCGGCCGCCCCGCCCGTGGTGCCGCCGCCCCCGCCGCCCGGGTACGCGCCCGCGCCGCCCGGCTACGCGCCCGCGCCGGGCACCTGGGGCGCCGGGCGGCCGTACGACCCGGCTGCCGGGCAGTCGCCCGTGCTGCGCGGGCTGACCGGCATGGACTGGCGCCCGGCGCTCCTCGCGCTCCTCGCACCGACCGTCGTCCTGCTGGTCGCCGCGCTGGTCGCGGCGATCCCGAGCGACTACAACGAATCCGCCACCCTGGTCCAGATGCCCGGGTTCGGCGACCGCTACGGCGCCGCCCTCGCGATGGCGCTCGGCGCGCTCGGCGCCCCGTTCAAGCTCTCCTACGCGATCCACTGGCGGGGCACCGACACCGACTTCGGCTTCACGGCGCGGGTGCTCCCACTGACCGTCACCGTGCTGTGGCTGCTCGCCCTCTGGCTCGGCCTGCGGACGCTCTCCCGCCGCCGGCAGGCCCGCACGGCCGAGCAGATGACGCGCGGCCAGGCGGCCGGCGAGGCGCTGCGCACCGCGCTGGTCGCGGCCGGCGTGACGCTGCTGGTCGGCCTGCTCGCCGGGGCGGACTGGAGCCCCTACCTGCCCGGCAACCCCACCGGGTTCGGCCGCTCGTCGGCGATCACCTACACCGCGGAGGCCGGCTGGCCGCAGGCGGTCGGCTGGAGCGCCCTGCTCGCCGGGCTGGTCGCGTTCGCCGTGTACGGCACCGACGCGCTGCGCTGGGCGGCCTGGCGCAACCGGACGATCCGCGGCTGGGCGGTGGCGGGGCTGGCAGCCGGCCAGGTGCTCGCGCTGCTGGTCGGCACGGCCTCGCTGGTGGCGTTCGTCCTGGTCGCGGCCAACAGCGAGGGCTGGCAGACCGCGGTGTCGTCGGCCTTCCTGCCCAACCTCGGGCTGATGCTGATCGGCATCGGCTCGGGGGCGACGTTCCGCGCCGAGGGCGGGCCCGCCTCCCGGGGGCCGGACTGGGGCGGCGGGCGGGGCGGCTACCCGGGCTTCCAGGAGTTCTCGTTCTTCGACCTGCACGGCGAGAGCGGCGCCTGGCGCTTCGCCGGCCTGCTGGCCGTCGCCTCGGTGGTCCTGCTGGCCTGGACGGCCCACCGCCGTCGGCTCGACGCGGCCGACCGGATCCGGCTGGCGGTGGTGTACGCGGTCGGGCTGACCCTGCTCATGGTGTTCTCCGGCGCCGCGACCACGGGCTTCGGCAGCGGCGGGACGCGCTCCGACCCGGCCACCGCCGGCTACTCGGTGAGCCTGGTCTTCGGTTCGCTGCTCGCGGCCAACGTGATCTGGGCGGCGATCGGCGCGCTGGCGCTGCCGCCGCTGCTGGCCAGCGCGACGGGCGGGCGGGGCGCGGCCGCCGTCCCGTACGCGGGCGCCGTGCCGCCGCAGGGTCCGCCGGACGGGTACGACCAGGTCGGGCCCGGGTACGGGATCGCCGCCGGGGAGCCCGAGCCGTACCGGCCGGAGGCGGGGGTGAGCGACGTGATCGGTTCGTCCGAAGGGCCGTCGGGGCCGACGGGCGGGGCGGACGACCGGCTCGCGGGGCCCCGGGACGGCGAAGGCAGGGTCGACCCGAGCGTCTGGCGCGACCACCCGTAGCGCGGATCCCGGCAGGTCGGGGCCCCGGCAGGTCGGGCGGGACCGGTCGGCGCCGGAAAGGCCGGGGCCGGAGAGGCCGGCGCCGGAAAGGGCAAAGGGCCCCGCGGGGGAACGGGGCCCTTTGTCGCTCAGCACGCGGCGTCAGGGCTGCGCCGGTGCTGGAGGTGACGGCGCCGGGGGAGGAGCGCCGTCATTCGGTTGGCTTCGGGGCCGCGCCCGGTGCGGCTCCGGCGTGGGTGGCCGGCGGCGCGGGGGGCGCGCACGCTCGCGGTGCGTCGGGTCGGCGCGCAGTCCTGCGCCGGACTCTCGATCACGGAGCGTGAGGTGGCGACCGTTGCCGCCCCAGGTCGCGGCGGCAGCGGTCCCGGACTCCACAGTGGGCCGTAGGCCGCCGGGAGAACCGCTTCCACGGAGCATCGTGCTGGACGGAGGGCTCGCTCTGCAACCGGTTCGGCACACTTCGGCCCGGTCCATTTTGTGACGACGAGCTCCGCTTCGCCGCGGTGATGATCACGGTGCGTAGTGGTTCGGTCGATTGCGGCGCACGGGGACGCGCGTAGCGGCGCGCAACGGTGAGTGGTGTGCGCCCCCGGGCGCGCGCCCGGGGGTCGTGCCGGGGTGCAGCGGCCGGCCCCGGGCGTCCCCGGGGCCGGCCGCCCCACCTCGCGGTCCAGTCGCGGCCGGGGTCGCTGTCCCCTGCTGGCCGGCCGCGGCACCCGCGCACGGTCCCACGGCGCGCCGCGCCCGGTCTGGCCGGAACGACGGCGGCGCCACGTGCGCCGGTGGACTGGAATGGAGCTCCACGCGTGGTCCTGCGTGACGCGCGGCGGCGCCCCGCGCCCGGGGCGGAGGCGGCGCGTCTGGCGGGCGCGGCGCGGTCGCACGTCGTGTGAAGCAACGAACCGCCGGCCCGTCCGGTCACGGCCGCTTGGACGTGCAGACGAGTGAAACCGGGCAGCCCGGTAGAATCGGGCTCAGACACCCCCACCCGTCGCCGTCGTGGCCCCTGCCCGGGACGCGTGCCGAGCGACACCCTCGATACCGCTGCCGGAAGGCCGTCTGTGTCCGCTGCAATTCCCGTCCAGTCCGTACCTGAGACCGACACCGTGCTGGTCGTCGACTTCGGTGCCCAGTACGCCCAGCTCATCGCCCGCCGGGTGCGTGAGGCCCGGGTCTACAGCGAGATCGTGCCGAGCTCCATGCCGGTCGCCGAGATGCTCGCCAAGAACCCGAAGGCGATCATCCTGTCCGGCGGCCCGTCCTCGGTCTACGAGGAGGGCGCGCCGCAGCTCGACCGTGCGATCTTCGAGGCCGGCGTCCCGGTGTTCGGCATGTGCTACGGCTTCCAGCTGATGGCCAAGACGCTCGGTGGCACCGTCGACAACAGCGGCGCCCGCGAGTACGGCCGCACCCCGCTGACCGTCAGCCGCTCCGGCTCCACCCTGTTCGAGGGCGTCCCGGCGAAGCACTCGGTGTGGATGTCGCACGGCGACGCCTGCTCCGCGGCGCCCGAGGGCTTCACCGTCACCGCCTCCACCGACGTGGTGCCGGTCGCGGCCTTCGAGAACGACGAGGCCCGGCTCTACGGCGTCCAGTACCACCCCGAGGTGCTGCACTCCGACCACGGCCAGCAGATCCTGGAGCACTTCCTCTACCGCGGCGCCGGCCTCGCCCCGACCTGGACGACGGGCAACGTCGTCGAGGAGCAGGTCGCGCTGATCCGCGCGCAGGTCGGCACCAAGCGCGCGATCTGCGGCCTGTCCGGCGGCGTGGACTCCGCGGTCGCCGCGGCCCTGGTCAACAAGGCCATCGGCGACCAGCTGACCTGCGTCTACGTCGACCACGGCCTGATGCGCAAGGGCGAGACCGAGCAGGTCGAGAAGGACTTCGTCGCGGCCACCGGCGTGCAGCTGAAGGTCGTCGACGCGGCCGAGCGCTTCCTGGACGCGCTGAAGGGGGTCACCGACCCCGAGGAGAAGCGCAAGATCATCGGCCGCGAGTTCATCCGGGTCTTCGAGCAGGCCCAGGCCGAGATCATCGCCGAGGCCGGCGAGCAGGGCGAGTCGGTCGACTTCCTGGTCCAGGGCACCCTGTACCCGGACGTCGTGGAGTCCGGCGGCGGCACCGGCACCGCCAACATCAAGTCCCACCACAACGTCGGCGGCCTGCCCGAGGACCTCCAGTTCCAGCTGGTCGAGCCGCTGCGCAAGCTGTTCAAGGACGAGGTCCGGATGGTCGGCCAGGAGCTGGGCCTGCCGGAGGAGATCGTCCAGCGCCAGCCGTTCCCGGGCCCGGGCCTCGGCATCCGCATCGTCGGCGAGGTCACCGAGGAGCGCCTGGACCTGCTGCGCGAGGCCGACGCCATCGCCCGCGAGGAGCTGACCGCGGCCGGCCTGGACCGCGAGATCTGGCAGTGCCCGGTCGTGCTGCTCGCCGACGTGCGCAGCGTGGGCGTGCAGGGCGACGGCCGCACCTACGGTCACCCGATCGTGCTGCGTCCGGTGTCCTCCGAGGACGCCATGACCGCGGACTGGTCGCGCCTGCCGTACGACGTGCTGGCCCGCATCTCGACCCGCATCACCAACGAGGTCCGCGACGTGAACCGCGTCGTCGTGGACGTCACCAGCAAGCCGCCGGGCACCATCGAGTGGGAGTAGGCACTCCCGCCGGCCCGGGTGTACGACGCCGGACCGGAGCCTGAACGGCCGCGCCGTCGTTCCCTTGAGAGGGGGCGACGGCGCGGCCGTCGGCGGTTCCGGGGGGTCCGCGTGAGGTGGACCTCCCACCGAAAGCGTTCACGAGCGGGCAGAATGCGGACCGGACCTGTCAGGAGCGGCAGGCCGCGAGGGAAGGTGTGAGGCATGTCGGAGGCTGGCAACTCCGTGGCGGTCGGCGGGGGCGCGGCCGGACGGGCGGACCGGGCGGCCCAGCGGCGGGCGTTCGCGACCCGGTTCGCGATGCTGCCGCTGCGGCTCTTCCTCGGCGTCACCTTCGTCTACGCGGCCCTCGACAAGCTGTCCGACGCGCACTACCTGGCCGGGGCCGGCGATCCGGCGTCGTTCGTCTCGCAGACGCAGGCCGTCCGGGCCGCCAGCCCCGTCTCCTTCCTGCTCGGCCCCGCGCTGGACGCGCCGACCCTGTTCGCGCTCCTCGTGGCCTTCGGCGAGCTGGCCGTCGGCCTCGGCACGCTGCTCGGCCTGTGGGGCCGGGTGGCGGCGCTCGGCGGCGCGGCGATCAGCCTGAGCCTGTGGCTGACCGTCAGCTGGAACGTCTCGCCGTACTACCTCGGCAACGACCTGGTCTACCTGCTGGCGTGGACGCCGCTCCTGCTGGCCGGCACCCCGGAGCTCTCGGTGGACGGCTACCTCGCCCGGCGCGCCGGGCGGGACCGCGAGCGCGGGCTGGGCGAGGAGCACGTGCGGCGCCGGGCCCTGATGGACGGCGGGATCGCCGCCGTCGCGATCGGCGGCGCCGGGCTGCTGACCGGCTCGCTCACCCGGACCTTCGGGCGGGACAAGGCGGCGGCGCCGAAGCAGTCCGCCGCCCCGGTCGCGGCCCCTTCCGCGCCCCCCGGGCCGGCCCCCTCGGTGGCCGCCGCGAGCGTGCCGGTCGGCGGCTCGGCCCAGGTCAAGGACCCGGCGACGGGCGACGCCGTCTACATCGTCCAGCCCAAGGCGGGCCAGTACTGCGGCCTCTCGTCGGTCTGCACGCACTCCGGCTGCGCGGTGGACGCCCCCAAGAACGGCCAGCTGTACTGCCCGTGCCACGGCTCGCGGTTCGACGCGGCCACCGGCGCGGTGGTCAACGGTCCGGCCACCAAGCCGCTCGCGAAGTACACCGTCACGAAGAGCGGCGACAAGCTGAACCTCGGCCCGCAGCAGAGCTGAGCCGCCGGGCAGTGGCTAGTCCCCGTCGTCGGACCGGCCGCGGCGGGCCACCGCCGCGACCGCGCCGGCCAGGCCGCCGGCGCCGAGCACGATGAAGGTGACGGGGATGACGATCCGTCCGTTCACCGACTGGTCGTTGACCGCCGCGACCAGGTAGACCACCGCGATCACGGTGAACAGCGCGCCCGCGATCAGCGAGAACAGGTCGATCCGGTGCTTCCTCACTTCTGGACCACCTTGATGTTGCCGAGTCCGACCTCCAGCATGAGGTCGAGCGTGCCCTTGGACGGCCGGTCGGTGCCGGGGTGGATCTCGTAGGTGTGGCGGCCGGTGCTGTCGTTCCCGTCGCTGCCGGGGACGCTGATGCTGCCGAGCGCCATCTGGGTGACCACGTTGACGGTGACGTCGGAGGGCACCACGACCGTCAGGTCGCCCGCGCCCATCTCCACCCGGCTGGAGAGCTCGGCCCCGGCCGGGTCGAGCGCGCTCAGGTCGAGCCGGGCCTGGCCGGCCCCGAGGCCGTACTTCTCCTTGAGCTGGGACGCCGAGGCGACCGTCCAGGTGCGGTCGCCGAAGGCGTTCTGCAGCGAGTTCGGCGAGCGGCCGACGAAGGCCAGGCCCAGGGTGAGCAGCAGGCCGATCGCGGCCAGCTTGCGGGCCCGGCCGAACTTCGCGCCGACCAGCAGGGTCAGACCGACCACCAGCAGGGCGGTGGCCAGGACGGTCGAGCTCACCACGGTGATGCTGTTGTGGCCGACGGTGGCGGACCAGACCGCGGCGCCCGCGCCGATCGCCAGCAGGAATCCGAAGAAGCCGAGCGCCGAGCGTTCCTTCGGGTGACGGACCACGGTCGGCTTCGGCGGCGCCGCGGGGCCCGCCTTGCGCAGCGGATCCCCCTCCGGCAGGTCGGTGCGCTGCCACCACGGCTGGGACGGCGTGCCGGGCGGGGGCACCGGGGTGCCGTACGGGGGCGTGGCGCCGGTCTTCGGCGCGCCGCTCCTGGGCGGCGTGGCCGTGGTGCCGTACGGGTTCCGCTCCGGGTGGCGCGGGTCCCACAGGTAGCCGGTGGGGCCGGGGGCGGGGGTGTCCGCGGGGACGGTGCCGGCGGCGCTCCCCCAGCCTTCGGCCGGGGGGACCCCCATGGCGGCGTGCCGGGCGCGGGCCGACTCGTCCTGCGGCACGTCCTGCCGGGGCCAGACGTACGGGGAGCCGGGTGCCTCGGCCTCGGGGAAGTAGCGGTCGTACGGGCCGCCGCGGCGGCGTCCGCGGGCCCGGGCCTTGCGGCGCTCCGGGTCGTAGCGCACCGCCAGGAAGACCAGCCCGGCGAGCAGCAGCAGCGGGAGCATCTGGTCGCCGTCGCCCATCGAGGAGAAGAACACCCCGGTGCCGATGACGGTCAGGAGCACCGCGCCGACCGACTGGCCGTCCACCCGGCCGGTGAGCACCCGCTGGAGCTCGGTGCGCCCGCCGCGGCCGGCGCCCCGGCCGTCCGGCGAGCCCTCGGTCGGGACGACCAGCCAGGCCAGGCCGTACAGGAACAGGCCGAGCCCGCCGGAGAGGCAGAGCACGACGGTGACGACGCGGAAGACCACCGGGTCGATGTCCAGGTGGCGCCCGAGGCCGCCGCAGACGCCAGCCACCACGCGGTGGTGCTCGGCCCGGGTCAGCGGCGGGCGGTCGGGTTCCGGCGGGGCGGCGGGCCCGGCGTCCTGGATGCGGTGCTCCTCGGTCATGGGCACCATCCTCCCGGGCCGGGCCGCCGGGCCCAACCGGTACCAGCCCTGTCCGCACCCTGACTTGTCCCTGATAAGCGGTAGGGACCCACCCTGATGCGCCCGCGGGCGCCCGCGTGGAACCATCGGTGGCGTGGCAGCACCCGGTACCGATCCCCGTCCCCTCGCCCCCGACGCCCCGCCGCCGTCGGGCGGCGACCCGAACGCGTCCGACGGCGGCCGTCCGCCCTACCGCCGGCTCTACCGCAGCCCGCACGGGCGGATGCTCGGCGGCGTCGCGCACGGCCTCGCGGTGCACCTCGGGCTGCCGGTGCGGTGGGTGCGGCTGGCGTTCGTGCTGCTGTTCTTCGCGCAGGGGATCGGCGGGCTGCTGTACGCGGCGTTCTGGTTCGTGGTGCCGATCGGCATCGGCGAGCCCTCGCGGCGCGGCGCGCACTGGGTGTACGTCAACGGCACGTTCGTGCCCGCCGCGCAGTGGCAGGGGCCGAGCGCTCCGCTGACCAAACCGGGGGCCGGCACCGGCTGGGTCGGCCGGCTGCGCGAACTGCTCCAGCACGCCCTGCAGGGCGAGCCGGTCGTGCAGACCGCCGCCGCCACCGAGGGCGAGGCCTCCGCCCGCCCGGCCAAGGGCGGCCTCGGCCAGCTCGCCGCGCTGGTCATGGTCGTCATCGGCGTGATCGCGCTGCTCAACGTCCTCGGCTGGCAGACCGCCAAGCCGTACACCTGGCCGCTGCTGGCGATCGGCGTCGGCGTCGCGCTGGTGTGGCGGCAGGCCGACGACTCGCGCTGGCAGCGTTGGTTCGGCCTGGAGGAGGGGGAGAAGCGGCGCGGCGCCTACACCCGGGTCGGCGCGGGCGTCCTGCTCGCGGTGGCCGGCACGATCGCCCTGCTCGCGATGCAGACCAGCGACTCGACGCTCGGCTCGGTCATCGAGGCCTCGATCGCGGTGCTCGCCGGCGTGCTCGTGCTGCTCGGCCCGTACGGACTGCGGCTCTGGCAGGACCTCGGGGCCGAGCGGACCGCCCGCATCCGCGCCCAGGAGCGCGCCGAGATCGCGGCGCACATCCACGACTCGGTGCTGCACACCCTGACCCTGATCCAGCGCCGGGCCGAGGACCCCAAGGAGGTGCTGCGGCTGGCCCGCTCGCAGGAGCGCGAGCTGCGGCTGTGGCTGTACCGCCCGGAGGCCGCCGCCGAGGCCGCGCCGGAGACGATGGCGGAGACCCTGCGCTCGGTCGTCGCCGAGGTCGAGGACCGGCACGGCGTCCCGGTCGAGCTCGTGATCGTCGGCGACTGCCCGATGGACGAGAAGATCGCGGCACAGATGCAGGCCGCGAGGGAGGCGACCGTCAACGCGGCCAAGTACGGTGGCGGGGGACCGGTCCAGGTGTACGCGGAGGTCGAGGGGAGGACGGTGTCGGTGTTCGTGCGCGATCACGGCCCCGGCTTCGACCCCGACACGGTGCCCGAGGACCGGATGGGCGTACGGGAGTCGATCATCGGCCGGATGAAGCGCAACGGCGGCACCGCCCGGGTGCGGCCCGCGCCGGACGGCGGCACCGAGGTCGAGCTGGAGATGGAGAGAACGAATGACTGAGGCAGCGCCGGAGCGCACCGCTCGCGTCGTGCTGGTGGACGACCACCGGATGTTCCGGACCGGGGTCAGGGCCGAGATCGGGCGCACCGCGGAGACCGGCATCGACGTGGTCGGGGAGGCGGACGACGTCGAGTCGGCGGTCCGCGTCGTCGCCGAGACCCGGCCGGACGTCGTGCTGCTCGACGTCCACCTGCCCGGTGGCGGCGGCGTCGAGGTGCTGCGGCGCTCGGCGGGGGTGATGACCGGCGAGCAGTCGGTGAAGTTCCTCGCGCTGTCGGTGTCGGACGCGGCCGAGGACGTCATCGGCGTCATCCGCGGCGGTGCGCGCGGCTACGTCACCAAGACGATCACGGGGAACGACCTGGTCAACGCGATCTTCCGGATCGCCGACGGCGACGCGGTGTTCTCGCCCCGGCTCGCGGGCTTCGTCCTGGACGCGTTCGCGGCCACCGACACCCCGCCGGTCGACGAGGACCTCGACCGCCTCACCCAGCGCGAGCGCGAGGTGCTGCGGCTGATCGCGCGCGGGTACGCGTACAAGGAGATCGCCAAGCAACTGTTCATCTCGGTGAAGACGGTCGAGAGCCACGTCTCCGCCGTCCTGCGCAAGCTCCAGCTGAGCAACCGGCACGAGCTCACCCGCTGGGCCACCGCGCGCCGCCTGGTCTGAGCACCGTCCGCACGAGCCCGTCCGCCCCCGGCCCCGCACCGATGGGTCTGCCCGGGCCGGGCGGGCTTGTCGGTGCGGGGCCATAGACTCGGAGTGCCATGAGTAGCCTCTTTGACGACCTCCCGCTCCCCGGTTTCGAGGCCCCCGCCGCCGGGTCGAAGCAGCCCGCCGCCACTCCCCTCGACGAGGAGCCCCCGCCGTTCGAGGACGACGTCCCGTACGACGCGTACGAGGAGGCGATCCCGGAGGGGCTCTTCCACACGGACCACGCCGCCGCGGCCGAGCGCGACGCCTGGTACCGCAACGGCGCCGCCCGGACGGTGGTCGACCCGGCCCAGCTGCTGGAGGGCATGAACGACCCCCAGCGCGAGGCCGTCCTGCACGCCGGCTCGCCGCTGCTCATCGTGGCCGGCGCCGGCTCCGGCAAGACCCGGGTGCTCACCCACCGCATCGCCCACCTGCTCGGCGCCCGCGGCGTGCAGCCGGGCGAGATCCTGGCGATCACCTTCACCAACAAGGCCGCCGGCGAGATGCGCGAGCGCGTCGAGCAGCTGGTCGGCCCGCGCGCCCGGGCCATGTGGGTCTCCACCTTCCACAGCGCGTGCGTGCGGATCCTGCGCCGCGAGTCCAAGGTGCTGGGCTTCACGTCCAGTTTCTCGATCTACGACTCGGCCGACTCCCAGCGGCTGATGTCGCTGGTCTGCCGCGACCTCGACCTGGACCCCAAGCAGTTCCCGCCGAAGTCCTTCACGGCGAAGGTCAGCAACCTCAAGAACGAGCTGATCGACGAGGAGACCTTCGCCGACCAGGCCGCCAACCCGATGGAGAAGAAGCTCGCCGAGGCGTACGCGCTCTACCAGCGGCGGCTGCGCGAGGCCAACGCGCTCGACTTCGACGACATCATCATGACGACGGTGAACCTGCTCCAGGCCTTCCCCGACGTCGCCGAGCACTACCGCCGGCGCTTCCGGCACATCCTGGTCGACGAGTACCAGGACACCAACCACGCCCAGTACATGCTGGTCCGGGAGCTGAGCGGCGGCTCCGTCGCCGCCGCGCCCAAGCGCACCGTGGACGGGGAGTTCGTGAACCCGGCCGCCGCGCACCTCGCCGAGGTGCCGCCCGCCGAGCTGTGCGTCGTCGGTGACGCGGACCAGTCGATCTACGCCTTCCGCGGCGCGACCATCCGCAACATCCTCCAGTTCGAGGAGGACTACCCGAACGCGACGACGATCCTGCTGGAGCAGAACTACCGCTCCACGCAGACGATCCTGAGCGCCGCCAACGCCGTCATCGAGCGCAACGCCAACCGGCGCGAGAAGAAGCTCTGGACGGCCGGGGACCACGGCGAGAAGGTCGTCGGCTACGTCGCCGACGACGAGCACGGCGAGGCCCAGTTCATCGCCGACGAGATCGACCGGCTCACCGACAAGGGCGAGGCCAAGCCCGGCGACGTCGCGATCTTCTACCGCACCAACGCCCAGTCCCGCGTGTTCGAGGAGGTGTTCATCCGGGTCGGCCTGCCGTACAAGGTCGTCGGCGGGGTGCGCTTCTACGAGCGCAAGGAGGTCCGGGACGTCCTCGCGTACCTGCGGGTGCTCTCCAACCCCGAGGACACCGTGCCGCTGCGCCGGATCCTCAACGTGCCCAAGCGCGGCATCGGCGAGCGGGCCGAGGCGATGATCGACGCGCTCTCCTCGCGGGAGCGGATCTCCTTCCCCCAGGCGCTGCTGCGGGTCGACGAGGCGTACGGGATGGCCGCGCGCTCGGCCAACGCGGTCAAGAAGTTCAACACCCTGATGGCCGGGCTGCGCCAGGTCGTCGAGTCGGGCGCGGGCCCGGCGGCGGTGCTGGAGGCCGTCCTGGAGGAGACCGGCTACCTGGCCGAGCTCCAGTCCTCCACCGACCCGCAGGACGAGACCCGGGTGGAGAACCTGCAGGAACTCGCCTCCGTCGCCCTGGAGTACGAGCAGGACCCGGGCGAGCGGCCGGACGCCGGCGAGGACGGCGCGCCGCCGGTCGGCTCGCTGGCCGACTTCCTGGAGCGGGTCGCGCTGGTCGCCGACTCAGACCAGATCCCGGATGCGAAGCAGTACGGGACCGAAGGAGGAAGTCCGGACGAGGACGAGGAGGGCCGGGGCGTCATCACGATGATGACCCTGCACACCGCCAAGGGCCTGGAGTTCCCGGTGGTCTTCCTGACCGGCATGGAGGACGGGATCTTCCCGCACATGCGGGCCCTCAACCAGGTCAAGGAGCTGGAGGAGGAGCGCCGCCTCGCGTACGTCGGGCTGACCCGGGCGCGCGAGCGGCTCTACCTGACCCGCTCGGTGCTGCGCAGCGCGTGGGGGCAGCCCGCGTACAACCCGGCCTCGCGGTTCCTGGAGGAGATCCCGGAGAACCTGGTGGAGTGGAAGCGGACGGGGGCGGCGCAGGCGCCGGCCGCGCGGGGCTTCTCCTCGGGCTCCTCGTGGGGCAAGTCCTCCTCCGGGGGCGGCGGTTCGCGGGCGGGCTCGTCGGCCTCGGCCTCGCCGAAGGCGGGCTGGGGGCAGTCGGCGCGGCGCTCGGGCAAGGTCGTGGAGCGCGAGGCCGTCTCGCTCGCGGTCGGGGACCGGGTCACCCACGACACCTTCGGGCTGGGCACGGTGGTCACCGTCACGGGTGTCGGCGACCGGGCCCAGGCCACGGTGGACTTCGGCACGGAGGGGCGCAAGCAGCTGCTCCTGCGCTACGCGCCGGTGGAGAAGCTCTAGTGCCACCGCGCTGGCAGGCCCGGGCCCTTCGGGCCGGCCCGGCCCGCTAGCGCGGGTCCAGGCCGTTCGAGAGGAACCACGGCAGCGGGTCGACCGGCCCGCTGCCCGGCGGCCGGATCTCGAAGTGCAGGTGCGGGCCGGTGCTGTTGCCGCTGCTGCCGACGAAGGCGATGAGGTCGCCCTGCTTCACCGGGCCCTTGCGGACCTTGTAGCCGCGCAGGTGGCAGAACCAGGCCTCGGTGCCGTCGTTCATCTTCAGTATCGACATGTAGCCGTAGAACGGGTTCCACTGCGTGCGGATCGTGCCGTCGGCGACGGCGTAGACCTCGGAGCCGCCGTCCACCGGGAAGTCGATGCCGGTGTGGCGGTTGGCCCAGTGGGTGCCGGCCGCGCCGAACAGTTCGCCGAGGCCGTGCTGGGCGACCGGCATGACGACCTTCGGCTGCTGGGCGGGCGGCGGCGTCGGCTGGGCGGTCGGGGCGTCCGTCGGCTGGGCGCCGGTCAGCGGCTGGCGGGCGTCGCCGCGCGAGGCCTGGGAGTGGTCGCCGCCGGCCGCGACGGCCTGCTGGGCGGTGACCTTGGTCGCCGTGGCGGCGGTGCTGTCGGGGGCGTCGGCCGCCGTCGCCTGCGGGGGCACCCGGCCGGCCTCGTCCTGCACCACCGTGATCGCCGCGGCCGCGGCGACCCCGAGCGCGGCCACCGACGGCACCGCGACCCGGAACAGCGCGGCCCGGGTGGCCGCCTTGGCGGCGCCGCGCCGCTGCGCGCGGGACTGCTCCCGGGCGGCGACGCGCAGCTCCGCACGGGTCGGACGGGCGGCTGCGTCGGGAGCCATCGGGGGCTGCCTCCTCGGTGGGCCTCGGTCACGTCGTCGGGCGAGGGAAAACAGGCGTGACTGTATCCGTACGTTCCGTGCCCCCGAAAAACCTCCGCTTGTCAAGAGGTCGCGCGGGGGTCCGTGCGATTGCCCGGAGGTGGGTATACCCACTGGTAGGAAGGGGTGGGCCTGTGATTTTGCCCTCCTCTTGAGGGGTGGCACGGCCAACCGGCCCGGGTGGCGCTAACCTCCCCTCAGGTTGGTTATTGACCGTTAACGCGCCCACGGCCCACGAGGCCGGGTGGGTTGGTGGACGACGAGGTCCAGGAGGCAGTCATGGGTGTGTCAGGGCCGATCCGTGTGGTGGTGGCCAAGCCGGGGCTGGACGGTCACGACCGCGGCGCCAAGGTCATCGCGCGCGCCCTGCGCGACGCCGGCATGGAGGTCATCTACACCGGGCTGCACCAGACGCCCGAGCAGGTCGTGGACACCGCGATCCAGGAGGACGCGGACGGCATCGGCCTGTCGATCCTCTCGGGCGCCCACATGACGCTGTGCGCGCGGGTGCTGGAGCTGCTGAAGGAGCGCGACGCGGCCGACATCAAGGTGTTCTGCGGCGGGATCATCCCGGACGAGGACATCGCCGAGCTGAAGGCGATGGGCGTCGCGGACATCTTCACCCCAGGCACCCCGACCCGGGACGTCGTCGCCTGGGTCGAGGCCAACCTCCGCGCGGCGGGCTGATCTCCGCCCTCATCGTCGGGTGAGCGGGCCGGTCCCCGGGCGGGGCCGGCCCGCTTTCTCGTGCCCGGGGCTCGACTCAGGCCCCGAAGCCGGGCTCACGCGCCGGGCCGGGCTCAGGCGCCGGGCCGGGCTCAGGCCCCGAGCCGGGCTCACGCCCCGAGCTCGGCGAGCATCGCCTCCCGGAAGCGGAGCGTCCCGGCGAGGCGGGCGAAGGTCTCGGCCCACGCCGAGTCCGGTGTGGTGCCGGCGGCCAGCTCCTCGACGGCGCCGGCCGTCTCCGGGGCCAGCGCGCGCTCCGTCATCCCGAGCACGCCGCTGTGGCTCCACGGGTACGCCCCGGAGGCGGCGGTGCGGGACAGTGCGGTGACGACCGCGGTGGACAGCGGCGGCGTCCACGGCGTGGCGCACGCGCCGAGCAGCTGGAAGGCCTCGCCCAGGCCGTGCACCTCGATGAACGCGGCCGTCCAGGCGGCCCGTTCGGCGGGCGGCAGGACGGACAGCAGCTTGGCGGGTGCGCCGGTGGCCCGCGGCGCCCGCGCCCGGCCCGCGCCGCGGACGGGCGGGACGGGCGCCGGGCCGAGCAGCGCGCGGGCCCAGTCGGGATCGTGCTGGCGGACGGCGGCGCGGGCCCAGGCCTCGCGGAGGTCGTCGGCCCAGCTGCTGCTGGTCTCGTCGATGCTGTCGCCGACCCGCAGGGCGAGCAGCTGGTCCGGCGTCAGGCCCGTCGTCTCGGGCCAGGTGGCGAGCGGCGCCGCCGCGACCACCTCGCCGAACCACCAGGCCCGTTCGCCGCGCCCGGTCGGTGACTTGGGGGGTATGCCGTCGCGCTCCATGGCCGCGTCGCACTCGGCGGGCGGGGTGACCAGCAGGTGTGTGCCCGGATCGGCGAGGCGGACGGCGGCGGTGGCGCGGACGGCCATCCGCCGGGCGAGCGCGGAGCCGGGGAGGGTGGAGAGCAGCTCGGCGGCCGTCGCCCGGACGTTCTTGCTGCGGTCGCCGAGGGCGGCCTCCAGGAACGGCTCGTCCTCGGGGGAGAGGCCGTCCTGGAGGGCGTCCAGGAAGAGCAGCCGGTCCTCGGCGCGCTCGGTCGGCCACGTGCTCCGCAGCAGGGCGAGGCCGGCCGCCGGATCGCGGCGGCGCAGCAGCGTGAGGTGGGTGACGCGCTCGGCGAACAGGCCCTCGTGCCACAGGCGGTCGTCCGCGGGCTGCGGCGGCGCGCCGGGCGGCGTGGTGCGCAGGACGTAGCGCCAGTCCGGGTTCCGCACGGCCAGCCAGCGGCCGAGGGGACCGGCCAGGGCGACGCCGTCCTGGCGCAGTTCGCTGCGGGCCCGGGAGGCGTCGAGCAGGGCGGGCACCAGGGCGGCCGGCGGGCGCAGGCCCCGCTCGCGGGCGGCGGCGAGCCACTGCGGCAGCAGCTCGGTGAGGTTGGCGAGGGTGCCGGTGCCGCCGGTGGTGCCGCCGGTGGTGCGGCCGGCGAGCAGGACGGCGAGCCGCCGGGCCGCCGCAGGGGGCAGCTCGGGGCGGCCGTCCTGCGGGGCGGGCGGGTCCGGCGGCTCCACGGCCGGGACGGGCAGGGCGCCCGCGCGGCGCCGGACGGTCGCGAGCGCGGCGAGCTCCAGCAGGGCGGTGGCCGGGTCGTCCCGGTCCACGGACCCGCCGAGGGGCAGGGCGGTGTCGGGGAGCGGGCGGCGGTCGGTGCCGAGGAGGGCGGTGGTGTGGAGGGTTTCCCACGGGTCCTGGGTGGTCGTCATGTTCTGCTCCTAGACGGTGGTCAGGCCTATGGGGCGGTGGTCGTCGCCGGGCCAGGCGGTGACCGGGGCGAAGCCCTGGTGGCCGTACTCGCCGAAGACGGTGAGCGGGCGGCCGGTGGACACGGCGGCCAGGCGCCACAGGGCGGCCTCCGGGACGGCCGCGGGGCGGACGGGGACGGTGTGGTGGCCGTCCGTCAGGCGCCAGCCGTCCGGGGTGAGGACGGGGACGACGCCGGTGAGGACGGTGGGCCAGGCGTCCAGCCACGGGTCGTCGGCGACGGCGGTGCCGTAGCCGGCCACCGCCTCGGCGACGGACAGGCCGTCCGGCGGGGCGGCCGGGCCGGGCGCGGGGGCGCCGTACCGGGTGCCGAGGGCGGCGCGCAGCGGACGGGCGCCGGGGTGGAAGGCGAGCTCGGCCTCCAGCGCGTGGCCGGTGGGCAGGGCGAGGTCGGGGGCCTGGCCGGGGCGGCCGAAGGCGAGCAGCAGGGCCGGGCGGCCGGTCTTGGCGCCGCGCAGCCAGAGCCGGCGGGTGGTGAGCCGGTCGTCCCCTCCCTCGCCCATGGGCGCGGTCCGGGTGCCGAGGACGAGCCAGCGGTCCCGGACCGTGGGCCCGGCGAGCAGTTCGGCGGCGTCGGTGGTGTAGCCGACCCTCGTCCGCACCGTCGCCGCCAGCCCGGTGGGCAGCTCGTCGAGCCGGGTGGCGGCGGTGGCGAGCAGGTGGAGCATCGCGTACTCCTCCAGGAGCCGCTCCTGCGGGAGGCCGTCCAGCTCGCGGACCCGGGCGGCGAGGCCCGGCGCCTGGGCGTCGACCATCCGCGCCGCCACCTCCTCCCACGGACCGGCGGCGGACCGGTCGGCCAGGCCGTGCCGGATCCCGTCGGCGAGCCGCAGCCGCAGC
>NZ_JBHYWI010000115.1:0-24197 GCF_042751525.1 Kitasatospora sp. NPDC059408
GGGCCGTCCTGCGCCCGCTGATGGGCCGCCGCGCCGCGCGCCCCGAGGCCCCGGCCCGGCCGCAGCCCGCCGCCGCGGTGGCCGTGGTCCGGCCGTCCGCGCCGCGCGGGCGCCGCTTCGTCTTCGCCGCCGCCGGCGCCTTCTCGGTGGCCGCGGTGACGCTGGGCGGCGTCGGCGGCCTGAGCGCGCAGAGCGAGGACCAGCACGGTACGTCGGTGAGCCCGGTCGGCTCGGCCGGCACCCCCGGCCGCGGCGGTGGGCTGGTCCCGATGAACGCGCAGGTCCCGGTGGACTTCCCGGGCTTCCCGGTCGCCGCGACGCGTGAGGCGACCCCCTTGCCGGACCGCCCGGCGGGCGGGCTGACCGCCCTGCACCGGGAACTCCGCTAGGCCCGGTCCTCAAGACCCGCGCCACAGCGCCGCTCGCGGACGGCTTCCGGCCATCGGCCGGTCTTTACCACGGGTTCATCACACCGTGGACCGGAGACCCGCCGATGGCCATTACCCTGTAGGAACCGTCGTCCGGCGAGCTAGGGAGCATAGGTGTTCAGCGACGTAGGCGGGCTGGAGATCCTGACCCTGATCGTCATGGCGATCATCATCTTCGGCCCCGACAAGCTTCCGAAGCTGATCCAGGACACGATGGGCTTCATCCGCAAGGTCCGCTCCTTCGCCGACAGCGCGAAGGAGGACATCCGCAGCGAGCTCGGCCCGGAGTTCAAGGACTTCGAGTTCGAGGACCTGCACCCCAAGACCTTCGTCCGCAAGCAGCTCATGGGCGGCAACGAGGACCCGCTGGGCCTCAAGGACATGAAGGACTCGCTGGACATCCGGTCGGTCCTGGACGACAAGCCCACGGGCCCGGTGAACGGCCGCGCCGGCAGCGTCAGCTTCGACAAGGCCGCCGCCCCGGCCGCCGCCTCCGCCGGCCCGCCGCTCCAGCCCGGCGAGCGCCCCCCGTTCGACCCCGACGCGACCTGACCGCGCCCCCGCGCCGTCGCTCTTCGGCCACGCCGCCGCCCCGCTCGCCCGCACGGTTGAGCGGGGCGGCGGCGTGCGCGCCGCTATTGTGCTGATTGTTCCCGTCGAGCTGTCCGTCAGTTCCCGCGCCCGCGCGGGCCGCAGGACGCGCGGCGGGGGCGCCGGGGCCCGCCACCAAGGGAGCGGGGTCCCGGCAGGCACACGTGCTTTAGAGGAGGCCCGGGGATGGACGCGACGAGTCAGGCGGGAGGGGCGACGGCCACGGCCGGCGGCCCGGTGGTCGGCGGGCAGGCCGGCCCGGCGGACCCGCTGGTGCCCTACCTGTCCGCCGACTTCCCGTGGTACGGCCTGGACGACGGCTGGACCGGCCGCCGCTACCTGATGCAGGCCGGCGCCGGCGGCCCCCGCGGCGGGGCGTCCGCCGGGGTCGACTACGGCACCCTCGGCCACGGCGAGGAGCCGGCCCGCCAGTTCGAGCCGCGCGACGTGCGCAAGTTCGCCGTCGTCGTCACCGTCGCCCGCCGCGACAGCCGCCGCAGCGCCGACAACACCGGCACCCTGGAGGCGACCTCCGCCTCCTCCGCCGCCTGGCTGGCCGGCTCCGGCCTGCTCGCCGCCACCTGGCCCGGCCAGCTGGACCGGGCGCTGCGCCAGGACTGGCTGGAACAGCAGAGCTCCCTCGCGTGGGACCTCGCCGACGACCTGGCCGGCCCCGGCTGGTCCACCCTGAGCCTGCCGGTGAACGGGCTGCCGCAGCCGTTCCGCTACCGCGAGTCCGAGTACGGCTGGGTGCTGGCCGGCGAGGCCCCCGGCGTCCTGCTGGGCGCGTACGGCCGCGGCGTCAGCGCCTACGGCGCCGGCTTCTCGACCGTCCCGGACCTGACCGCCTACACCCGCCCCTAGCGCCAAGGCACCGGCACCGGTACCGGCGCCGTCCGCGAACGCGCCGAGGGGCCGGGTGGCGCACCACCCGGCCCCTCGTGACGTACGGCTAGAACTTGTTCCTGGGCGTCAGGCCGAGCGACATGCCGGACAGGCCGCGCTGGCGCCCGCCGAGCTTGCCGGCGACGGCGCGCAGGGCGGCGCCGGCCGGGGAGTCGGGCGCGGCGAGCACGACCGGGCGGCCGTCGTCGCCGCCCTCGCGCAGGCGGACGTCGATCGGGATCGAGCCGAGCACCGGCACGGTCGCGCCGACGGTGCGGGTGAGCGCCTCCGCGACGGTCTGGCCGCCGCCGGTGCCGAAGACGTCGATCATCTCGTCGCAGTGCGGGCACGGCATGCCGGACATGTTCTCGATCACGCCGACGATCTTCTGGTGCGTCTGCACCGCGATCGTGCCGGCCCGCTCGGCCACCTCGGCGGCGGCCATCTGCGGGGTGGTGACGATCAGGATCTCGGCGTTCGGGACCAGCTGCGCCACCGAGATCGCGATGTCGCCGGTGCCGGGCGGCAGGTCCAGCAGCAGCACGTCCAGGTCGCCCCAGTACACGTCGGCGAGGAACTGCTGGAGGGCGCGGTGCAGCATCGGGCCGCGCCACACGACCGGGGCGTTGCCCGGGGTGAACATGCCGATCGAGATGACCTTCACGCCGTTCGCCTGCGGCGGCATGATCATGTCCTGGACCTGGGTGGGCCGGCCCTCGACGCCCAGCATGCGCGGCACGCTGTGGCCGTAGATGTCGGCGTCCACCACGGCGACCTTCAGGCCGTCCGCGGCCATCGCGGCGGCCAGGTTGACGGTCACCGAGGACTTGCCGACGCCGCCCTTGCCGGAGGCGACGGCGTAGACGCGGGTGAGGGTGCCGGGCTTGGCGAACGGGATCTCCCGCTCGGGGGCGCCGCCGCGCAGCAGCTGGGAGAGCTCCTTGCGCTGCTCGTCGCTCATCACGTCGAGCTCGACCTCGACGCCGCTCACGCCGGGGACCCGTCCGACCGCCTCGCGGACCCGGGTGACGATGGTCTCGCGCATCGGACAGCCGGAGACGGTCAGGTAGACCGCGACCCGCACCGCGCCGCCCTCGGCGATCTCGACCGATTTCACCATGCCGATCTCGGTGATCGGGCGGTTGATCTCCGGGTCGTTGACGGTCGACAGCGCCTGGCGCACGGAGTCCTCCGTGACGCCGGCCGCGACCTCTGTCTCGTTGGCCATGCCTTGATGGTACGGCGCCCGCCGATCCCCTTAACCCGTCGGTAGCGTGCCGCCGGTCACAGCGCCTCGCTGGTCTCCCGGCGCTCCTCGATCTCCTTCAGCAGGGACTGGAGTTCGGAACGGATGAAGTCCCGGGTCGCGACCTCGCCGAGGCCCTGGCGCAGCGCCGCCACCTCGCGGGTCAGGTACTCGGTGTCGGCGATGTTGCGGTCGCTGCGGGCCCGGTCCTGCTCCATGTTGACGCGGTCCCGGTTGTCCTGGCGGTTCTGCGCGAGCAGGATCAGCGGCGCCGCGTAGGAGGCCTGCAGCGACAGGACCAGGGTCAGGAAGATGAACGGGTAGGAGTCGAAGCGCACGTCGTCCGGGAGGAGGGTGTTCCAGGCCACCCAGATGATGATCACCACGGTCATCCAGACGATGAACCGTCCGGTGCCGAGGAAGCGGGCGATGCGCTCGGAGAGCTTGCCGAAGGCCTCCGGGTCGTACGAGGGCAGGGAGAGCAGGCCGGGCCGGGCGGTGCGCGGCTGGTCGAACCGGGCGCGGTTGGAGCCGCTGATCGGGGAGGTCTCCAGGCGCTCGCGGCTGCTGCCCTCGCGGGTGCGCAGTTCGCGCAGCTGGCGCAGTTCCCGCAGCTCGCCGCGCAGTCGCCGGCGTGCGGGGTCGTCGTCCGCCCGTCCCTTGCGGTCAGCGTCCACCGATCGCCCCTTCCGTCTCGTGCTGGTCGTGGTCCCGGGCGTGCAGCGCGGCGTCGCGCCAGTCCTCCGGCAGCAGGTGGTCGAGCACGTCGTCGACGGTGACGGCGCCGAGCAGGTGGTCCGCGTCGTCGACGACCGGGGCCGCGACCAGGTTGTAGGTCGCCAGGTAGCTGGTGATCAGCGGCAGCGGGGTGTCCGGCGGCAGCGGATCGAGGTCGTCGTCGACCAGCGAGCCGACCAGGACGTACGGGGGCTCGCGCAGCAGCCGCTGGAAGTGCACGGTGCCGAGGTAGCGGCCGGTCGGGGTCTCGTTGGGCGGGCGGCAGACGAAGACCTGGGCGGCGAGCGCGGGCTTGTGGTCGCGCACCCGGATCCGGGCGAGGGCCTCGGCGACCGTCGCGTCCGGCTCCAGCACGACCGGCTCGGTGGTCATCAGACCGCCCGCGGTGTCCTCCTCGTAGGACAGCAGGCGGCGCACCGGCTCGGCCTCGTCCGGCTCCATCAGCTGGAGCAGGCGCTCGGCCTCGTCGTTCGGCAGCTCGGAGAGCAGGTCGGCGGCGTCGTCCGGGTCCATCGCCTCCAGGACGTCGGCGGCGCGCTCCTCCTGGAGCTTGCCGATGATCTCGACCTGGTCGTCCTCGGGGAGCTCCTCCAGGACGTCGGCGAGCCGCTCGTCGTCGAGCGCGGCGGCCACCTCGGCGCGGCGCTTGGCGGACAGGTGGTGCATCACGCCGGCGAGGTCGGCGGGGCGCAGCTGCTCGAAGGTGGCGAGCAGGTTGGCCGCGCCCTGGTCCTGTTCGAGCAGGGCGAAGCCGGTGACGTCCTGCCAGTCCAGGGTGAGCCGCTCGCCCTTGCCCTTGCGCAGCCGTCCGGCCCGGCCGACCTGGACGAAGACCTTGCTGATCTCCCACTCGCGCAGCCGGCTCTGGACCATGCCGACGTCCAGCACGGTGACCGGCTCGTCGGTCTTCGACCACGTGACGGTGCGGTCCAGCAGCTCGGCGAGGACGAGGGTCTCGGCGGGGCGCTGCTCGAAGCGGCGCAGGTTGATCACGCCGGTGGTGAGCACCTGGCCGGACTCCAGGCTGGTGATCCTGGTCATCGGGAGGAAGATCCGGCGCCGTCCGACCACCTCGACCACGAGTCCGAGCACCCGCGGCGGGCGCCCGCCCAGGCGCAGCGTGACGACCACGTCGCGGACCCGGCCGACCTGGTCCCCGTTCGGGTCGAAGACCGCGATCGCGGAGAGATGGGAGATGAAGACCCGGGTGCCTGGCCCTGCCATGAACTCCCTCGACTCGCTCGACCGGTCCGAAACCGTGCTGGGCGCGCGCCGCGGCGCACCCGTTGGCCAAGGCTACCCGCGGCGTGCGGGAGCGGCCCGACGAGGCACCGTCGCGACGGAGTACCGGAGGCGAACCTTCAGCGGCGCTTGAACAGCAGTTTGGGCAGGCCGGCCGGGATCGGCCGGCGGGTGGTCGCCGGGGTCGCCGGCGGCACGGCGGCGTGCGAGCCGTCCGGCATCGCGCCCGGGCGCTCGGCCAGGGCGCCGGCCGGCTCCAGCCGCAGCACCCGGCACTCGCGGGCCCAGCGGTCGGCGATGGTGTCGGTGTCGGGCGCGTTCAGCCGCTTGCCCTTGAGCTCCTCGACCGCGCCCAGCCAGGCCTCGCTGTGCGGGGCCAGTTCGGTGACCCGGGCCGGCCAGCCGGTGAGCCGCCCGCCCTTGTCCTTGCTGCGGACGGTGACCACGGCGCCGGAGCCGGCGGCCAGGCCGTGCAGCGGCTGCTCGCCGCCGTCGCCGACGACGACCACGGCGCCGTCGTGCCACGCGTGCCAGACCGGGCGGGACTGCTCCTGGCCGTCGGCGCGGACCCAGAGCAGTCCGGACTTCTTCGCGGCCTCCTCCAGGAGGGCCTGGTCGAGGAAGTCGTCGGCGGTGGCGGGCGTACGGTCCATGGCGCACAGCGTACGGCCTCCGCCTCGTACGGGCCGTCTCACCCGTCGGGCGACAGTTCCATCGCTCTGGCACGGGCCTTACGGTGAGACCCGCTCAGCCACCCCGCCAGCCACCCTCGCCCGCGAAGGAGCGCCGTGCCCGCCGCCCGGCCCGCCACCGCCCCCGCGCCCACCGCCGGTGCGTCCCCCTCGCACCCGCTGCCCACCCTCGACCTCCTGCTGCTCGCCGTCTCCATCAGCGGCATCTCGCTCTCCGGCCCGCTGATCAGCGCCACCGCCGCGCCCGCGCTCGCGATCGCGTTCTGGCGCAACGTCATGTCGGTCGGCGTGATCGGCCCGTACGCGCTGCTGCGCCACCGCGCCGAGCTGCGCGGGATCGGCCGGCGGGCGCTGCTGCTCGCGGCCGCGGCCGGCGCCCTGCTCGCGCTGCACTTCGCACTCTGGATGCCGAGCCTGCGGATGACCTCGGTGGCCTCGGCGACCGCCCTGGTCACCACGTCCCCGCTGTGGACGATCCTGCTGATGCGGCTGTTCGGGACCCGGGCGCCCCGGATGGTCTGGCTCGGCATGGGCGCCGCCTTCGCCGGCGTGCTGGTGCTCACCGGCGTCGACCTCTCGCTCTCCCCGCGCGCGCTGCTCGGCGACGCCCTCGCGCTCGGCGCGGGCCTGGCCGCGGCCGGGTACATGCTGCTGGGCGCGGAGGTCCGCAAGACCGTCAGCACCACCGCGTACACGCTGGTCTGCTACGCCACCACGGCGGTCGTGCTGCTGGGGATCTGCTTGGCCGCCGGGACGCGGATGTCCGGCTGGCCGGCCGGGGTGTGGTGGCAGATCGTGCTGCTGATGGTCGCCGCGCAGTTCCTCGGCCACTCGCTGAGCAACCGCGTGGTGCGCACGCTCGGCCCGTCCGTCACCTCCACCGCCATCCTGCTGGAGGCCCCGGGCGCGGCGCTGATCGCGGCGCTCTGGCTCGGCCAGTGGCCCCCGGCGGCCGCCTACCCGGCGGTGGTGCTGATCCTGCTCGGCCTGGTGCTGGTGGCCCGCGCCGGGCGGCGCTGACGGCGTCCCGCCGGCCGGGGCGTGCGCTACAGCCAGCCGTTGCGGCGGAAGCCGCGGTACATCGCCACGCAGATCACGGCCACCGTGCCGAGCACCAGCGGGTAGCCGAACCGGTGGTGCAGCTCGGGCATGTAGTCGAAGTTCATGCCGTACACGCCGGTGATCATGGTGGGCACGGCGAAGATCGCGGCCCAGGCGGTGATCTTGCGCATGTCCTCGTTCTGCGCGACGGACACCTGCGCGAGGTTCGCCTGGAGCAGTGAGTTGAGCAGTTCGTCGAAGCCGTGCACCTGCTCGGTCACCCGCGCCAGGTGGTCGGCGACGTCCCGGAAGTACTTCTGGACGTCCGGGTCGACGAGCCCCTGCTGCGGCTCCGAGAGCTGCTGCATCGGGCGCAGCAGCGGGACCACCGCCCGCTTGAACTCCAGCACCTCGCGCTTGAGCTGGTAGACCCGGCCGACGTCGGTGCCGCGCCCGCCGCGGTTGCAGAAGACGTCGAACTCGATCTCGTCCACGTCGTTCTGCAGCCGCTCGGCGACCAGCAGGTAGTTGTCCACGACGTGGTCGGCGATCGCGTGCAGCACCGCGGCCGGGCCCTTGGCGAGCAGCCCGGCCTCGTCCGCGTCCGCCTCCAGCCGGTGGCGCAGGTCCTGGAGCGAGCCGTGGCCGCCGTGCCGGACGGTGATCACGAAGTCCCGCCCGGCGAAGACCATCAGCTCGCCGGTCTCCACGACCTCGCTGGTCGGCGTCAGCTGGTCGTGCTCGACGTAGCGGATCGTCTTGAACACCGCGAACAGCACGTCGTCGTAGCGCTCGACCTTGGGCCGCTGGTGCGCGTGCACCGCGTCCTCGACCGCGAGCGGGTGCAGCCCGAAGCGCTGGGCGATGCCCTCGAACTCCTCCTCGGTCGGCTCGTGCAGTCCGATCCAGCTGAACGAGCCCGCTCCGCCCGGCAGTTGACGCGCGGCCCGGACCCGCCGGGCGGCCTCGCGCGGGCTGCAGCGCTGCCCGTGCCGACGGCCGTCCTGGTAGACCGCGCAGTCCACCACGGCCGAGCCGGCATCACCCGGCGGCACGGTGTCGTAGCGGCCGGTGGCCGGACGCCGGCGGCCCGGGCGGACGGCGGCACGCAGGCTGTTGATCATCGACATGGCAGGCTCCCTGGAACAGGAGCCGCCGCACGTGCGGCGCGAGCGGGCGGAGGGCCGCGGGTGCGACGGCGAGGAACACCGGTGAAGGGCGGGGAGCTCTCCCGGCCGGTTTCTCCGCGGGCCGCCCCCGGTCGCCGCTACGGGATCAGCGGGCGGGGCGGGACGTGCGGGAAGGGCGCTGGGGAGAGCTGCCGGTACTCCGATCTCGGCCGGTATCCACCGCAACCACCTCCTTCGCGCCGCGGCCCCGGAAGGCCCGAACTCATGGTTCCCGGTGGCCAGTCGCTCACCCTAACATCCGGCCGGCGACCGGCGCCGGGCCCGGTGCGCGGGATACGCTCACGGGCATGGCGCACGACTTCCCGATCTTCGGCGACCCCCACGGCTCCTCCCCGGAACTCTCCCGGGAGGCGGTGCTGGCGGCCGTCGAGGCCCGGCTGATCGCCACCTTCGGCGAGCCGAGCGGCCGCGCCGCGGTCACCTTCCTCGGCACCGACCGGATCGAGCTGCTGCGCTTCGGCCCGGACGCCGCCGGCCTCGTCCGCTACACGACCCTCGGCATGGCCGCCGCCCCGATGGCCGACCCGACCGCGATGGTCGCCGACCAGGTGCGCGGCCCGCGCGCCGAACTCGTCCTGACCGTCCGCGGCGGACGCGACGACGTGCTGCGCAGCCTCGCCACCTTCGCCGCCACGCCGCAGGTGGAGGGCCTGGTGGTGGCCCCCGGCGGCTCGCTGGACCTGGGCTCCCCGCTGTGGGCGGGCGCGCCGTTCACCTCGGTCCTGGTCGCCGAGCCGGGCGGCCTGGTGCCGGACCTCGACCTGGACGAGCCGGCCGACCCGGTGCGCTTCCTCCCGCTGCTGCCGATGACCCCCAACGAGGCCGGCTGGAAGCGCGTCCACGGCGCCGCCGCCCTCCAGGAGCGCTGGCTGGAGCACGGTACGGACCTGCGCGACCCGGAACGCCGCGGCGTCCGCCTGGACTGACGGGGCGCCACCCGGGGTGCGGCTCTCGGCTCAGGCCGGGGCCCTGCGATCCGGACCGGAAGGCACGCCCGGGCGCGCGCTCCGGGCGCACCCCGCCCCGGCGCTCCCGCACGCCCGCGCGGCTCCGCGCGCGCGGGCTCAGCCCCCGATCGGCTTCGCGCCGGTGGCCTGGGCCAGCAGCGCCTCGTACACCCCGGGGTCGGTGGTGTGCTCGCCGAGCCGGACGGTCTTGCGCTCGCCGTGGTAGTCGCTGGACCCGGTGACCAGCAGCCCGAGCTCGCCGGCGAGGCCGCGCAGCCGGGCCCTGGTCTCCTCGTCGTGGTCGGTGTGGTCGACCTCCAGCCCGGCCAGCCCGGCCGCCGCGAGCCCGGCGATCACCTCGTCGGAGACGGTCCGCCCGCGCTTGACCGCGCCGGGGTGGGCGAACACCGGCACGCCGCCGGCCGCCCGGACCAGCCGGACCGCCTCGGCCGGGTCGGTCTCGTGCTTGCGGACGTCCGCCCGGCCGCCGTTGGCGAGCCACTCGGCGGTGAAGGCGTCCGAGACGGTCGCCACCACGCCGGCCTCGACCAGCGCGCTCGCGATGTGCGGCCGGCCCACCGAGCCCTCGCCCGCGATCCGCTTCACCTGCTCCCAGCCGATGTCCGCCCCCAGCTCCCGGCAGCGCTCGACGATCGCCTGCCCGCGCCGGAACCGGTCGGTGCGCACCAGCTCCCGCTCGGCCGCGAAGGCCGGCTCGGCCGGGTCGAACAGGTACGCCAGCAGGTGCATGCTGATGCCGTCCACGACGCAGGACAGCTCGGCCCCCGGCACGAGGGTCAGCGCGGTGCCGGCCGGCAGCGCGTGCACGGCCGCGGCGGCCTCGGCGTGCCCCGCGACGGTGTCGTGGTCGGTGAGCGCGACGACGTCGAGGCCCGCGGCCACCGCCGCCGCGACCAGCTCGGCCGGGCTGTCGGTGCCGTCGGACGCGGTGCTGTGGGCGTGCAGGTCGATGCGCACGGGTCGGACCTCCTGGAGCTCGCGGATGCGGCCCAGGATAGGGCGCTCAGCCCAGGAGCCGGGGGGAGAGGGCCCCGCAGGGCAGGAGGTCCAGTTCGGCGCCCGCCTCGCGCAGGTCGGTGAGGACGAGCTCGTCGTACATCACCAGCGCGGACTGCTCGGGCCACGCGACGGCCCACAGCCAGAGCCCGCGGGCCTCGCCGACGAACACGGCGCGGTCGGCCGGGGCGTCCGGGACGTGGAACATCGGGGTGGGCCGCCCGGCGGCCATCAGCTTGGCGTCGGCGGGCTTGTAGAGGGCGACGGACTCGCCCGGGTCGGGACCGGGCATCCCGGCGTAGCGGGCGCCGAGGCCGACGCCCAGCTCCTCCGCCACCAGCACCAGCTCGCCGAAACCGCCGAGCGGGGCCGGCCCGGAACAGGCGACGGCGGTGGCGCGGGCGCCGGAGACGTCGTCGCCGACGTGCGCGATGCCGGTGTAGAGCCAGCCGACCGGCAGCGGCCAGGGCAGCCACACCGGGACCTGGGAACGGGCGACGGCCACGCCGAGCGCCTCCACGCTCGGGGGCAGCACCGGCTGCATCGGGTGCACGGCTCCGTGCTGGTCGCACTGCCAGGTGTCCGAAAACAGGCCGGGGGCGCGGACCCGACCGGCGCACCTCGGGCAGCTGGGCTCGCCCCTCATAGCCGACAACGCTCCTCCCTCCGGACCGCCGCGTCAAGGACGATCACCCGTACGGAGGGTTCGGCGGCACCTGTCGGTGGCGGGACGCCCGGCCCGGCGCGGGTGGGCGCGGGTGCGGGCGGCTCAGGTTGGGGGATGTCCAGCGGCGGGGGGCGGCAAACGTCGGGCCGGTGGGGCCGGGCGGGGCCCGGACGCACTGACGCCCCGTCATCGGCGATAGCGGTGACGGGGCGTCAGTCGGGTTTCGGCACGTCCGGATCGGACGCTCCGGGCTCGTCGGCGGCGGGCGGGGTCTCCCGGTCGGAGGCGCCGCGCGGGGTCAGACGGTCGGGCACGGACGGATGAGCAGGCGCTCGCCGGTGCGGGCGGCGGCCTGCACGACCTCGCGGACGGTCTCGGCGTCGGCGATCAGGCGGTCGGTCGCGGAGCCGTTGGCGTCGTCCAGCCGGACGATCTCGAAACGCATGGGCTTCGTCATGGGCGTCTCCTTTCCTCGCCCCGCGTCGCGGGGCGGTTGCGGCTGAGTCGGTATCAGCCCTTCCAGGGTCTTGCGGGCGGTCCGGCGATGGGGCCGGATCGCGCGGCTCGTACGTGTGGCGGTCTGCTGCGGCAAGGGCTCCCCCTGCTTGCCCGGTGCTGCTGGTGCCTCGTGGACCACGGTGTCGTGGCGGTGCTTCCGGGCCGTTGCCCGTCCGTTAAGTACTGGTTTCAGTGGATTGAAACCCGCGGAGGGCCGGCGATGATTCCCGGACAGAATCAAAGATTACCGTAACTAACGACTTTTGTCCTCTGTTGAACGCGGTCGAACTTCGAGAAGTGGTTCAGACCACGTCGGGCGAGACCCCGCCACCGGCCCAGAATGCGGCCAGCGCCTGCGCCGTCGCGGCCGGGCGCTCGGCGTTGGGGGAGTGGCCGGCGTCCTCGACGACCACGCGGCGGGCGCCGAGCCGCTCCGCCATGCGCGTCTGTGCCGGCACCGGCCAGGCGTGGTCCCGCACGCCGGAGAGCACCAGCACGGGCAGCCCGGCGGTGGCGGCGGCCAGCTCGTCGACCCGGTCGGGCCCGGCGACCAGGTGGCCGCCGGTGACGGCCAGCGCGCGCGGCACGTTGGCCAGCCAGCGGCGGTGCAGGAACGCGGCGACGTCGGCGGCCGGGCGCTCCTTCCGATCGCCGCCGCCCTCCTCCATCTGCTGCATGACCTGCCAGATCTCCTCCAGGCTCAGCACCGGCAGCGCGTCCAGCAGCAGCTTGGTGCGGGCCGCCTCGGCCGGGTCGATGGCGCCCGCGCCGGTGGACATCAGCGTCAGCGAGGCCCACGGCAGGGCCCCCTCGGCCGCCGCCGCGAGCACCGCCTCCCGCACCACCTGCCCGCCGAAGGAGTGCCCCACGACGTGCAGCGGCCGGCCGTCGCCGGCCTCCCCGGCGAGGGCCCGGGTGAGCGCCCGGACGTCCTCCCCGAGGGCCCCGACGGCGTACGCGGCCGGATCGTCGGGCCCGCCGGTCTCGTGCTGCCCGCGCTGGTCGACGGCCGTCACCCGGTACCCGGCCGCCGCGAGCGGCTCCAGCAGCGCGATGAAGTCCTCCTTGCTGCCGGTGAACCCGGGCACCAGGAGCGCCGACCCGCGCACCTCGCCGGCCGGCTCGGCCCGCAGCGCCGCGAATCCGCCCCGCTCGGTCGCGACCCGCACGGCGCGGGCACAACGGGGAAGGGTGAGGAACGGCGGCGTGCTCATGGGCCTGCTCTCCTGCGTGCGTCGTACGACTACCCGGGCGAAGCCCGAGCCTAGGGCGTGTCTCCACGCCCCCGGGAACGCCGGAGGGGGTGGGCAGGCCCGTTGTCGGCCCGCCCACCCCCTCCGGGGTGGGTGCGTCAGCTCTCCGGGGTCGCCTCGGCGGCCTTGCGGGCGCGCGTCCGGCGGCGCGGGGCCGGGACCTCGGCGGTCTCGGCGGCCGCAGCCTCGGTCTCGGCCTTGGGCTTGCGGGTCCGGGTGCGCGCGGCGGGCTTCTCCTCGGCCGGGGCCTCGGTGACGGCGGCGTCGGCCACGGTCTCGGCCTTCGGCTTGCGGGTGCGCGTCCGGGGGGCGGGCTTCTTCTCCTCGGCCGGAGCCTCGGTGACGACGGCCTCCGCCACGACCTCGGCCACGACGGCCTCGGCGGCCTCGACCACGACCTCCGCCTTGGGCTTCCGCGTCCGGGTCCGGGTGCGCGCGGCCGGCTTCTCCTCGGCCGGAGCCTCGGTGGCCGCCACGGCCTCGGCGACGACGGCCTCGGCGGCCTCGACCACCGCGGCCTCGGCCACGGCAGCCTCGGCGCCCGACGCGCCACCGCGCGAGCGGCGGCGACGACGGCGCGGCGCGGCCTCGCCCTCGGCGCCCTCGACGGCCGGGGCCGTCGCGGCGGACGCGGTCACCGCGGCAGCGGCCTCGCCCTCGGCGCCGACCTCGGAGCCCCGGCGGGTGCGCCGGCGCTCGCGGGTCCGCTTCGGCTTCTCCTCGGCCGCCTCGACGGCCGGGCCGCCCGGACGGCCGGAGCGACCGGAGCCGCCCGAGCCGCCGGAGCCGTTCGAGCCGGCGGACCCGCCGCGGCCACCCCGGCCGGAGCGCGCCCCGCGCCCGCCGGTCTCGCCGAGGTCCTCGACCTCCTCCGCGCCCAGGCCGGCGCGGGTGCGCTCCGAGCGGGGCAGGATGCCCTTGGTGCCCGGCGCGATCTTCAGCAGCTCGTAGAGGTGCGGCGAGGTGGAGTAGGTCTCCTCCGGCTCGTTGAACGGCAGGTCCAGCGCCTTGTTGATCAGCTGCCAGCGCGGGATGTCGTCCCAGTCGACCAGGGTGACGGCGGTGCCGGAGGCGCCGGCCCGGCCGGTGCGGCCGATCCGGTGCAGGTAGGTCTTCTCGTCCTCGGGGCACTGGTAGTTGATGACGTGCGTGACGCCCTCGACGTCGATGCCGCGGGCGGCGACGTCGGTGCACACCAGCACGTCGACCTTGCCGTTGCGGAAGGCCCGCAGGGCCTGCTCGCGGGCGCCCTGGCCGAGGTCGCCGTGGACCGCGCCGGCCGCGAAGCCGCGCTGGGTCAGCTGGTCGGACACGTCGGCGGCGGTGCGCTTGGTGCGGCAGAAGATCATCGCGAGCCCGCGGCCGTCGGCCTGCAGGATGCGCGAGACCATCTCGACCTTGTCCAGCGAGTGCGCACGGAAGATGTGCTGCTCGATGTTGGCGACGGTCGCGCCGGTGTCGTCCGGCGCGGCGGCCCGGATGTGCGTGGGCTGGCTCATGTACCGGCGGGCGAGGTTGATGACCTGGCCCGGCATGGTGGCCGAGAACAGCAGGGTCTGCCGCTTGGCCGGCAGCATGGTGATGATCTTCTCGACGTCGGGCAGGAAGCCCAGGTCGAGCATCTCGTCGGCCTCGTCCAGGACCAGCGCGCGGACCCGGGACAGGTTGAGCTTCTTCTGGCCGGCCAGGTCGAGCAGGCGCCCCGGGGTGCCGACGACGATGTCGACGCCCTTGGTGAGCGCCTCCACCTGCGGCTCGTACGCCCGGCCGCCGTACACGGCGAGGACGCGCACGTTGCGGACCTTGCCGGCGGTCTGCAGGTCGTTGGTGACCTGGGTGCACAGCTCGCGGGTCGGGACGACGATCAGCGCCTGCGGGAAGTCGGTGAGCTGTTCCTCGGTGGCGCGGCCGGCGTCCACGTCGGCGCGCACGACGACCCGCTCGATCAGCGGGAGGCCGAAGCCGAGGGTCTTGCCGGTGCCGGTCTTGGCCTGGCCGATGACGTCGTGGCCGGTCAGCGCGACCGGCAGGGTCATCTCCTGGATGGGGAACGGGTGGACGATGCCGACGGCCTCCAGGGCCTCGGCGGTCTCCGGGAGGATTCCCAGCTCTCGGAACGTCGTCTTGATGGGTTCAGCGGTGGTGGACAGGGTGCTGCCTCTTCCGTGTGGGAGGGGCCGAGAGCGAGCGGCGGGCGGGCGGGCGCGCGGCTGCGTACGGACCTGGACGGTCCTGAAACAGCTGCGCGGACGCACAACCGCGCCGGTCCCTGCGGCCGGCCGGTGCGCGCGGCCCGATGGCGGGGCGCGTCGCCGGCGGCGTCGGGGAGGATTCCCGTGAGGGACCTGCGCGGGACCTCCGCCGGGTGGGCGCGGTCTCGGCGGCCCTCGCTCGGCCACTGATGCGGTGCCAAGGCTTGAAGTCCAAGCCATGGTCGGAGCCGATCGGCTCTCCGACCGGGCATCCGCGTACGTGAGTACCCGTGCCTCCGATGCGGACACGTCCGAGGGGACGGTGCCGCTGGGGAGCGGGCTTGCGCGGGACACCGAGACGGCGGTGACACCGTGCGAGCACGACGGGGCTCCGTACCACCATACAGTCAGGCGACGACTCGAACACGTGACGCGTCTGACATTGCCCCCGGCGACCGGCGCGTGACCGGGCGTTCCGGGTGGTCACCCGGCACGCCCGGGGGCGGCCGGTGCGTGTGGGGGAGCCGGGCGGGCGGGACTAAGGTGGCGGGTCATGGAGACCCATGGTGAGACGCAGGACGAGGCCGGCTCGATCGGCGACTGGGCGAGCTGCTCGGCCGACCCGGGCTACCGCGCGGCGGTGCTGGACCTGCTCGGCGCCCTCGCGTACGGCGAGCTGAGCGCCTTCGAGCGGCTCGCCGAGGACGCCAAGCTGGCGCCCGACCTCGCCGACAAGGCGGCCCTGGCCCGGATGGCCTCCTCCGAGTTCCAGCACTACCAGCGCCTGCACGACCGGCTCGCCGAGATCGGCGCGGACCCGCAGGAGGCCATGCGCCCCTTCGTCGAGCCGCTGGAGCTGTTCCACCGCATGACGGCGCCCTCGGACTGGCTGGAGGGCCTGGTCAAGGCCTACGTCGGCGACGCCATCGCGACGGACTTCTACCGCGAGGTGGCCGTCCGCCTCGACGACGACACCCGGGACCTCGTCCTCGGCGTCATGTCCGACACCGGCCACGCCCAGTTCGCCGTCGACAAGGTGCGCCAGGCGATCGAGGCCGACCCGCGGGCCGGCGGCCGGCTCGCCCTGTGGGGCCGGCGGCTGATGGGCGAGGCGCTCAGCCAGGCCCAGCGGGTGGTCGCCGAGCGTGACGCGCTGTCCAACCTGCTGGTCGGCGGCGTGCAGGTGCAGGGCTTCGACCTGGTCGAGGTCGGCAAGATGTTCAACCGGATCACCGAGGCGCACACCAGGCGGATGGCCGCCCTCGGCCTGGCCTCCTAGGGCCTCCCGCCGACGCGCCCTACGCCGGCCGGTGCCGCCGCGGCGCGCGGTGGGCGCCCCCGCGGTGCGGGTGGTGCCGGTGCGCCGGGGCCCGGCCGGCGGCCACGTCGGGCCGGGCCAGCATCGAGGTGAGCACCACCGAGGCGACCGCCGCCGCGAAGGCCGCTCCGGCCGGGTAGCGCCCGGCCAGGCCGAAGGCCGCGACCGCCCCGCCGACCAGCGCCGCCGCCACCGCGGTGCCGAGCACCAGGGCGCGGGCCGCCGGGAAGTACGCCGGCAGCGCCAGGAGCGCGGCCAGGCCCACGACCAGGCCGACGAGGGCGAAGACGATCGACTCGACCAGCAAGGCTGCCTCCCCGGGGGACGGGCGCGCGGCACTCGAACGGCCGCACCTGCGCCCTACCCCGGTCCGACCGGCCGTACACGCAACGGTGCCCCGCTCCCTCGGGGGGAACGGGGCACCGGGCGGGCGACTCAGAGAGTGCCGAAACCGACCTTGCGGACGGCCTGCTCGCCGATCTCCACGTACGCCAGGCGCTCGGCCGGGACGATGACGCGGCGGCCGTGCTCGTCGGTCAGCGAGAAGAGCTTCGAGCTGCCCTCCAGCGCCTTGGCGACCGCGCTCTCGACCTCATCGGCAGTCTGCGTGCTCTCGATCACGATCTCGCGCGGCGCGTTCTGCACGCCGATCTTGACCTCCACGGCTTCCGTCCCTCCGGGGTTGCAGCCATCCACGCGCGGGCACCGGAGCGCCTGGGACAAGCGTTCGCGACGACCGCGCCGTACGGCTTCACCATAGAGCACGCGATCACCGCGGAGGCGAAGGTCAGCGGATCACCGGAGCCCACCGCGGTCGCGGGCCGCCCCTAGGCGGACTCGCCCGTCGGGTGCATCGGGAAGCCCTTCAGACCGCGCCAGGCGAGGCTGGCGACCAGCCGGACCGCCTCGTCGCGCGGGATCTCCAGGCCCTGCGACAGCCAGTAGCGGGCAGTGATCTGGGCGAGGCCGCAGACCCCGGCCGCGAGCAGCTTGGACTCCGCCTCGGGCAGGTCCGTGTCCTCCTGGATCACCTGGCTGACCAGCGTCGCGCTGGCCTCCGAGGCCCGCTCGACCCGCTCGCGCACGGCCGGCTCGTTGGTCAGGTCCGACTCGAAGACCAGCCGGAAGGCGCCCGACTCGCTGGAGACGTAGTTGAAGTACGCCTCCATCGTCGCGGCCACCCGCAGCTTGTTGTCGATTGTGGTGGACAGCGCCTCGCGGGTCGACTCCACGAGGGCGTCGCAGTGCTTGTCCAGCAGCGCCAGGTAGAGCTCCAGCTTTCCGGGGAAGTGCTGGTAGAGCACCGGCTTGCTGACCCCGGCGCGGTCGGCGATGTCGTCCATGGCGGCCGCGTGGTAGCCCTGCGCGACGAACACCTCCTGGGCGGCACCGAGCAGTTGTTCACGGCGGGCGCTTCGCGGCAGGCGGGCACCGCGCGGGCGCTCCTGCGCCTCCTGGATGGCCGTCACGGCGCTCCTCACTTCGGGGTTCGTACGGGGCTGCGAGGTGACCGATTCTACTTTTCGGTAACCGCGTCCGCGTTCGGCGGACGTGAGAAAAGCCCCCGGCCTCCTTGTCAGGAGCCCACAATACGGCGCTGACCTCGGCATCGGCAGTGGTGTGACGGGGGCGGAACGGCCCGGCCACGCAGGGTGCCCGCCCGGCGGCGGCCGCCCGGCCGGCGCTCACTACCATCGTCCCCCATGAGCGGCGCTGAGCAGCAGATGCGGTCGGTCGAGGTCCCCGGTGCGGTGCTCGCGGTGCACCGGCCGGCCGGTGCGGGCGAGCCCGGCGCGCAAGGGGCGGACGGGCGGGAGCCGGGGCTGTTCGTGCACGGGCTCGGCGGCTCGGCCGGCAACTGGACGGCCCTCATGGGCCTGCTCGCCGACCGGATCGACGGCGAGGCCGTGGACCTGCCCGGCTTCGGCGCCTCCGCGCCGCCCGCGGACGGCAACCTGAGCGTCAACGGCCACGTCCGGGCCGTCATCGGCTACCTGGAGGCCGCCGGCCGCGGCCCCGTTCACCTCTTCGGCAACTCGCTGGGCGGCGCCGTCGCCGTCCGGCTCGCGGCCCTGCGTCCCGACCTCGTCCGCACCCTCACCCTGGTCTCGCCCGCGCTGCCCGAGCTGCCGCCGCAGCGCACCGCCTGGCCGACCGGCCTGCTCGCGGTGCCCGGTCTGCCCGGTCTGCTGGGCCGGCTCCCGGCGGGCGCGCGCGGCCCCGAGGAGGCCGCCGACGGCATCCTGCGGCTGGTCTACGGCGACCCGGACGGGCTGCCCGCGGCCACCCGGGCCGAGGTGGTGGCCGAGTACCGGCGCCGGCTCGCGGTGCCGCACGCGGCGCGGGCCCTGGTCGGCTCGGTGCGCGGGATCGTCTCCGCCTACACCGAGCGCGGCGACCAGGCGCTGTGGCGGCAGGCCGGGCAGGTGCGCGTGCCGGTGCTGCTCGTGTACGGGCTGCGCGACAAGCTCGTCTCCTACCGCTCGGCCCGGCGGGCCTGCGCGGCCTTCGCGGACGCCCGGCTGCTGGTGCTCCCGGAGTCCGGGCACGTGGCGATGATGGAGCACCCCGGGCAGGTGGCGCGCGAGGTGCGGGAGCTGCTGGCCGCCCGCGCCCGGTAGCGGCGGCGCTAACGGCCCCGTTCGCGGCGAGGTCACGCCGGTTCACTCGTTCAGGTGGCAACCAGGCATGTGACCGATGGATGGCCGCGGGCCGGTCCTACCTTTCTGCTGCCGGACCGAACAGGTGTGGGGGGAGAGCCACACACGCCGCGCCACACGGCGGGCAGCAGGCGGTCGGCCACCAGCTTCCGCAGCCCCCGGGAGGGGCAGCAAGAGGAGGTCTTCCGTGCGCGTCGCGCTGCTCACCGAGGGTGCCCGTCCGTACCCGGGCCGTGGCACCGGACCCTGGTGCGACCGGCTGGCCGAGGGCCTGCCGGAGCACGGGTTCGAGCTCTACCTGCTCACCGGCCCGGACGCCCTCGGCGTCGGGGACCGGATCTCGCCCGCCTGGCGCGGGGTCCACGAACTGGCGCTGTGGGGGCGCAGGCCGGCCGGGCGGGCCCCCGGCGCACTCCGCAGACGCCAGTACGCGCGGGCGTACGAGGAACTGGTGCGCGCCCTGGTCCTGCCGGGCGAGCGCCACGGGTTCGGGGCCGGGCTGTACCGGCTGGCCGCGCTCGCCCGGGAGGACGCCGGCCTGTCCGCCTTCCTGGCCTCCGCGCACGCCCGCCGCGCCCTGGAGCGGGTCTGGCGGCTGCCCGGCGCGGACACCTCGGCCGGGCAGCCGCTGGTGTGCGACGTCCTGGTCGCCGCCGACCTCCTGGAGCAGTGCCTGCGCCCGCTGTCCGCGCCCTGGTACGGCACCGGGCCCGGCGGCCTCGGCGGCGCCGACCTGTGCCACGTCGTGGGCGGCGGCCCGGCCGCGCTGCCCGCCCTGGTGGCCCGGCACCTGCACGGCGTCCCGTTCGTCGTCACCGAGCACGGGCTGCACCTGCGCGAGCAGTACCTCGGCTACCGCGAGGCGCCCTACCGGTGGCCCGTCCGGGCCCTGCTGCTGGCGTTCTTCCGGGCGCTCACCGAGGAGACGTACCGGCAGGCCGCGATACTGACCCCGGGCAGCGCGCACGACCAGCAGTGGCAGCGCCGCTGCGGGGCGGACCCGGCGCGCACCCGGGTGGTGTACGAGGGCACGCCCGCGGTGTCCCGGCCCGCCGCCGGACCGGAACCGGCCGCGCCGACCCTGACCTGGGCGGGCGCCCTGGAACCCGGCCGCGACACCGAGCTGATGCTGCACGCCTTCGCCCGGGTGCGGGCCGAACTCCCCGACGCCCGGCTCGTCGTCCACGGCGAGGAGGCGCGGCCCGGCTACCTCGCGCACTGCGCGGCGCTGGCCGGCCGGCTCGGGATCGCGGCGGCGGTGGACTTCGCCGGGCGGCCCGACTCGCTCGCCGCGGCCTGGGAGAGCGGCACGGTGGCGGTGTTCTCCGCGCTGGCCCAGCGCCGGCCGCGGCTGCTCGCGGACGCGATGCTGAGCGGCCGGGCGGTCGTGTCGACCGACGTCGGGGTGGCCCGTGAGGTGGTCGGACCGACCGGGCTCCTGGTGCCCCCGCGCGACCCGAGCGCCCTGGCCGGCGCCTGCCTGGCGCTGCTGCGCGACGAGGAGCGGCGCTCGCGGCTCGGGCTCGCCGGACGGCTCAGGGCGCAGGAACGCTTCGCCGTCGAACCGGTGATCGGCGCCTTCCGGGAGATCTACCTGGAGCTCGTCTCGCAGTTCCCGGCCTTCCCGGACGGCGGGGGCGGCGGCACGCCCGGCGAGCGGCCCCGCCCGTTCGCCCGCCCCGCCGAGTTCTGGCTGCGCGGCGGCGCCGACGGGGTCGGCCGCAGCGCCCCCGACGACGCGGCCGAGGACGGCGGCGACGGAGCGCGGGAGCGCGGGGGCCGGCTGCGGACCCCCGCCCGTCCGGCGGCACTCCGGGCGGACGGCGGGAGCCTGGAGACGGACCCCGGCGCCCTCGCGGAGGCGGTCTGATGTCCGCGGGCGGCGCGGGGGCGGGGGGCGGTGCCGGCCGCCCCTCGGGCGATCCGGTGCGCGAGGTGATGGCCGAGCACCGGGCGCTGTGCGAGCGGGCCGTCGACCCGCTGGAGATCGCCGCCGGGCTGGAGGAGGCGGGCCTCGGCGCCGAGGCGGCGGCCCGCTGCCGGCACGCCGACCTGTTCGCGCTGGCCGACGAGTTGTACGCGCGCGTGCCGCGCCGCCCGTACGTGCCGCCGCAGCCCCCCGGCCGGGAGTGCGGCGCCGCCGCCAGGGCCACGCTCGTCGCCGTCGCCCTGGCCGCCCCGCCGTGCGCGGCGGTGGCCTGGTTCGGGGCGCGCTGGCCGGTGCTGCTGACCGCCGCCGTCCCGCTCGTGCTCGTCCCCGCCCTCACCGCGGACCGGCCGGCCCGCCCGCCCCGGCCGCCGTTCGCCGGCCCCGCCGCCCCCGACGGCCTCGGCCCCGAGGCCGCCCCGCCCGGCACCGGCACCCGCTGGCGCCCCGCCGCCCTCGCCTACGGCCTCGGCCTGGCCGCCCTCCTGCTGCTCCCGCCCGCGCTGCCCGGCGGGGACCGCCCGCTGACCATCGCCCTGGCGCTGGCGGCCGCCGCGTCGGCGGGGTCGGCCGAGCGGGCGGCCCGGTGGTACCGGCAGGTCGGCCGGGGCCACCTGGGCGCGGCGGGCACGCTGGCCGAGTTCCGGGCCCGGATGCGGCCGGTGCTGCCGGTCGCGGTGGCCCTGCACCTCGCCGTCCTCGCGGTGCTGACCTTCGCCGCGCTCGCCGTGCTGACCGTCGTCGCGCCGCGCCCGGGGCCGTCCCACGGGGGCGGGCTGCTGCACGTGGCCGCCGAGCGCTCCGGCGCCCTCCCGTGGGCGGCGCAGGGCGTGCTGGGCCTGCTGCTGGTGCTGCCCGCGCTGCTGGCGCGCTGCGGTCGGTGGACCGCGGCCGCGCTGGGCGCGCTCGCGGGCCCGGCCGCCACCCTGGCGGTGCTCGGGCTCGGCCGCTCCGGCCCGTCGGCCGCTCTGCTCGGCGGCGGCGTCGTCGCGGCGGTGCTGCTCGGGTACGCCTGGGCGGTGCTCGGCCGCGCCGAGGCGCACCGCTGACCCGTACCGCGCCCGTTCGTCCGTCCGCCCGCACACCCCGATCCCCTGGACCCCGGCCGTCGAACCGGCCCCCGTACATGCCCGATTTCAGCCCGCCAGGTCGACCCCGACCTCGCTTCGTGGAAGGACACCCCCGATGAGGGTGCTGCTGCTGGGTGCCGACGGCTTCATCGGCCGCCGCGTCACCGACCGTCTGCTGCTGGACCAGGAGTTGCAGGTGACGGTCCTCGGCCGGCGCGACTCGGCCGACATCCGCTTCGACCTGACCACCGGCAGCCCGGGCGCGCTGGCGCGCTTCCTGGACGCCGTCGCCCCCCAGGTGGTGATCAACTGCGCGGGCGCCACCTACGGCAGCTCGCGCACCCTGATCCGGGCGAACACGCTGGCGGTCGCCACCGTCTGCGAGGCGATCCGGCGCAGCCGGGAGCCGGCCCGGCTGGTGCACGTCGGCTCGGCGGCCGAGTACGGACCGGTGCCCGGCGGGGTGCCGGTGTCGGAGCAGGCCGAGCCGCGGCCGGTCGGCCCGTACGGGGTGTCCAAGCTGGCCGGGACGGAGCTGGTGCTGGCCTCCGGCCTGGACGCGACGGTGCTGCGGGTGTTCGACGTGGTGGGCCCGGGGGCGCCGACCGCCTCGCTGTTCGGACGGCTCGCGGAGGGGCTGCGCCGGGCGCTGGAGCGGGACGAGTCGCAGGTGCGGATGCCGGACCTGTCCGGATACCGGGATTTCGTGGACGTGCGGGACGTCGCGCGGGCGATCCAGTCGGCGGCGGTGTCGGCCGCGACCGGGGTGATCAACATCGGCAGCGGGCACGCCGTCCGGGCCCGGGACGCGGCGCAGCTGCTGGTGCGGGCGGCGGGCTTCGAGGGGTCCGTCGTGGAGGAGAACCGGCAGGTCCTGCTGCCCGCGCAGGCCGTCGTGGCGGGCGGGGACCACCCACCGGGGCACGCGCCGGGGCCGTACCTGCCGGGGCATCGCCCGGAGGGGCCGCGGGCCGAGGGCCGGCCGGCCCCGGGGGAACCGGTGCCGTGGCGGCAGGCGGACGTGCGCACCGCCAGGGACCGTCTCGGATGGCGGACGCAGGTGCCGCTGGAGGAGTCGCTCGGGGACGTCTGGCTGGAGACGGCCTGCCGGGTCTGAGCGGTCCGGGCGGCGGCCCGGCGGGCGCGTCCGGCCCGTTGGGAGGGGCCGGGGCGCCGTCCGGGGGGCCCGGGGCGGCGGGTCCACGATCCGACGCCGCCCGTCTCGCCCATCGGACGGGCTGTCTCGGAATACCGGAGGGGCGTGACACTGTTGGCGTAGCAGAGCCACCCGAGTGGCGGAGCAACATGCCCACAGACAGGCTGGCCCCGGCCACCTGAAACCGACGACCATCGGAGTTTCCGTGTCGCTGCCACCCCTGGTCGAGCCGGCCGACGAGCTCACCGTTGACGAGGTCCGCAGGTACTCGCGCCACCTGATCATCCCCGACGTGGGCATGGCCGGGCAGAAGCGGCTGAAGAACGCCAGGGTGCTCTGCGTCGGCGCCGGCGGCCTCGGCTCGCCCGCGCTCATGTACCTCGCCGCGGCCGGTGTGGGCACGCTCGGCATCGTCGAGTTCGACGTGGTGGACGAGTCGAACCTGCAGCGCCAGATCATCCACGGCCAGTCCGACATCGGCCGCTCCAAGGGGGAGTCGGCGCGGGACTCGGTCAAGGAGATCAACCCCTACGTCGACGTGATCCTCCACGAGGAGCGCCTCGACAACTCCAACGTCATGGAGATCTTCTCCGGCTACGACCTGATCGTGGACGGCACCGACAACTTCGCCACCCGCTACCTGGTGAACGACGCCGCGGTGCTGCTCGGCAAGCCGTACGTGTGGGGCTCGATCTACCGCTTCGACGGCCAGGCCAGCGTCTTCTGGGCCGAGCACGGCCCCTGCTACCGCTGCCTGTACCCGGAGGCCCCGCCGCCGGGCATGGTCCCCTCCTGCGCCGAGGGCGGCGTGCTGGGCGTGCTGTGCGCGTCGATCGGCTCGATCCAGGTGACCGAGGCCATCAAGCTGCTGGCCGGCGTGGGCGACCCGCTGGTCGGCCGGCTGATGATCTACGACGCCCTGGAGATGAACTACCGCCAGGTGAAGGTCCGCAAGGACCCGAACTGCGCGCTCTGCGGCGACAACCCGACGGTCACCGAGCTGATCGACTACGAGGCCTTCTGCGGCGTCGTGTCGGAGGAGGCGCAGGCCGCCGCCGCCGGCTCGACGATCACCTCGAAGCAGCTGAAGGAGTGGCAGGACGAGAAGGAGGACATCTTCCTGATCGACGTCCGCGAGCCCGGCGAGTACGAGATCGTCAGCATCCCCGGCGCGGTGCTGATCCCGAAGAACGAGTTCCTCATGGGCGACGCCCTGGAGAAGCTGCCGCAGGACAAGAAGATCGTGCTGCACTGCAAGTCGGGCGTGCGCTCGGCCGAGGTGCTGGCCGTGGTCAAGGCCGCGGGCTTCTCGAACGCCGTGCACCTCGGCGGCGGCGTGCTCGGCTGGGTGAACCAGATCGAGCCGCACAAGCCGGTCTACTAGGCCCGGCGCGCGCGTACGGAGGAGGGCCCCACCGCTCGGGGGTGGGGCCCTCCTC
>NZ_JBHYWI010000116.1:0-24183 GCF_042751525.1 Kitasatospora sp. NPDC059408
GCCTAGGGACTCAACGCCGAAGGGCGCCCCCCGCGTTGTAGGTGGGGGCCCGCGGGGGTCCGGCGCCGAACAAACCCCCCCCCGTGGGCACCGCCCCGGGGGGGGTAGCCCCCCCCGCCGCGGGGGGGGGCCCCGGGAAACGGCTGCGGCCCCGCTCCCGGGGCGGGGAGCGGGGCCGGCCGGCGGCGCGTCAGTGGAAGCTGTGCTCGGCCGCGGGGAAGGTGCCGGCGCGGACGTCCTCGGCGTACGCGCGGGCGGCGTCGCCGAGGACGGCCCGCAGGTTGGCGTACTGCTTGACGAACTTGGGCACCCGGCCGGCGGTCATGCCGGCCATGTCGGTCCAGACCAGGACCTGGGCGTCGGTGTCGGGCCCGCCGCCGATGCCGACGGTCGGGATCGCGAGCTGCTCGGTGACCTGCTTGGCCAGTTCGGCGGGCACCGCCTCCAGCACGACCGAGAAGGCGCCGGCCTGCTGGACGGCCTTCGCGTCGCGCAGCAGTTGGTGCGCCGCCTCGTCGCCGCGGCCCTGGACCGGGTAGCCGCCGAGGGCGTGCACGGACTGCGGGGTGAGGCCGATGTGCGCCATCACCGGGACGCCGGCCTCGGTCAGGAGCTCGATCGAACGGGCGCTGCGCTCGCCGCCCTCCAGCTTGACCGCGCCGACGCCGGCCTCCTTCATCAGGCGGGCGGCGTTGTGCATGGCCTGGGCGGGGGACTCCTGGTAGGAGCCGAACGGCAGGTCGGCGACGACCATCGCGCGCTTGGTGCCGCGGACGACGGCGGCGGAGAGCATCACCATCTGATCCATGGTCACCGGCACGGTGGTCTCGTAGCCGAGGTGGCAGTTGCCGGCCGAGTCGCCGACCAGGAGGACGGGGATGCCGGCCTCGTCGAACACGCCCGCGGTGAGGGCGTCGTAGGCGGTGAGCATGGACCACTTCTCGCCGCGCTGCTTGGCGGCGGCGAGGTCGCGGACGGTGACGCGTCGGTTGGTGACCCCGCCGTAGAGGGTGGCGGGCGACGCCTGGTTCTGGGCAGGCGAAGGCGAAGAAGCGTTCATCGAACAGGCTCCTGAAGGGTTGTCGTCTCGTGGCGCCGTACGGCGTCCCCGGATCCCCTCCATGCTTGCACGCCCGGACGGCTGCGCAAAGACGGGTGCACGGGGCCCGGTGCGATCTGCGGCACACCCGGGGTCTTTGCCGCCATTTTGCGATACGGCGTCGTCTCGTATCGAAAATGCGGTTACGCTGTTCGGGGGGTTACGAGACGTCCGCGGCTCGGAATTGCCCGCCAGTGCCACACCATCACGGACGGGAAGACCAATGACCACCGCAGCCGCGCCGCCCCGCGTGCCGGAAGCCATCCACCGCCGTCGCTGGGCGATCCTGAGCACCCTGGTGCTCGCCCTGCTCGTCGTCGTGCTCGACAACTCGATCCTCAACGTCGCGATGAAGACCATCGCGACCCCGGCGCCGGTCGGACTCGGCGCCACCCAGAGCGACCTGGAATGGTCGATCAACTCCTACACGCTGGTGTTCGCCGGGCTGCTCTTCACCTCGGGCCTGCTCGGCGACCGCTTCGGCCGCAAGCGCGCGCTGCTCGCCGGCATGGTCGTCTTCGGGATCGCCTCGCTGCTCTCCGCGATGGCCGGCACGCCCGGCCAACTCGTCGGCTTCCGCGCCCTGATGGGCGTCGGCGCCGCGCTCGCGATGCCCGCCACGCTGGCCATCATCATGAACGTCTTCGAGCGCTCCGAGCAGCCCAAGGCGATCGGCGTCTGGGCCGGCGCGGTCGGTCTCGCCATCGCCATCGGCCCGATCACCGGCGGCGTCCTGATCGAGCACTTCTGGTGGGGCTCGGTCTTCCTGATCAACGTGCCGATCGTCATCGTCGCGGTGATCGCGATGGTGATCCTGGTGCCGGAGTCCAAGGACCCGAACCCGGGCCGGCTCGACCCGGTCGGCGTACTGCTGTCGATCATCGGCCTGGTCGCGCTGATCTTCGGCATCATCAAGGGCGGCGAGCTCGCCGACTTCACCGACGTGCAGGCCTGGGGGCCGGTGCTGATCGGCCTGGTGGCCCTGGCCGCGTTCGTCTGGTTCGAGCGCCGCACCGCACACCCCGCGCTGGACGTCACGTGGTTCCGCAACAAGGTGTTCAGCGCCTCCGTGGTCGTGGTCGGCGTCGTGTTCTTCGCGCTGATGGGCGTCTCGTTCTTCGGCGTCTTCTACATCCAGAGCGTGCGCGGCTACAGCGCGCTGCAGGCCGGTCTGCTGATGCTCCCGCTGGCCGCCGCCCAGCTGGTGTTCGCGCCCCGGGCCCGGCTCGTGGTCGACCGCTTCGGCGTCGCCGCCACCGCCGCCGTCGGCATGCTGCTGATCGCGGCCGGCTTCGTCGGCTACGCCGTGCTGACCGCCACCACGCCGATCTGGGTGCTGATCGTGCTCGGCCTGCTCATGGGCGCCGGCATGGCCCACGTCATGCCGCCGGTCACCGTCGCGATCATGGGCTCGCTGCCCCGCGAGAAGGCGGGCGCGGGATCGGCCGTCAACAACACCTTCCGCCAGGTCGGCGGCTCGCTCGGCGTCGCCGTCCTCGGCGCGGTGCTCTCCACCGTCTACCGCGACCACATGAGCGACACCCTCGCCGGGTTCCCGGCGGAGCTGCGCGACAAGGCGGGCGAGTCCCTGGAGGCCACCCTGGCCATCGCCGGCCGGATGGGCCCCAAGGGCGCGGCGCTGCTCGGTCCCGCCGACGACGCGTTCATCAGCGCCATGCACGTGGTCGCCTCGCTCTCCGCGGGCATCACCGTGGCCGGCGCGCTGATCGCCTGGTTCCTGCTCCCGCGCAAGGCCGCCGGTCCCACCGGCGGGCCCGGTGCCGCGGCGCCCGAGGTCGCCGACCGCCGCGAGAGCGCGGTGGCCGACGCCTGACCGGCGGCCGGCCTGAGCGACAATGAGTCCGAAGACGGGCCCCGAGCCCTGCCGCCCCGGGGGCACCCGGCGCGGCAGGGCCGCGGTCCGCCACCACGGACCACCATCGGAGACAACGGAACGGCGCCCCCGCGCCCGCGCACATCCAGGGAGACCAGCGGGATGAAGACGGACACCCCGACCGCCGAGGCCGCGCCGACCTGCGCGGCCGTCCGCCGCGGCCGTCCGCGCAGCGAGGCCGCCGAGCTGGCCATCTTCACCGCGATCGAGGACCTGATGGCGGGCGGTGCGAACCTGTCCGAGCTGACCATCGAGGGCATCGCCACCGCCGCCGGCGTCGGCAAGGCCACCATCTACCGGCGCTGGCCCAACAAGGAGGCCCTGCTGGTCGACGTGGTCAGCCGGCTGGAGATCGCGATGCCGGAGCCGACCGGCGTCAGCGCCCGGGACGACCTGGTCGCGATGATCGACTACATGCGGCGGCGCGGCCTCGCCAAGCGCAGCCGCTGGATCCTCAAGGCCGCCTTCGGCCAGATGCACAGCCTGCCTGAGCTGCACAAGGCCTACCACGAGCGGGTGGTGCGGCCCCGGCGCGAGGCCGCGCTCGCGCTCGTGCGCCGGGCCGTCGACGAGGGCGTGCTCCGCGCCGACCTCGACATCGAGCTGCTCGGCGACCTCCTGATGGGCCCGATCCTCTACCGCAGCATCCTGTGGGACGACTCCGACCTGGAGGACCCGGAGCTGGCCGGCAAGATGATCGACGCCCTGCTCGACGGCCTCGCGCCCGGCGTCTGAACGCCGGTTCGTCCCCGTCCGTTCCCGTCCGCCCCCGGCGTGGCCTCGCTCACCAAAGCGGGCCACGCCGGAACCCGCTCCGGCGGCCCCGCGTCTGTCCCGGCATAGGCTGAGCCGGGATCCGATCAAACCGGCACCAGTCCGGCATGCCGCCCGTACCCCCACGGGCCGGGCGGCGGACGGGCGAGGGCACGAGCGAACGGGAGCCACGGATGACGCAGGCGGACAGGACCGACCGGGTGAGGGGCGAGGAGAATGCCCCGGCCCCCGCGGGTGCCGCGCGCGTCCGGGGGGACCTGGGCGGACGCTTCCTGGGCCTGCGGCACTGGGGCCGGGACGGCCGCGGTGCCACCGCGTGGCGGCGCGGTCTCGTCGTCGCCGCGCTGGCCCTGGTCACCGGCCTCCTGCTGGGCTTCCACGCCGACGTGCCGAACAGTCCCGGCAACCTCGGCAGCCTCCTGGAGACGTTCCTGCCCTGGCTCGGCCTGGCCGTGCCGGTGCTGCTCGTACCCGCGCTGCTGCGGCGCTCGGCCACCGCGCTGATCGCCCTGCTGGTGCCCGCGGTGCTGTGGGTCAACCTGTTCGGCGGCCTGGTCACCGACAAGAGCGGCGGCCAGGGCGACTGGACGGTGGTCACCCACAACGTGGCGGCCGGCAACACCGACGTGCCGGGCACCGTCCGCAACCTGGTGGACTCGGGCGCGCAGATCGTCGCCCTCCAGGAGCTGGCCGGCAAGGCGCTGCGCGGCTACGAGACCGGCCTCGCGCCGGCGTACCCGTACCACGCGGTCGAGGGCACCGTCGGCCTGTGGTCGAAGTACCCGATCGCCGACGTCCAGCCGGTGGACCTCAGGATGGGCTGGACCCGGGCCTTCCGGGCCGAGGTCACCACCCCGCAGGGCCCGGTCGCGGTGTACGTCGCGCACCTGCCGTCCGTCCGCCTGAAGGCCGAGGGCGGCTTCACCGTCGCCCAGCGGGACGTCAGCGCGCAGGCCCTCGGGGACGCGATCCAGGCCGAGCGGCTCAAGAAGGTGCTGCTGCTCGGCGACCTCAACGGCACGATGAACGACCGCAGCCTGGCGCCCGTCACCTCGCAGATGCGCTCGGCCCAGGGCGCGGCGGGGGACGGCTTCGGCTTCAGCTGGCCGTCGTCCTTCCCGATGGCGCGGATCGACCAGATCATGAGCAAGGGCGGCCTGCGCCCGGTCGAGTCCCGCACCCTGCCCCGGGACGGCAGCGACCACCTCGCGGTGGCCGCCGCCTACCGGTTCCAGTGATCCCTAGCCGCGCCGCCAGCGGTTGGTGATCGGCAGGCGGCGGTCCCGGCCGAAGTTCTTGACCGAGATCTTCGGGCCCGGCGGGTACTGGCGCCGCTTGTACTCGGCGGTGTCCACCAGCCGCACCACCCGGTCCACGACCGCCGGGTCGAAGCCGGCCGCGACGATCGCGTCCCGGCCCTCGTCGCCCTCGATGTAGCGGGCCAGCACGCTGTCCAGGAGGTCGTAGTCGGGCAGCGAGTCGCTGTCCACCTGGTCCGGGCGCAGCTCGGCGGACGGCGGCTTGGTGATCGTGTTCTCCGGGATCGGCGGCGCCTCGCCGCGCCGCTCGGCCTCCTCGTTGCGCCAGCGGGCGAGGCGGAAGATCAGCGACTTGTAGACGTCCTTGATCGGGCCGAACGCGCCCACCGAGTCGCCGTACAGGGTCGAGTAGCCGACCGCCAGCTCGCTCTTGTTGCCGGGCGCGAGCACGATGTGCCCCTCCTGGTTGGAGATCGCCATCAGCAGGGTGCCGCGCAGGCGGGACTGCAGGTTCTCCTCGGCCAGACCGGTCAGTTCGGTGGCCGCCAGGTAGGCGTCGAACATCGGGGCGATGGAGACCGTGCGGAAGTGCAGTCCGGTGCGGCGGGCCAGGTCGGCCGCGTCGTCCTTGGAGTGCTCGGAGGAGTAGCGGCTCGGCATCGAGACGCAGTACACGTTCTCGGCGCCGATCGCGTCGACCGCGATCGAGGCGACGAGCGCGGAGTCGATGCCGCCGGAGAGGCCGATCAGTACGGACGTGAAGCCGTTCTTGGTGGCGTACGCCCGGGTGCCGGAGACCAGCGCGGCCCAGATCTCGGCCTCGTCGGAGATCCGCGGCGCCACCTCGGCGGCCAGCTTCTCCGCGGGGGCGGGCCGCGGCTCGCCGCTCAGTTCGGTGCGCACCAGGTGCAGGCCGTCGGTCAGCAGCAGGCCGTCGGTGTGGTCGCTGCTCGCGGCCGGCAGGTCGAGGTCCAGCACCATCAGGTGCTCCTCGAACTGCGGGGAGCGGCCCAGTACTTCGCCGTCCGCGCCGACGACGATCGAGTCGCCGTCGAAGACCAGCTCGTCCTGGCCGCCGACCATGTTGACGTAGGCCAGGGTGCAGCCGGCCTCGGCGGCGCGGCGGCGCACCAGGTCGAGCCGCTGGTCGTCCTTGTTCCGCTCGTACGGCGAGCCGTTGATCACCAGCAGCAGGCCGGCCCCGGCCTCGCGGGCGGCGGTGACCCGGCCGCCGTCCTGCCAGATGTCCTCGCAGATCGCCAGGGCGACGTCCACGCCGTCCACCCGCAGCACCGGCAGCTGGTCGCCCGGGACGAACCAGCGGAACTCGTCGAACACGCCGTAGTTGGGCAGGTGGTGCTTGGCGAAGCGGGTCACCACCTCGCCCCCGTGCAGCACGGCCGCGCAGTTCTGCGGTGAGCCGGCCGGGCGGCCGAGGCGCGGGGAGGCGTGCTCGGAGCGCCCGAGGTAGCCGACCACGACCGGCACCTCGCCCAGCCCTTCGGCGGCCAGCCGCCCGGCCAGCTCCACCAGTGCGGCCCGGGACGCCTCGACGAAGGAACGGCGCAGCGCGAGGTCCTCGACCGGGTAGCCGGTCAGGACCATCTCGGGGAACGCGACCAGCTGGGCGCCGGCCTCCACGGCCTGCTTGGTCCAGCGCACCACCTCATCGCTGTTGCGGGCGAGGTCACCGACCCAGGGGTCGATCTGGCTCAGGGCGAGACGGAGATTGGGCATGGTCCGCAGTGTAATCGTCGAACTGACGCAATGTCCTGGCAGGGGGGTCGGCACTGCCCTCGCGGCCGATGATCGGCCATGATGGGAGCAGTCGCTTCCCCTGGGTCCCTCGGGGGTCTTCCGCGCGTAACACGAGCGTAAAGAGCAGAGGTGAGACTGTCCCCATGGGCAAGCAGCAGCAGTTCGTGCTTCGGACGCTCGAAGAGCGTGACATCCGGTTCGTCCGGCTGTGGTTCACCGACGTGCTCGGGTTCCTGAAGTCGGTCGCGGTGGCGCCGGCCGAGCTGGAACAGGCCTTCGAGGAAGGCATCGGCTTCGACGGGTCGGCGATCGAGGGCTTCGCCCGGGTGTACGAGTCCGACATGATCGCCAAGCCGGACCCGACCACCTTCCAGATCCTCCCGTGGCGCTCGGAGACGCCGGGCACCGCGCGGATGTTCTGCGACATCCTGATGCCGGACGGCTCGCCCTCCTTCGCCGACCCGCGCTTCGTGCTCAAGCGCACCCTGGAGAAGGCCTCCGAGCAGGGCTTCACGTTCTACACGCACCCGGAGATCGAGTTCTTCCTGCTGAAGAACCTGCCCGGCGACGGCACCCCGCCGATCCCCGCCGACCAGTCCGGGTACTTCGACCACACGCCGCGCGGCGTCGGCCACGACTTCCGCCGCCAGGCGATCACGATGCTGGAGTCGATGGGCATTTCGGTGGAGTTCTCCCACCACGAGGGCGCGCCCGGCCAGCAGGAGATCGACCTGCGCTACGCCGACGCGCTGTCGACGGCCGACAACATCATGACCTTCCGGCTGGTCATGAAGGAGGTCGCGCTGGAGCAGGGCGTGCACGCGAGCTTCATGCCGAAGCCGTTCTCGGACCACCCCGGTTCGGGCATGCACACCCACCTCTCGCTGTTCGAGGGCGACCGCAACGCGTTCCACGAGACCGGCGCCGAGTACCAGCTCTCCAAGGTCGGCCGCTCCTTCATCGCGGGACTGCTGAAGCACGCCGCCGAGACCGCCGCCGTCACCAACCAGTGGGTGAACTCCTACAAGCGCATCTGGGGCGGCTCCCAGCGCACCGCCGGCGCCGGCGGCGAGGCCCCGTCGTACATCTGCTGGGGCCACAACAACCGCTCGGCGCTGATCCGGGTGCCGATGTACAAGCCCGGCAAGCAGGGCTCGACCCGGGTCGAGGTCCGCTCGCTGGACACCGGCTGCAACCCGTACCTCGCCTACGCGGTGACGCTCGCGGCCGGCCTCAAGGGCATCGAGGAGGGCTACGAGCTCCCGCCCGGTGCCGACGACGACGTGTGGGCGCTCACCGACTCCGAGCGCCGCGCCCTGGGCATCCAGCCGATGCCGCAGAACCTCGGCGAGGCGATCGACCTGATGCAGCGCAGCGAGCTGGTCGCCGAGACGCTCGGCGAGCACGTCTTCGACTTCTTCCTCAGGAACAAGCGCCAGGAGTGGGAGGAGTACCGCTCCGAGGTGACCCCGTTCGAGCTGCGCAAGAACCTCCAGGTGCTCTGAACCGGCCCCCAGGCCCGCCCGGCGACCCACTGCCGGGCGGGCCTTCGCATGTTCCGGCGCGGCGGGTTACTGCATCCGGGGTGGTCCCGCCGCGCGGGCGTGTGTCGGCTTGCGGTGGCCGGGCGGGGCCGCTGGAGTGACGGCGATGGTCGGGCCGACGGCGTGAAGGAGGGCCGGGGTGGCGGAGCGGCGGAACGTCGGTGCGGTGGTACGGGCGGGGGTGCGAGGGCTGGGCGACCTGCTGCTGACCCTGGGCGTGGTGGTGGTGCTGTTCGCGGCCTACTCGGTCTGGTGGACCGACCTGGTGGCGAACCGGGAGGCGGACGGGGCCGCGGCCCGGCTGCGCGGCGACTGGGCGGTCGCCGCGGCCCCGCCCGCCACGCCGGCGCCCGGGTCCGAGCCGGCGCCGGACCACGGCGATCTCGGGTTCCTGCACGTGCCGGCCCTCGGCCGGGACTACCAGGTGCTGATCAGGCTCGGCACGGACGACGAGATCCTGGCGGAGGGCGTGGCCGGCGCGTACACCGTGCCGCACCGTTCGGTACCGCCGTGGGAGGGCGAGGGGAACTTCGCCCTGGCGGCGCACCGGGACGGCCACGGGGCCAAGTTCCACGACCTGGACCGGGTGGGTCCGGGCGACGCCGTGGTCGTCGAGACCAGGACCCGCTGGTACGTCTACCGGGTCGACGGCGTCCTGCCGGAGACCTCCCCGGACGACGTGGGCGTGATCGCGCCGGTGCCCGTCGGCTCGCCCTACACCTCGCCGGGGCGCTACATCACGCTGACGACGTGCACGCCGGCCTACACCTCGCTCTACCGTCTGGTGGTCTGGGGGAGCCTGGTCCGGGAGGAGGCGATGACACCCGGGCGGGTGCTGCCGGCGGAGCTGCGCTGAGCGGCCCCCCGCCCGGACCACCCGGTCAGCGTCCCTTCCGGGGACGGTCGACCTTCATCAGGTCGGTCTCCATGGTGACCGGGTCGGTGCGGGACGGCGGGGCGTGGAAGGTCCCGTCGCCGATCGAGAGGTTGAGGATCAGGTAGGCGGCGAAGTCCGGTCCGACGCCCGTCCCGTCGGACCAGACCGCGGTGAGCCGGTCCTGGGAGGGCCCGACGTACCAGGTGTCGGTGTCGGCGCCGAGCCTGACCGCCACGTACACCCAGCGTTCGGGGCCGATGTCCGGGCCGGAGTAGACGGTGCTGCTGGGGCGCAGGTGGTTGACGAACTCGATCCGGTCCGGGTGGTCGGCGTACCACTCGAACAGGTCGAGCTCGTGGCCGCCGTCCTGCCAGGTCCACAGGCAGGGCCAGGCACCGGTGTCCGCGGCGGGCAGCCGGACGTGGACCGTCACGAGGTCGCCGGTGCGGAGCCGGAACCCGCTGCCGCCGGAGTCGCAGGAGTCGCCGGTGGTCAGCAGGCCGGTGTTCCAGGAGCCCTCCTCCGGGTGGGTGGCGGTGATGGTCAGGTGCCCGGAGGCGGTGCTCAGCGCGTCGGTGGTCAGCCGATCCTGTTTCCAACTGTTCGGATTGTCGGTGCAGTTGGCATACGCGGCGGTCTTCCAGCCCCAGGGCCGACCCGGTCCGACGTCGAGGGTGTCGAACCGTTCCAGCAGCACCGTGGTGTCCCGTACCGGCCGGGAGAGGGGGGCGGCCGACGACGGGGTGGCCGTGCATGTCGCGACGACCGTCACCGCCATCGCCATCAGTATTCGAAGATCCATGGCGTCAGGATCGCCGTCGGACGATCGGCCCGCGCAGTGGGTGGAGCCGTCCGGATGAATTCCTCGTTCCCGCCCCGGTTCGCCCGTCGCGGATTGGTGTGTTAATGCTGTGGACCGGCCCGGGCCGTGGTAGAAATCATGCGGGTTTTATGACGGTGGCCCAATGCTCGTTAATTCCCTCTGAATTCGCGAGTGAATTCACCGCAAGGGTTCGGACCAGCAGTGAGGAATATCTATGTACGGACTCGCTCATACCGGTGTCGCCTCGCTGGCGTTGCTGGCGACCGGCGGTGCCGCCGCCGCGATCGGTGCGGCCGTGAAGTGGTTCGCCCGGCGGTGACCGAGTCGCTGACCGTGCTGATCCCGGCACACAACGAGGCGGACTTCATCGCTGACGCGGTGAAGTCCGCCTTCGCCCAGACGGTGGCGCCGCGCACCGTGCTGGTCATCGCGGACGCCTGCACCGACGACACGGCGGCGATCGCCGGGCGGTGCGGTGCCGAGGTGCTGGAGGTCGACCGGGGGAGCAAGCCGGAGGCGCTCAACCTCGCGCTCGCGCAGGTGACCACCGAGTTCGTGGCCCTGCTCGACGGGGACGGCTACTTCGCCTCCGACCGGGCGCTGGAGACGTGCCTGGAGCGGATGAACGCCAAGGACTACGGCGGCGTCTGCATGTCCGTCACGCCGCACAGCGTGAAGGGCGTGTTCCAGCGCTCCCGCATGATCGAGTGGGCGGCGGCGCACCGGATGTCCCGGACGGTGGAGTCCTGGCACGGCTGGGTCGCCGTGCTGTCCGGCTGTGCGGGCGTGTACCGCACGGAGGCGGTCCGGGCCGTCGGCGGCTGGTCCACCGACAGCCTCTGCGAGGACGTCGAACTCGCGCTCAAGATGAACCGGGCGGGGCGCAAGGCGGGCTTCGTTGCGGGCGCCTACGTGTGCGTGCGCGACCCGGGCAGCTGGTCCGTCTACTGGGCGCAGAGCCACCGCTGGGCGGCCGGCTGGGCGCAGGCGCTGTACAAGCACCGCGGGCTTTTCCTCCGCAGCTGGGGATTCGCTCGGGTATTCGGTGCCATGCTCGTGGACAGTGCCCTGATGGCCATTGGATACCTTTCGCTGCTCTACCAGCTGGCCACCAGGTTCACCCATTTCGACGCTTTCCGCTGGATGGGCGTCTGGTTCCTGATGATGGTCGCATTGACCTTCGGGACGGCCGCCCTGCAGATCGGCGTCCGGCGGACGCTCACCTGCTATCCCGCATATCTCGTGGTGGGCACCATGGGAACCGTCGTTTCCCTTTGGGTGATGTTCCGGGAATGGGTGCTGGGCCGGCACCTGACCTCCTGGACCGGTCGCCAGGGGCGGCGGGTCGTCATCACCCGGATGTCGGAGCGCAGACGGCTCGGCCTCACCCTCGTGGGTGTCGGCGCGGGCCTTCTCGGCACGGCTTCCGGCACCCTGCTGAACCGCGACTCCCTGGTCCTGACCGGCACGGCCGCGAGCGGTTCGGTCCTGCTGGCGGCCGTGCTCTGGTACCTGGTGAACCGGACGCAGGAGCAAGCCTGACACCCTGACCCCACCCGCGCCACGGCCCCCGTGGCGCGGGTGGTCCGGCTCCTGGGAAGGTAGGTTCAGGGACCGCGCACCCGCGCGGGCGACCGGGCGGGCCGGGAGGGCATGGCGATGGCGATGGCGGAGGAGGGACAGCGAGCCGGGAGCCGGGTCAGCCGGCCGGAGATCCGGCTGGTGCGGCGCGGATTCACCGATCCCGCGCGGGCGGTCCGGCTGCTGGCGGGGCCGGGCCTGGAGGGCCTGGCCGACGACCCCGTCCTGCTGGACGCGCTCGGGACCACCGCCGACCCCGACCTCGCCCTGCTGGGCCTCGCCCGGCTGCTGGAGGCCGCCGACGAGGCCGACCGGCACACCCTGCGCGACACCCTCACCACCTCCAAGCCGCTGCGCGACCGCCTGCTCGGCGTCCTCGGCGCCTCCACCGCGCTCGGCGACCACCTCGCCCGGCACCCGCACGACTGGCACGCCCTGGTCACCTTCGAGCTGCGGGACATGCACCCCGGCCCGGAGGACTTCCGGCGGGCCCTCGCCGAGGGCGTCCGGACGGGCGCGGCCCGCAGCCCGGCCGACGCGCTGCGCGTCGCCTACCGCCGCTGCCTGCTCGCGATCGCCGCCCGCGACCTCTCCGGCACCACCGACCTCGCGCAGACCGCCGCCGAACTCGCCGACCTCGCCGGCGCCACCCTGCAGACCGCCCTCGACCTCGCCGTCGAGCAGGACCCGCAGGCCGCCGCGGCCTGCCGGCTCGCCGTCATCGGCATGGGCAAGTGCGGCGGGCGCGAGCTCAACTACGTCTCCGACGTGGACGTCATCTTCGTGGCCGAACCGCCCGACCGCGTCGACGGGCAAGGGGCCGTCGACGAGCACGAGGCCGTCAAGGCCGCCACCCGGCTGGCCGCCGCGCTCACCCGGCTCTGCTCGGACACCACGGGCGAGGGCACCATCTGGCCGGTGGACGCCAACCTCCGCCCCGAGGGCCGCAACGGCCCGCTGGTGCGCACCCTGGCCAGCCACGTCGCGTACTACCAGCGCTGGGCCAAGACCTGGGAGTTCCAGGCGCTGCTCAAGGCCCGCCCGGTGGCCGGCGACACCGAGCTCGGCGCCGCGTACGTGGACGCGCTGGCCCCGATGGTGTGGCAGGCCGCCACCCGGGAGAACTTCGTCGCCGACGTGCAGCAGATGCGCCGCCGGGTGATCGACTCCATCCCCGCGACCGAGGTCGACCGCCAGCTCAAGCTCGGCCCCGGCGGGCTGCGCGACATCGAGTTCTCCGTCCAGCTGCTCCAGCTCGTGCACGGCCGCACCGACCCGGCGCTGCGCAGCGGCAACACCCTGGAGGCGCTGGCCGCGCTCTCCCGCGGCGGGTACGTCGGCCGGGCCGACGCCGCCTCGCTGGACACCGCCTACCGCTTCCTGCGCTCTCTGGAGCACCGCATCCAGCTGCACCGGCTGCGCCGCACCCACCTCATGCCGACCGGCGAGGAGGACCTGCGCCGGCTGGCCCGCTCGCTCGCCGGGCTGATCAACGGCGACACCCGCACCGACCCGGTCGCCGCGCTGCAGCGCGAGTGGAAGCGGCACGCCGTCGAGGTCCGGCGGCTGCACGAGAAGCTGTTCTACCGCCCGCTGCTCGACGCCGTCGCCGAACTGCCGCCCGGCGCGGCCGGGTTGACCCCGGACGCGGCCCGGGCCCGGCTGGAGGCGCTCGGCTACGCCGACCCGGCCGCCGCGCTGCGCCACCTCGCCGCACTCGCCTCCGGGGTCAGCCGCAAGGCGGCGATCCAGCGCACGCTGCTGCCGGTGATGCTCGGCTGGTTCGCCGACTCGGCCGACCCGGACGCCGGACTGCTCAACTTCCGCCAGGTCTCCGACGCGCTCGGGCGCACCCCCTGGTACCTGCGACTGCTGCGCGACGAGAGCGCCGCCGCCGAGCACCTGGCCCGGGTGCTGTCGGCCGGGCGGCTCGCCCCCGACCTGCTGCTGCGCGCACCCGAGGCGGTGGCCATGCTGGGCGACCCGCAGGGCCTGGAACCGCGCCGCCGGGCCGCCCTGGAGCAGGAGATACTGGCCGCCGTCGGCCGCGCCGGGAGCACCGCCGCGGCCGTCGCCGCCGCCCGTTCGGTGCGCCGCCGCGAGCTGTTCCGCACGGCCGCCGCGGACGTCCTCGGCCGCCTCGGCGACGACCCCGCCGAGGCCCTGGACACTGCGGGCGAGGCGCTCACCGCCCTCAACGCCGCCACCCTGCAGGGCGCGCTGCGGGCCTGCGTCGCCGGCTGGGAGGCCGAGCACGGGGACCTGCCCACCCGGATCGCCGTCATCGCGATGGGCCGGTTCGGCGGCCACGAACTGGGCTACGGCTCGGACGCGGACGTGCTCTTCGTCCACGAGCCCCTGCTCGGCTCGCTGGACCAGGACGCCGCCAAGGCCGCCCAGGCGGTCTGCAACGAGCTGCGCACGCTGCTCGCGGCGCCGTCCACCGAGCCCCCGCTGCTGGTCGACGCCGACCTGCGGCCCGAGGGGCGCAGTGGCCCGTTGGTGCGCACCCTCGCCTCGTACGCGGCGTACTACCGCCGGTGGTCGCACGCGTGGGAGAGCCAGGCGCTGCTGCGCGCCGAGCCGGTGGCCGGGGACGAGGAGCTCGGCGCGAGGTTCCGCCGGCTGATCGACCCGCTGCGCTACCCCGGCGACGGGGTGCCGGAGCGTGACCTCCTGGAGATCCGCCGGATCAAGGCCCGGATCGAGGCCGAGCGGCTGCCGCGCGGCGCCGACCCGACCACGCACACCAAGATCGGCCGCGGCGGGCTGGCGGACGTCGAGTGGACCGTCCAGCTGTTCCAGCTCCAGCACGGGCACGAGCTGCCGGGGCTGCGCACCACCCGGACCCGTGCGGCGCTGGCCGCCGCGGCCGGGGCCGGGCTGATCGGCGAGGAGGACGCGGCCGTGCTGGACGCGGCCTGGGTGCTGGCCTCCCGGGTGCGCGCGGCGGTGATGCTGGTGCGCGGCCGGCCGGGGGACAGCTTCCCCGGGGAGGCCAGGGAGCTGTCCGGGGTGGCGCGCTACCTCGGGTACGGCGCCGGGCACAGCGGGGAGCTGGTGGACGACTACCGGCGGACGACCCGGCGGGCCCGGGCGGTCGTGGAGCGGCTGTTCTACGGCTGAGCCGGGTGGGCCGGGGTGGGCCGGAAACGCGGGAGGGGCCCCTCACGGGGCCCCTCCGTACGTCTCTTCGCGGTCTAGCGGCGGCCGCTGCCGACGGCCGGCTCGCTCCACTGCTCGGGGACGGTGATCGGCTCCTCGGCCGTCTCCCGGGCGGGCACCCGCGGCAGCTTGTAGACCCACTCCTGGTAGATCCAGCGGGCGGCGAGGAAGCCCACCGTCAGGCAGATCTCGCCGCCGACGGCGTCCATCCAGAAGTGGTTGGCGGTCGAGATGATGACCACCAGCGTGGCCAGCGGGTACATCAGGCCGAGCACCCGGACCCACGTCCGGCGGGCCAGGAAGAAGATCGCCAGACCGCACCACATCGACCAGCCGATGTGCATCGAGGGCATGGCCGCGTACTGGTTGGAGACGTGCGCGGCGGGTCCGGAGGCCATCGAGCCCCAGGTGCCGTGGGCCTTCACGGTGTCGATGAAGCCGCCGTCGGTCATCAGCCGCGGCGGGGCCAGCGGGAAGAAGTAGAAGCCGACGAGGGCGATCCCGGTGGTGACGAACAGCACCGTGCGGGCGGCGACGTAGCGGCCGGGGTGGCTGCGGTAGAGCCAGACCAGCACGCCGATCGTGATGACGAAGTGCAGCGTCGCGTAGTAGTAGTTCATGCCCGTGATGAGCCAGCCGACGCCGTCCACGGCGTGGTTGACCGAGCGCTCGACCGCGACGCCGAGGTTCTGCTCCAGGTCCCAGATCCAGCGGGCGTGCTTCTGGGCTATCGCCGCCTGCTCCGGAACGGCGTTCCGGACGATCGAGTACAGCCAGTAGCTGATGCCGATCAGGGCGAGCTCGAACCAGATCCGCGGCCGGGCCGGCGAGCGGCGCTGGTCGCGGACGCGGTCGCGCAGGGCGGCGGTGCGCGAGCGGACGGCCCGGGTGGCTCCGTCGGGGCCGCCGGACGGGGCCTGGCGTGCTCCGGAACCACCACCGTGCGCCTGGTCGGCGCGCCGCGCGCCGGCTTGCTGGATCTCGGTCGGTTCCCCCATGGACGAGAAGTCTGCCAGACGTCCCGTAGCCGTCCGCTCATCCTCTGGAAGTGGATTCTTCACCGGCTGTCCCCCTTGAGGGTTAGGGGGCGACTCCCACCGGGGTAGGGGGTGAGGTCGGGTCTGGTGCTTACCGGTGGGACTGGCATACGTCCCATTGTCACGCCGACCGGTGCGGGGCGCGCAATCGGGGTGCCCGAGGCGTGCGCGGATCGGTCGTGCGCTGCACTTTCCCGGCACGAAACCGTTTCTGCATCTTGCTGAAACATATTGCAGGCCGCTAGCTTCCAGGGAACTCGACCGCCCCTTCCCCTAAGGGAGCCCTCAGTGGCCGATACGCCGCTCAGCCCCCGGCGGAGCACCCCACGACGCAGACCCGGCCGCACGGCCGTCCTGCTCGCCGCCGCACTGACCGCCGCCACCCTCGGCGGCGCCCCCGCGGCCCTCGCCGCCGCCCCGCCCGCCCCGCCGTCGGACGCCGCACTGGCGGCCACCGCCGGGCGGCACGACCTCACCCGCGAGCAGTACTACTTCGTCCTGCCCGACCGCTTCGCCAACGGCGACCAGGCCAACGACACCGGCGGCATCACGGGCGGTCGGCTGGACAACGGCTTCGACCCCGCCGACAAGGGCTTCTACCACGGCGGCGACCTGGCCGGCCTGATCCAGAAGCTCGACTACATCCAGAACCTCGGCACCACCGCGATCTGGATGGCGCCGATCTTCAAGAACAAGCCCGTGCAGGGCACGGGGGACCAGGCGTCCGCCGGCTACCACGGCTACTGGATCACCGACTTCACCCAGGTCGACCCGCACTTCGGTACCAACGACCAGCTGAAGGAGCTGATAGCCAAGGCGCACGCTCGCGGCATCAAGGTCTTCTTCGACGTCATCACCAACCACACCGCCGACGTCATCGACGACGCCGAGCAGCAGCACGCCTACCGCTCGACCGGCGCCTACCCGACGCTCGACGCCGACGGCAACCCGGTCGACGAGACGGCCGTGGCCGACAGCGGAGCCCCCTGGCCGAAGATCACCAAGGACTCCTTCCCCTACACCCCGGTCTTCCGCACCCCCGCCGACGCGACCGCCAAGAGCCCGTCCTGGCTCAACGACCCGTCGCTCTACCACAACCGCGGCGACTCGACCTTCGTCGGCGAGTCCGCGACCGAGGGCGACTTCAGCGGGCTCGACGACCTCGACACCCAGAACCCCCGCGTGGTGAAGGGCTTCGAGAAGGTCTACGAGCAGTGGGTGAAGGACGCCGGCGTGGACGGCTTCCGGATCGACACCGTCAAGCACGTCAACATGGCCTTCTGGCAGCAGTGGGCGCCGGCGCTCAAGGACTTCGCCGCCAAGCAGGGCAACAAGAAGTTCTTCATGTTCGGCGAGGTCTACTCCGGCGACCCGGCGGTCACCTCGCCGTACGTCACCAAGGGCCGGCTCCAGGCCACGCTCGACTTCCCGTTCCAGGGCGCCGCGCGCTCGTACGTCTCGCAGGGCGGCTCGGCGAAGAGCCTCGCCGACGTCTACGGCCAGGACTACCGCTACACCAGCGCCGACACCGACGCGTACGAGCTGCCGACCTTCCTCGGCAACCACGACATGGGCCGCTTCGGCTCCTTCCTCCTCGCCGACAACCCGGGCGCCGACGACGCCACCCTGCTGAAGAAGGACCGGCTCGGCAACGAGCTGCAGTTCCTCACCCGCGGGCAGCCCGTCGTCTACTACGGCGACGAGCAGGGCTTCACCGGCGCGGGCGGCGACAAGGACGCCCGGCAGGACATGTTCGCCTCGCGGACGGCGTCCTACAACGCCGACCGCGTGCTCGGCGGCGCCCCTGGACCGGCCGACCGGTACGGGCAGGGCGGCGAGCTCTACCAGGGCATCGCCGGCCTCGCCAAGCTGCGCCGCGACAACCCGGCGCTCGCCGACGGCGCCCAGATCGAGCGGTACGCCGCCGACGGCGCGGGCGTGTACGCGTTCTCCCGGATCGACGCCGGGCAGCAGGTCGAGTACCTGGTGGCGGTCAACAACGCCACCGAGGCGAAGACGGTCACCCTGGACACGTTCTCCGCCGGGATGGGCTTCGACCGCATCTACCCGTCGGCGGGGGAGCACCTGGCCAGCGGCGCCGACCGCAAGGTGACCGTCACCGTGCCGGCGCTGTCGTCCGTCGTCTACAAGGCGGGCGCCAGGCCGGCGCCGGTCGCCGCCGCGCCGCAGCTCTCGGTGCAGCCTCCTGCGGACGGTTCCACCGGGCTCGTGACGATCGGGGCGAAGACGGACGGTGGCTTCAACCGCGTCACGTTCGCCGGGCAGATCGGCGACGGGCCCTGGCAGACGCTCGGCACCGCCGACACCGGGAAGTACGCCGTCACCCAGGACCTGAGCGCCGCCGCCCCCGGCACGGTCGTCCGCTACAAGGCCGTCGTGCAGGACTCCAGTGGGCACCTGCGCTCCGCCACCGCGAGCTTCACCACCGGCACCCCGGCGCCCAAGCCCGTACCCACGGCCACCGCGCGCCCGTACGCCGTCGTGCACTACAACCGGCCGGACGGGAACTACGACGGCTGGAACCTCTACGCCTGGGGGGACCTCGCGGACGGCGAGTCGACCCAGTGGCCGGCCGGGCACGGCTTCACCGGCCGGGACGCGTACGGCGCCTTCGCGTACGTGCGGCTCAAGCCGGGTGCCTCGGACGTCGGGTTCATCGTCGAGAAGGACGGCGTCAAGGACGTCGACGCCGACCGGCACATCGACGTGGGCAGCACCGGCGAGGTCTGGGTCAAGCAGGGCGACCCGGCCGTGCGGACCACCGACCCCGGCCCGACGAGCACACCGCCGGCCGGCACCGCCGTCATCCACTACAACCAGGCCGACGGCGCCTACGACGGCTGGGGCCTGCACGACTGGACCGGCGCCGCGAACCCCACCGACTGGGGCAAGCCGCTGATGCCGGCCCGCCGCGACGCCTTCGGCGACGTCTTCGAGGTGCCCCTCGCCCCCGGGGCGACCAGCCTCAGCTACATCCTCCACAACGGCAACGACAAGGACCTCCCGGGCGACCAGTCGCTGGACTTCGCGCTCAACGGCCGGGAAGTGTGGATCCTCGGCGGCCGCGAGGGCTACCTCCTGCCCCAGAACGCCGCCGCCTCCTCGCAGTTGGACCCCAGCACGGCCAAGGCGCAGTGGATCGACGCGAAGACCGTCGTCGTCCCCGCGAACTACGGCGCCGCCGACGCGGCGCTCGCCGGCGGCACCAGCGCCCAGCTCGTCTACGACCCCGCGGGCGGCATCCGCGCCGACAAGGGCGTGCTGACCAAGCCGGGCAAGTGGATCCGGCTCACCCCCGCCCAGGGCGGGCTGACCGACGTGCAGAAGGCCGAGTTCCCGCACCTGGCGGGCTACCGGGCCTTCACCGTGGACGCCCGGGACGCCGCGCGCGTGCCCGCCGCGCTGCGCGGCCAACTGCTGTTCACCGAACACCTGCCGAGCGGGGCCGCGTCGGCCGCGACCGGCGTGCAGATCCCGGGCGTGCTGGACGACTTGTACGCGGGGAAGGCCGGCCGGGTGGACTTCGGCCCGGCCTACTACGACGGCAAGGTCGCGCTGTCCGTGTGGGCGCCGACCGCGCAGGACGTGTCCGTCCAGGTCTTCGACAGCGCCACCGGGGGCACTCCCAGGACGCTGCCGCTGAAGCCGGACGGCGAGACCGGCGTGTGGGAAGTCGTCCGCGACAAGGCCGAGTTGGACGGCAAGTACTACCTGTACCAGGTGAAGGTCTGGGCGCCCTCGGTGCAGCAGACCGTCGTCAACACCGTCACCGACCCGTACTCGGTCGCGCTGTCCGCCGACTCCAGGCGCAGCCTGGTGGCGAACCTCGACGCCAAGGAGCTCAAGCCCGAGGGCTGGGAGGACCAGAACGTCCCGGCGGCCGTCCCGCCGGCGAAGCAGCGGATCCAGGAGCTGCACGTCCGCGACTTCTCGGTCGAGGACGCCACCGTCCCCGCCGCCGAGCGCGGCACCTACCTGGCGTTCACCGAGTCGAACTCGGCCGGGATGCAGCACCTGCGGGACCTCGCCAAGGCCGGTGTGACCACGGTCCACCTGCTGCCGACCTTCGACATCGCGTCCATCCCGAAGGACAAGGCCGGGCAGAAGCTGCCGCCCTGCGACCTCAAGTCCCTTCCGCCGGACGGCCCGAAGCAGCAGGAGTGCGTGGCCGCCGTCGCCGCGGACGACGCGTACAACTGGGGGTACGACCCGCTGCACTACAACGTGCCGGAGGGCACGTACGCCACGGACCCGACCGGGACCGCCCGCACGGTGCAGTTCCGGCGGATGGTGCAGGCCATGCACGAGGCCGGGCTGCGCGTCGTGCTGGACGTCGTCTTCAACCACACCGCCGCCGGCGGCCAGGACGGGAACTCGGTGCTGGACCGGGTGGTGCCCGGCTACTACCAGCGGCTGGACGCCAACGGCAAGGTGACGACGGACAGTTGCTGCTCCGACACCGCGCCCGAGCACGCGATGATGAACCGGCTCGTCGTCGACTCGGTCACGCTGTGGGCGCGCGAGTACCGCGTCGACGGCTTCCGCTTCGACCTGATGGGCCTCGACCCGAAGTCGACCATGCTCGACGTGCAGGCCGCGCTGCGGAAGATGACGCCGGACTCGGACGGCGTCGACGGGAAGAACGTCTTCCTGTACGGCGAGGGCTGGAACTTCGGCACGGTGGCCAACGACGCCCGGTTCGTCCAGGCCACCCAGGCCAACATGGCCGGCACCGGCATCGCGACCTTCGACGACCGGATGCGCGACGCCGCCCGCGGCGGCAACTTCATGCTCGGCTCCGCGCCGCAGCAGGGCTTCGCCTCGGGCCTGTACACCGACCCGAACGGCTCGCCCGCCAACGGCACCCCCGACCAGCAGAAGGCCCGGCTCCTGCACGAGATGGACCAGCTGAAGGTCGGGCTGACCGGCAACCTGGCCGGCTACGCGTTCACCGACAGCTCCGGCAAGCCCGTCACCGGCGCCCAGGTCGACTACAACGGCGCCCCGACCGGGTACGCGAGCATGCCGGGCGAGGCGGTGGAGTACGTGGACGCCCACGACAACACCGACCTGTTCGACGCCCTCGCCTACAAGCTGCCCACCGGCACCGCCCCCGCCGACCGGGCCCGGATGCAGGCGCTCGGGCTCTCGCTCACCGCGCTCACCCAGGGCGCCGGCTTCGCCCAGGCGGGCAGCGACCTGCTGCGCTCGAAGTCGCTCGACTCGAACTCCTACAACTCGGGCGACTGGTTCAACGCGATCCACTGGAGTGCCGCGGACGGCAACGGCTGGGGCCGCGGCCTGCCGATGGCGGCGGACAACAAGGAGCTCTGGCCGACGGCCCAATCGCTCCTGGCCAACCCGAAGCTGACCGTCGGCGCGGACGACATCCGGGCGACCACGGCGCAGTTCCAGGATTTCCTGCGGATCAAGCGGTCCTCGCCGCTGTTCTCCCTGCCGACCCTCGCCGACGTCCAGCAGCGGCTGTCCTACCCGCTCTCCGGCACCGCCGCCGAGACGCCCGGGGTGATCACCCTGCACCTGGACGGCACCGGTCTGGCCGGCGCCGAGAAGGGTGTCACCGTGGTCTTCAACGCCACGCCCACGGCGCAGAGCCAGACGGTGTCCGCCCTGACGGGGACGGCCCAGGCGCTGCACCCCGTCCAGGCGGGCGGCGCGGACCCGGTGGTCAAGCAGTCCGGCTTCGACGCCGCGACCGGCACGTTCACCGTGCCCGGCCGCACCGTGGCGGTGTTCGTCCAGGGCTGACGACCTCCGACTCCCGGGCCCGGTACCGCCGTTGTGGCGGTGCCGGGCCCGGGTCCGTTCGGGGTCCGTTCCGGGCTCGTGCCGGGTTCGTTCCCGGGGCCGCTCGAAATGGCCGGAACCGCGCGGTGGCACGGCCGGAATGGTGACGTGTCGGGCCCCGCGGACGCTGCGCCCCGGCCGGGCGGTCCGACGTCGGCCTGAGCGCTGGTCAGTGCCGGTGCGGGGGGCCCGAACAATTTGGCGCTCATGAAAACCGTTGTTGTAAGTGCCTTTACCTGTAACGCGGTTGAAGCACTTGGCGATTGCCCGGTGCGGACTCGAATCGGCCAAACCATGGCATGCATCTGTCATTAACGGCTCATTTGCTGCCACGATTCCCCCTGCTGCGGACGAGGGACCCCCCCAACTCTCCCTCCCCGCGGCGGCTTTCCCCGTGCGCACCTCTGCACGCACCGCACACCTGCACTCCTCTGCACCTGACTCTGTGAGCACCGCTGCACCCCTGGCGCACACCGCCGCCGGGGGCCCCCACTGCGCCGCAACCCCGCGGCCCAGGTCGCCCTCCACCGTGCGCACACCCGCGCCGGTCGGTTAAGGAGTCCGCATGTCCCGCTACGCCCACGCCCGGAAGGCGGCGGTCGTCATGGCCGCCACCACCGCGCTGCTGGTGACCGGCATCCCGGTCATCGCCCAGGCGGCCGCCCCCGACGCGCCGACGGTCGTCGCCCAGCAGCTCTCCGCCCGTGCGGAGCTCCTCTCGTCGGCGAACCAGCAGGCCGCGAGCCTCGCCCAGAGCATCGGGCTGAGCGGCCAGGAGAAGCTCGTCGCCAAGGACGCCGTCCAGGACACCAACGGCGACCGCCACCTGCGGTACGAGCGCACCTACGCCGGACTCCCGGTCCTCGGCGGCGACCTGGTCGTCCACCAGACCGCGGCCGGCGCCACGAAGGGCGTGACCAAGGCCAGCGACGCCGTCCTGGCGGGCCTGGACACCACCCCCGCGCTCGCCGCGCCGAAGGCCCAGGAGAGCGCGCTGGCCGCCGAGTCGGGCGCCGCGCTGGAGGCCGCACCGCGCCTGGTGGTCTTCGCCGCCAAGGGCACCCCGCGGCTCGCGTACGAGACCGTCGTCACCGGCAAGGGCGACGACGGCACGCCGAGCCGCCTGCACGTCGTCACCGACGCGGCGACCGGCGAGGTGCTCGGCAAGAACGAGACCATCGAGACCGGCACCGGCACCGGCGTGTACGTCGGCAACGTGCCGCTCACCACCACCCAGAGCGGCGGGCAGTACCAGCTCAAGGACGGCACCCGCGGCGGCCAGTACACGACCAACATGAGCAACGGCACGTCCGGCAACGGCACGCTGTACGCCAAGTCCACCGACACGTGGGGCAACGGCCAGGCCAGCAACGGCGAGTCCGCGGCCGTGGACGCCCAGTACGGCGTCGCCGCGACCTGGGACTTCTACAAGAGCGCCTTCAACCGCAACGGCATCCGCAACGACGGTGTCGGCGCGTACAGCCGCGTCCACTACGACAACAACTACGTGAACGCGTTCTGGGACGACTCCTGCTTCTGCATGACCTACGGGGACGGCTCCGGCAACACCCACCCGCTCACCGCGCTCGACGTGGCCGGCCACGAGATGACGCACGGCGTCACCGCCGCGACCGCCGCGCTCAACTACTCCGGTGAGTCCGGCGGCCTCAACGAGGCCACCTCCGACATCATGGGCAAGATGGTCGAGTGGAACGCCAACCTGGCCTCCACCCCGCCGAACTACTTCATCGGCATCCAGCTCAACATCAACGGCAACGGCACCCCGCTGCGCTACATGGACCAGCCCTCCAAGGACGGCTCCTCGGCGGACTCGTGGTACTCGGGCGTCGGCAACCTGGACGTCCACTACTCGTCCGGCGTCGCGAACCACTTCTTCTACCTGCTGTCGGAGGGCAGCGGCGCGAAGAGCATCAACGGGTTCAACTACAACAGCCCGACGGCCAACAACGTCACGGTCGCGGGCATCGGCCGGGACAAGGCCAAGCAGATCTGGTACAAGGCGCTCACCGCCTACATGACCTCGACCACCGACTACGCCGCCGCGCGCACGGCGACGGTCAGCGCGGCCACCGACCTCTACGGCGCGAACAGCAACGAGGTCTACCAGGTGGGCCTCGCGTGGGCGGGCGTCAACGTCGGCCAGGCGCCGCCGAACCCGGGCGGCGTCAGCGTCACCAACCCGGGCAGCCAGTCCACCGCGCTGAACGGCTCGGTGAACCTGCAGATCCAGGCCTCGGGCGGCACCGCGCCGCTGTCGTACTCCGCCACCGGCCTGCCCACCGGCCTGTCGATCGACTCCTCGACCGGTGTGATCTCCGGCACGGCCTCCACCGCGGGCAACTTCAACACGACCGTCACGGTCACCGACGCGGGCGGCAAGACCGCGACGACCAGCTTCTCCTGGGCCGTCTCCGGCGGTGGCGGCGGCTGCACGCCGGCGCAGTTGCTGGGCAACGCGGGCTTCGAGACGGGTTCGGCGGCGCCGTGGACGGCGTCGAGCGGTGTGATCGACAACAGCGCGT
>NZ_JBHYWI010000117.1:0-24150 GCF_042751525.1 Kitasatospora sp. NPDC059408
CCTCCGTGGAGGGCCGCCACCGCCGTTTCACCGCTGTCCGGCCGGCGCCGGCTAACCGCCCTGGGTGCCGCCCGCGGACGAGCCCGACGGGGTGGGCTTGCCCGGCTTGGTCGGCGGCGGGGTGCTGTCCGTCGGCGTCGACGAGGGCTGCTGCGTCGGGCACAGGCCCAGCAGACAGGTGCTCGAAGGACCGGGGTGGGTCTTGGGCGGCTGACTCGGCTGCGGGCCGGGGCAGTCGACGCCCGGGACGCAGCCGCCGCCCTGGGTGGGCTGCGGGGGCTGCGGCTGGCCGCCGTTCGACGGGGGCTGGTTGCCGGTCGGCGGCTGGGTGGCCGGCGCCGACGGGGTGTCGGTCATGGTCGGCGTGGGCGTGGCGGTCGGCGAGACCGGGGCGCCCGAGGAGTCGACCTCGCTGCCGATCGCGGTCGGCGCCGGGAAGTCCAGCTTCTTCTCGTTCGCCAGCGCGACCTTCATGTACCGGGTGAAGATGTCGGTCGGGATGTCACCACCGTGGATCGACTCCTTGCCGCCGGTGCCGTTGAGCGAGAGCCGCACGTGGTTGTTCGGGTCCTCGCGCCACATCGCGACGCTGGTGACCAGCTGCGGGGTGTAGCCGACCCACCAGGCCGACTTGTTCTGGTCGGTGGTACCGGTCTTGCCCGCGACCGGGCGGCCCAGGTCCTTGCTCTTCGTACCGGTACCGTTCTTCGCCACGTTGACCAGCACGTCGGTGACGTTGTCGGCGACGGGCGCCTCCAGCGCCTGCTTGAGCTGGGGCTTGGTGAAGCCGGTCCGCTCCACGCCGTTCACCTCGACCTTGGTGACCGAGTAGGGCTCGGCCTCCTTGCCGCTGGCGGCGAGCGTCCCGTAGGCGGTGGCCATCCGGATCGGGCTGATGGTCGAGGTGCCGAGCGGGAAGGTCGGGGTCTTCGGGTCGGCCAGGCTCTCCTTCTTGATGCCCATCTGCACGGCCATGTCGGCCACGTTCTGGCCGCCGACGTCCTGGTTCAGCTGGACGAACGGCACGTTGTACGAGAACTGCATGGCCTGCCGCAGCGAGACGTAGCCGTGCTTGCTGGAGTCCTCGTTCTTCTGCCGGTAGGGCTTGCCGTCGTCGCCGATCACCAGCGAGCCGTCCGGCTTGCGGATCTCGGACAGGTCGTCGGCGAGGTAGCGGCTGTCGGCGTTGATCCGCTTCGGCTTGCCGCTGTCGTCCTTCGCGGTCTGGACGCCGACCTGCATCGCGGTGGACAGCACGAAGGGCTTGAAGGTCGAGCCGACCTGGACGCCGGTGGCCTCGGCGTTGTTGTCGAAGTGGCCGTTCTCCACGCCGTCGCCGCCGTAGAGCGCGGCGATCGCGCCGTCACCGGGCCGGATGCTGGCGGAGCCGAACTGGATGAACTTGTCGTTGTCGGGACGCTTCTGCGGGTCGAGCGTCGCGGCCTTGACGTCGTCGACGGCCTTCTTCAGGGCGTCGACCTTGTCCTTCTCGAACGTCGTGTAGATCTTCAGGCCGCCCTTGTCGATCACCTGCTGGGTGATCGAGGGGTCCTTGCTGGTGACGTACCGGTTGGCGGTGTCGACCAGGTAGCTGATCTCGCCGTTCATGTTCGAGGAGGTCTTGCGCGGGAGCGGGTCCGGGAAGGCCGTGCACTTGGCACGTTCCTCCGGGGTGACGGCCTTGATCTTCACCATGTTGTCGAGGATCCACGACCACCGCCCCTCGGCCCGTTCCTTGTTGGCCGGGACGGTGGGGTCGTAGTACGCCGCGCCCTTGAGCAGGCCCGCCAGCATGGCGCTCTGGCAGAGGTTGAGGTCCTTGGCGTCCACTCCGTAGTACGCCTGGGCGGCGGCCTGGGCACCGTTCGCGCCGCGGCCGAACCAGCTGGTGTTCAGGTAGCCGGTCAGGATCTCGTCCTTCCCGATCTGCTGGTTGAGCTTCAGCGTGATGAAGAACTCCTTCAGCTTGCGGCTGAGGGTCTGCTCCTGGCTCAGGTAGGCGTTCTTCACGTACTGCTGGGTGATCGTCGAGGCGCCCTGGGTCTCGCCGCCCTTCGCCATGTTGTAGACGGCGCGGAGCATGCCCTTCGGGTCGATGCCGCTGTCGTTGCGGAAGTCCTGGTTCTCCGCGGCGATGACGGCGTTCTGCAGGGTGGGACTGATGTCCTTGAGCTCGACGATCTGACGGTTCGTCTCGCCCTTGCGCACCATCTCCGAGCCGTCGGCCCAGTAGTAGATGGTGTTCTGGTCCTTCACCAGGTCGTTCAGCTTCGGGACCTCGGTGGTCTGGTACAGGTAGAACACCAGGCCCACGAAGCAGCCGAAGACGAGCAGGAAGCCGCTCAGCCACTGCTTCCAGGACGGCAGCCAGCGCCGGACGCCGGTCTTGCCGAACCGCGGGTAGTCGATGAACCGCTTCTTGCCGGGTCCGGCCGCCGCGGCGGCGGCCGCGGCAGCGGCGCCCCGGCCGCCCTTGCCCTTCTTCTGGCCGGCCTTGCGCATCTCCGCCCTGGTCATCCGAGGCTGCTGAGCGGTGTCCCGGACGCCCGGGGGGCGGCGCCGGCCCAGCCCCTGCGAGCTCAGTTCGTCCGGCCCTGGCCCGCCCCGGCGGGCTCCGTCACCCGGGGGCCGTTGGCCCTCGTCACCCGGGCCCGGCGTCCTCCGCCGTCGTTCGCTCATGTTCCAGCCACTCCTCGCCAGGCGGTTCCAGCCTGAAGGCAGGGTTCACGTTCGATGCCCGCCAACCGCCCTAACCCCGGAGGTGGTCCTCGTGCACACGCGACAGCGTACGCAGACCTGAAATGCACCTAATCGGGCATCAGTCGCCAAATACCGCAAAAGGGCAACAGATCATTACACGGCCGTTGCCAACCATCCCCGCGCGTCGGCTTGTGATCACATTCACGCGTGCCCCCCTTGCCCGTTCGGAGGGCCAGGTTTACTGTTCTCGATATATCGAGCCGATACATCGAAGCGGCATACCGCCGGAGACGGCGGCCGGACACCGGTCGAGGGGAAGGAGGACGACGGCATGGGCAGGCGCTCAGGAGTGCTGGAGTTCGCCGTCCTCGGCCTGCTCCACGACGCCCCGATGCACGGCTACGAGCTGCGCAAGCGGCTCAACATCCTGCTCGGAACCTTCCGGGCCCTCTCCTACGGAACGCTCTACCCCTGCCTGAAGAGCCTGGTCGCCCAGGGTTTCCTGGTCGAGGACAACCCGGACGTCGAGTACGTCCCGGCCACGGCGCTCAACGGCAAGCGGTCCAAGACCGTCTACCGGCTCTCCCCCGAGGGCAAGCAGCGCTTCGAGGAGCTGCTCGCCGACTCCGGCCCCGACGCCTGGGAGGACGAGCACTTCGGCGTCCACTTCGCGTTCTTCGGCCAGACCGACCGGGCCGTGCGGATGCGCGTCCTGGAGGGCCGCCGCAGCCGGCTGGAAGAGCGCCTGGAGCGGATGCGCAACTCGCTGGCCCGGGCCCGCGAGCGGTTCGACGACTACACCATCGAGCTGCAGCGGCACGGACTGGAGTCGGTGGAGCGCGAGGTCCGGTGGCTCAACGAGCTGATCGAGACCGAGCGGGCCAACCGCACCGGCCGGACCGGGCCCGCCACCGGCGGCAGCCCCGCCGCCGGACACCCCAAGACTTCGGACGGCCGTGGCCAGGAGACCGGGTCCCCCGACCCGTCCGGGCCACCGTACGACCGCCCGGGGCGCTCCGCCCAGGAGCGCTGAGCCCGCGTCAGCCGCGCGGCAGGAGTGGGCGCCTCGCGCCCGTACAAGCAGTCATTCGAAGAAGCAGGACGAGTGCCGCCGACCCCGGCGGCCCTCATGAGATCACAGGGAGCAACCGGAATGGGTTCGGTTCGCGTAGCCATCGTGGGCGTGGGCAACTGCGCCGCGTCGCTGGTGCAGGGTGTCGAGTACTACAAGGACGCCGACCCGGCCGGCAAGGTCCCCGGGCTGATGCACGTCCAGTTCGGCGACTACCACGTCCGTGACGTGGAGTTCGTCGCCGCGTTCGACGTCGACGCCAAGAAGGTCGGCTTCGACCTGGCCGACGCCATCGGCAGCAGCGAGAACAACACCATCAAGATCTGCGACGTGCCGCCGACCGGCGTCACCGTGCAGCGCGGCCACACCCTCGACGGCCTGGGCAAGTACTACCTGGAGACCATCGAGGAGTCCGACGAGACCCCGGTCGACGTCGTCCAGGTCCTCAAGGACCAGCAGGTCGACGTCCTGGTCTGCTACCTGCCCGTCGGTTCCGAGCAGGCGGCGAAGTTCTACGCCCAGTGCGCCATCGACGCCAAGGTCGCCTTCGTGAACGCCCTGCCGGTGTTCATCGCGGGCACCAAGGAGTGGGCGGACAAGTTCACCGAGGCCGGCGTGCCGATCGTCGGTGACGACATCAAGTCCCAGGTCGGCGCCACCATCACGCACCGCGTGATGGCGAAGCTGTTCGAGGACCGCGGTGTCATCCTCGAGCGCACCATGCAGCTGAACGTCGGCGGCAACATGGACTTCAAGAACATGCTGGAGCGCGAGCGCCTGGAGTCGAAGAAGATCTCCAAGACCCAGGCCGTCACCTCGCAGATCCGCGACCGCGAGCTGGGCGCCAAGAACGTCCACATCGGTCCCTCGGACTACGTGGCCTGGCTGGACGACCGCAAGTGGGCGTACGTCCGCCTTGAGGGCCGCGCGTTCGGCGACGTCCCGCTGAACCTGGAGTACAAGCTCGAGGTCTGGGACTCCCCGAACTCCGCCGGTGTCATCATCGACGCCGTCCGCGCCGCCAAGATCGCCAAGGACCGCGGCATCGGCGGCCCGATCCTGTCCGCCTCCTCGTACTTCATGAAGTCGCCGCCGGTGCAGTACTTCGACGACGAGGCCAAGGAGAACGTCGAGAAGTTCATCCGCGGCGAGGTCGAGCGCTGAGCGCAGCGAGGTTCGCGACTGTCGAGCACCGAGCGCTGAGCGCAGCGAGGTTCGCGACTGTCGAGCACTGAGCGCTGAGCACCGGGTGCTGAGCACTGAGCGCCGAGCACTGACGGTTCATAACCGCTCATAGCTCCTCGGAAGGGCCCACGATCGCGGGATCGTGGGCCCTTCACCTTTTCCCGGCGAATGTTTCACGTGAAACGGCGACCGGTTCCGTGGCACCCTGGGCGGGTGGCGATCACCGAGAACGGCAGCACCCACCAGTCCGCGCAGCGCGCCACGCTCCTCCAGCTGCTCCGGGGCCGGGACTTCCGCAGACTGCTGACCGCCCGGGTGCTCTCCCAGCTCTCGGACGGCGTCTTCCAGGTCTCGCTGGCCGCCTACGTCGTGTTCTCCCCGGAGAAGCAGTCCTCCCCCGCCGACATCGCCTCGGTGCTGGCCGTGATGCTGCTGCCGTTCTCGGTGATCGGCCCGTTCGCCGGCGTCCTGCTGGACCGCTGGCGCCGCCGCCAGGTGCTCTACGTCGGCAACCTGGCCCGCTTCGGGCTCGGCCTGGTGACCGGGGCACTGCTCCTGGCCGAGGCGCCGACCTGGCTCTTCTTCGCCTCGGCCCTGCTGGTCACGGCGCTCAACCGGTTCATCCTGGCGGGCCTCTCCGCGGCCCTGCCCCGGGTGGTGCGGCAGGACCAGCTGGTCACCGCCAACGCGCTCTCCCCCACCCTCGGCACCGTCGCCGCCGCCCTCGGCGGGGGCATCGGCTTCCTCCTGCACCAGGTGATGACGCCCGGGCCGAAGGCCGACGCCGCGCTCGTCACGGTGGCCGCACTGCTCTACCTGTCGGCCGCGCTGGCCGCCCGCCGGATGGACCGCGACCTGCTCGGCCCCGAGCGCCACCCCGGGCGCCCGGCGCTCGGCCAGGCCCTCCTGCGGGCCGCGGTCGAGCTCGGCGCCGCCGTCCGCCACCTGGTGCGCGACTGCCGGCCCGCCGTGCACGCGCTGGCCGCCGTCACCGCGGCCCGGTTCTGCTACGGCGTGCTGATCGTCGTCGTGGTGATGCTCGCCCGGTACACCTTCAACGACCCGGCGGACAGCGCGGCCGGGCTGGTCACCCTCGGCCAGGCGGTCGGCCTGTCCGCCGCCGGGTTCTTCATCGCCGCGGTGGTCAGCCCGTGGTGCTCCCGCCGGCTCGGCCTGGCCGGCTGGATGACGGCCTGCCTGGTCGCGCCGGTGGTGTTCGTCCCGGCGCTCGGGCTGAGCTTCTCGCTGGTGCCGTGCCTGGTGGCCGCGCTGCTGCTCGGGGTGGTCACCCAGGGCACCAAGATCTGCGCGGACACCGTGGTCCAGGAGTCCGTCGAGGACGACTACCGCGGCCGGGTGTTCGCCATCTACGACGTGCTGTTCAACGTCGCCTTCGTGGCCGCCGCGGTCGTCACCGCGCTGGTGCTGCCGCTGTCCGGGCGGTCGGTCGTGGTGGTCGTCGGGGTGGCCGCGGTGTACGCGCTGTCGGCGCTGCTGTACTTCCGCGCGGCCCGGCGGAACGGGCCGCTGCCCGGTGACCAGGCCTCCTGAGGTTCCGCAGGGGCTCGAAACCGGGGGCGTCGGAGAGGGTCGCTAAGGTACGTCAGACCTGTCGGAGCGACAGCACTCGGTCACGGGGGACTACCTGATGAGCACACCGCCCGGCCCGTACGGGCCTCCACCCCAGTACGGGCCGCCCCCGCCGGCCGCGCAGTACGGTCCGCCGCCGGGGTACGGGGCACAGCCGTACGGTCCGCCGCCCCCGCAGGTGCCCGCCCAGCCCGGCCCGCCGGGGTACGGGCCGCCGCCGCCCGCGTACGGGGCTCCGCAGCAGCCGTACGGCGGGCCCCCGCAGCCGGCGCAGCCGTACCCGCCCGCCGGGCCGTACGGCTACCCGCAGCCCGCCCCGGCCGCCGGTGCGCCGGGCGGCAAGCGCACCACCCGCTCGAAGCTGAAGGCCGTCGGCGTGCTGATCGCCGCCGCCGTGGTGGGCGGCGGCTACCTCTTCAGCGGCCCGAGCGTCAGCAGTGCCAAGCCGGGCGACTGCGTCCGGGTGAGCGGCACCCGCGACGTCGAGATCGTCAAGTGCACCGACAGCAAGGCGAATTACCGAGTCCTGTCGAAGTTCGAGGACACCACCGACACCAACCGCTGCCGGCAGACGCCGCAGTCCACCAGCGCCGTCTCCGGCAAGAGCGGCCGCCGCTGGAACAAGAAGCGCTACGTGCTCTGCCTCGGCCCGCTGAAGCCCGCCGGCACCGCACCGGTCGGCGCCTCCTGACCTCCGGCCGGGCTTCCCGTCCGGCCCGTCCGACTTGTCCGTCACCGTTTCCCCGGGGGACCCCTTGTCCGTTCCGCCTCCCCAGATGCCCTACGGCGCCCCGCCGCCGAACGACGCCAACCCGTACGCCGGCGGCAACCCGTACGGCCAGCCCGTCCCGCCCCCGCCGCCGATGAACTACGGCTACCCGCCCGCCGCGCCCACGCCCGACCCGTCGGCGTACGGCTACGGCTACCCGGGCGGCGCCGTCCCGCAGGGCCCGGTCTGCCGCTTCTGCGGCGGCTTCCCCGCCGTGGAGGCCACCGTCCGCGGCCACCAGGGCATCATCGTGATCATGCGGTTCCTGAAGCTGCGAGGGCCGTTCTGCCGCGTCTGCGGCGATGCCACCGTGCGCGACATGTCCGCGAAGACCCTGGTCCAGGGCTGGTGGAGCTACCTCGGCGCGCCGATGACGATCATCACGCTGCTGCTGAACCTGGGCCCGCACAACAAGCTCAAGCAGCTGCCGCCGCCCGCCCCCGGCACCCACGGCCCGCAGCTCGACCCGGGCGTCCCGCTGTCCAAGCGCCCGCACGTGTTCATGCTGCTGCTCCCGGTCGGCTGGATCATCACGGTGATCGCGCTGATCGCCGCGGGCGCGTTCGCCCCCAAGAACGACCCGTACGTGCCCCACCCGATCGTCATGCCCACCGTGTCGGTGCCGCCGATGCCGAGCTTCAGCATGCCGCCGATCCCCGCGCCGACCTTCTCGCTGCCGCCGGACACCTCCGGCAAGCCGCAGGCCCCGGTCCCGGCGCCGGCGAGCATCGACTCCGCCAAGGCCGGCGACTGCCTGCGCAACGAGAACGGCACCGGGGCGACGTACGATCCGACCCCCCGGATCACCATGCTGCCGTGCACCGACCAGCGCGCCCAGTACAAGGTGCTCTGGAAGTACCTGGCGACCTCGGACGAGAAGGTCTGCGCGGCCCAGCCGAAGTCCGACAGCAACTACGTCCGCACGAGCACCGGGATGCCGGCGCTGAGCTACGTCCTGTGCCTGCAGTCGATCCACACCTGACCGGGCACGCGTGAGGGGCGGTCCCGGCACCCAGGGACCGCCCCTCCGCGCGTTCGCTCAGCCCTGCGGCTGCTCCGCCCACCAGGCGCGGAGGGCGGCCACCGCCTCGTCGTGCTCCATCGGGCCGTGCTCCAGCCGCAGTTCGAGCATGTGCTGGTAAGCCTTGCCGACCTGCGGGCCCGGCCGCAGGCCGAGCAGCTCCATGATCTGGTTGCCGTCGAGCGCCGGGCGGATGGCGTCCAGCTCCTCCCGGGCCTTCAGCTCGCCGATCCGCTGCTCCAGGCCGTCGTAGGTGCGCGACAGCGTCGCCGCCTTCTTGCGGTTGCGGGTGGTGCAGTCGGAGCGGGTCAGCTTGTGCAGGCGCTCCAGCAGCGGCCCGGCGTCGGCGACGTAGCGGCGCACCGCGGAGTCGGTCCACTCGCCGCCGCCGTAGCCGTGGAAGCGCAGGTGCAGCTCGACCAGGCGCGAGACGTCCTCGGTGAGCTCCTTGGAGTACTTGAGATCGCGCATCCGCTTGCGGGTCATCTTGGCGCCGACCACCTCGTGGTGGTGGAAGGAGACCCGGCCGTCCGACTCGAAGCGGCGGGTGCGCGGCTTGCCGATGTCGTGCAGCAGCGCGGCCAGCCGCAGGGTCAGGTCGGGGCCGTCCTGCTCCAGGTCGACGGCCTGCTCCAGGACGGTCAGCGAGTGCTCGTAGACGTCCTTGTGCCGGTGGTGCTCGTCGCGCTCCAGGCGCAGCGCGGGCAGCTCGGGCAGGACGTGCCCGGCCAGGCCGGTGTCGACCAGCAGGCGCAGGCCCTTCACCGGGTGGGCGGCCAGCAGCAGCTTGTTGAGCTCGGCCTGGACCCGCTCGGCCGAGACGATGGTGATCCGCTCGGCCATCGCCGTCATCGCGGCGACGACCTCGGGGGCCGGGTCGAAGTCGAGCTGGGCGGCGAAGCGGGCGGCGCGCATCATCCGCAGCGGGTCGTCGGAGAAGGACTCCTCGGGGGTGGCGGGGGTGCGCAGCACCCGGGCCTCCAGGTCGTCCAGGCCGTGGTGCGGGTCGACGAAGCCGCGCCCGGGCAGGTCGACGGCCATCGCGTTGACGGTGAAGTCGCGGCGGACCAGGTCCTGCTCGATGGTGTCGCCGTAGGTGACCTCGGGCTTGCGGGAGGTGCGGTCGTAGGCCTCGGACCGGTAGGTGGTGATCTCGATCAGGAACGAGCCCTGCGGGGTGTCCTTGCGGGCGCCGACCGTGCCGAAGGCGATGCCGACGTCCCAGACCGCGTCCGCCCAGCCCTTGACGAGCTTGAGGACCTGCTGGGGGCGGGCGTCGGTGGTGAAGTCCAGGTCGTTGCCGAGCCGGCCCAGGAGCGCGTCCCGCACGGAGCCGCCGACCAGCGCCAGCCGGTGCCCGGCCGCCTGGAAGCGGCGGGCGATCTCGTCGGCGACCGGCGACACCCGCAGCAGCTCTTGGAGGCCCAGGGTCTGGGCCTCGCTCAGGCCTGGTACGGCCTGGGTGGCGGTGCTGGAAGGATGGGTGAGGGCGGTGGGCTCATTGGCAGTGGACACGGCTCACAAGGGTACGTGCCCGCGCAGGTCAACCGCCCGCGCGTTTTCGGCGTCTCACCCCAAGACCCGCAACACCGCACCCGGTGCCGCATCGTTACCATGCCGGTGAACGAGTTCTCGGGCACCGGACAGGGGATTGCGGTGCCGCGTGCCACCACGGCCGGCCGGGCGACCGGAGGCCGCACTCTTCACGGCCGTCCCACCCGGCTGCTTCGCACGGCTGATCCTCTCGGCCCGCGGCGGCGGTCGCGGCACCGAGCGGCGAACAGCGTCAAGCGAACACCGACAGCAGCAGCGAGCGAGAACGGCGAGGGCGAAACGAGTGAGTGAGCCGGCACGGCACTCGGGCCTGGGGGCGTACGGACGGCCTGGACGGCCCGGGGACCCCGCCGACGGGCGGCGCCCCGGCCGCCGCACGGCCCGGCGGCTCGCGGCCGCCCTGGGAGCCGCGCTGGCGGTGGTCGCGGCCGCCCCGGCCGGCGCACTGCCGGCCGGCGGCAACGTGCCGGCCACGGACGGGTCGGTCTCGGCCGAGTCCCCGGTGATCATGACGATCGACACGGTGGCCCCGCAGGTGGCCAGCCCGAACGGCACGGTGACGATCACCGGGCACGTGACCAACGGCGGCAAGTCGGTCCTCAAGGGCGCCCACGCGGCCGTCCGCAAGCCGTCGCTGGGCAAGCCGCTGCAGCGGCGCAGCGAGCTGCAGAACGTGGTCGCCCGCACCGCCCCGCTCGGCGCGGACGGCATAGAGCTGGACAGCCCGCAGTACGCGCTGCCCGAGCTCGCCCCCGGCCAGAGCCAGGCCTACACCCTCGGTGTCGCGGTCAACGACCTCTCGCTGAACGGCGACGGCGTCTACGAGCTCGCGGTGGACGCCTGGGGCTCGACCGCGGACAACCAGCACGAGCGGGCGCTGGGCATCGCCCGCACCTTCCTGACGTACAGCTCGAACGCCGACGCCCAGCCGACCAGGGTCGCCACGGTCTGGCCGCTGGTGCACGGGCCGGAGCTGGCCGCGCAGACCGTCGCCGAGGGCGAGCAGACGCTCTCGGTGCTGCGCGACGACAGCCTGGCGACCGAGTTCGCCCCGGGCGGCCGGCTGTACGAGCTGGTGGACACCGGCTCGAAGCTGACCGGCCTGACCTGGACGATCGACCCGGACCTGCTGGACACCGCGTTCGCGATGACCAAGGGGTACAAGGTCCAGAAGCCGGGCACCGAGAAGAACGGCAAGCCGGCCAAGGACGACAACGTCGTCAACGGCACCGGGCAGGCGGCCGCGACGGCCTGGCTGGACAAGCTGCGGGCCGCCGTCGCCAAGCCCGGCAACCAGGTCGTGGCGCTGCCGTACGCCGACCCGGACGTCGCCTCGATCGCCCACAACGGCGCCGACCTGGGCGGCATGGGCACCGCCCTGAACAAGGCCGCCACCGCGGGCCGGCTGACCGTCGAGGGCCGGCTGTCCGTGGACACCCGCTCCGACGTCGCCTGGCCCTACCAGGGCTACCTGGACCAGCAGATCGCCGGCGTCGCCAAGCAGGCGGGCAGCGACCTGCTGCTGGTGAACGGCGCGAGCATGCCGGAGCCGGACGCGCTCAACCACACGCCGACCGCGGTGCGCCCGATCGGCAACGGGCAGAACGCCGTCGTGGCGGACGAGACCGTCTCCGCCCTGTTCGACGGCGACCTGAGCACTCCGCAGGCGCAGACCCTGGCGACCCAGCGCTTCCTCGCCGAGACCTACGCGATCACCCACGAGCAGCCGCAGAACCAGCGCGGCCTGCTGGTCCTGCCGCCGCGCGACCTCACCGTGAGCACCGCCAAGGTGCTGGCGGGCGCCCTCCAGACGGCGGCGGGCGGCAAGTGGGTCGAGCCGGTCAAGCTGGACACCGTGGCGCAGGCCGCGCCCGACCCCGGCGCCGCCACCGCCGTCCCGGCCGCCGCCGACTACCCGGCCAAGGCCCGCGCCACCGAGCTGTCGGCCACCGACCTCAGCAACACCGACAGCGTCCAGTACGACCTCGACACCCTGATGCAGGTGCTCACCCTGCCGCAGCGCGTGCGCGGCCCGTTCAGCGCGGCCATGGTCCGTTCGCTGTCCACCGAGTGGCGCTCCGACGCGCCCGGGGGAGACGCGTACCGCGAAGGCGTGAAGAAGTACCTCGGCGAGCTGACCGGCGCGGTGCAGGTGCCCAAGAAGACGGTCGTCACGCTCGCCGGGAACACCGGCCAGCTCCAGGTCAGCGTCCGCAACGACCTCACCCAGACGGTCACCAACCTGAGCCTGCACCTCGTCTCGCACCAGCAGAACCGGCTGTGGGTCGCCCCGCAGGAGGACCTGGTCATCCCGGCCGCGCAGGGCGTCACCGTGCGGTTCCAGGCCCAGGCCCGCAACAACGGCCCGGTCCAGATGACCGCCCAGCTCTTCACCACCGGACCCAACCCGCGCCCGTACGGCCAGGCGCAGAACTTCCAGGTGGAGGTCACCTCGGTGACCAACGGCGTGCTGTACGTCTTCGCGGGCGGGGTGCTGCTGCTCCTGCTGGCCGCCCTGCGGTTCTTCCGCCAGCGCAAGCGGCGGGCCGGGCAGCCGCACGAGGACGGCGACCAGCCGATCGGCGACGCCGGGACGGCCGGCCCGGGCGGGGAGCCCGAGGACACCGACGACGCGGACGACGCCGGCGACGCGGACCACGGGGGCCCCGGGGACCACGCCGTCGAGGACGGCCCCGCCGGTGACGATCCCGCGCAGACACCGCGCGGCAGCAGCGCCGATGGCCGGGATCGGACCTCCAGTGATGAGAAGGTTGGTCCTTGATACCGCCGACCCCGCACCCGACCGGGCCGGCCTCCCCCACGAACGCGAAGAGGTGACATGACCGGGCGCAGCGAGGAGCGGCCGCCGGGCCGCGGTGAGAACCGGCCGGGTGCCGAGTCGCCGTCCGGCGACTGGTACGTGGCCGACACCTACGCCCAGGACCCGTACGCCGCCGACGCGTACCGGGCCCCGCAGGACGGCCAGGACCCGTACGGCCTCCGGGCCGCCGGGCCCGCCGCACCGCAGCCGCAGGCCGCCGCGTACGACGTGCCGCCGCAGCTGCCGCCGCAGGCCGGCGGCTACCCCGCGCCGGTCCCGCCGACGCCGTTCGCGCCGCCGGTCCCGCCGGTGCAGCCCGGCTGGGACACCCCGGTCGGCTGGCGGGAGCCCGGCGGCGAGGCCCAGGCGGCCGGCGGTCAGTGGGGTGGCGCGGAGCAGCCGCAGCAGCAGTGGGAGCCCGGCCCCGCGCACTCCCGGTGGGACTCCGAGACCACCGAGTACGTCGGCGTGGACGCGCTGTTCGGCAGTGGCCGGGCGGAGGACGCGGCCCCGCCGCAGGCGCCCCGGCCCGCGCCCGTGCCGCCGGTCGCCCCCGTGCCGTCCGGCCCCGCACCGTTCCCGCCCGTGGGCGGGTACCCGGCGCAGGAGGGCCGCGGCGACGGGCCGCGCCCGTTCGTGCCCCCGATCGAGTTCGACCCGCCGCTCTCGGAGGAGGAGGCCACCATGCAGGTGGCCGCGGTGGCGCTGCCGCCCGCGGTCGAGCCGCTGGAGGACCTCGCCGCCGAGGAGCACGCCGTGCAGGCGCCGCCCGCGGAGTCCGCGCCGGCGGCCGGCGGCGGCAAGGTCGCGAGCCTGCTGAACTCCAGCGCGATCATGGCGGCCGGCACGCTGGTCTCCCGCGGCACCGGCTTCCTGCGCACGATGGTGATCGCGGGCGCGATCGGCATCGCCGTCATGGGCGACTCCTACAACGCGGCGAACACCCTGCCGACCCTGCTGTACATCCTGATCGGCGGCGGCGCGCTGAACGCCGTCTTCGTGCCGCAGCTGGTCCGCAGCATGAAGAACGACGAGGACGGCGGCACCGCCTACGCCAGCCGGCTGCTCACCCTGGTGATGGTCGGCCTCGGCGGCGTGGTGTTCCTCGCCGTGCTCGGGGCGCCCGTCCTGGTGCAGCTGATCGCGCACCCGATGATGGAGAACGCGGCCCGCGCCGAGACCACCGTCGCACTGGCCCGGTACTGCCTGCCCACCATCTTCTTCATGGGCATCCACGTGGTGATGGGCCAGATCCTCAACGCCCGCGGCCGGTTCGGCGCGATGATGTGGACCCCGGTCCTCAACAACATCGTGGTGATCTTCACCTTCGCCGCCTACATCTGGGTCTACGGGGGCTTCAACTCCACCCAGGTGACGCCGGAGAACATCACCCCCGAGGGCGTGCGGCTGCTCGGCCTCGGCACGCTGATCGGCCTGGTCGTCCAGTCGCTGGCGATGATCCCGTACCTGCGGGCGGCCGACTTCCACTTCCGTCCGCGCTTCGACTGGCGCGGCCACGGCCTCGGCAAGGCCGCCCGCCTCGCCAAGTGGACGTTCTTCTTCGTCCTCGCCAACCAGGCCGGCTACCTCGTCATCACCCAGCTGGCCACCGCGGCCGGCAGTGCCGCCGAGCACGGCGGCCACGGCGGCGTCGGCCTCGCCGCGTTCTCCAACGCGCTGCTGATCTGGCAGCTGCCGCAGGCCGTCATCACCGTCTCGATGATGAGCGCGGTGCTCCCCCGGCTCTCCCGGGCGGCGGCCGACGACGACGCCGGCGCCGTCCGCGACGACCTCTCGTACGGGCTGCGCACCACGGCGGTGGCGGTCGTCCCGGCCGCGTTCCTGTTCCTGGCCCTCGGCCCGGCGATCGGCCGCTCGATCTACGCGGTCGGCGGCGGCACCGCCTCCCTGGACAACGCGACCAACGTCGGCCTGATGCTGTCCGCCTTCGCGCTCGGCCTGATCCCGTACTCGGCGCAGTACGTCATGCTGCGCGGCTTCTACGCCTACGAGGACACCCGGACGCCGTTCTCCAACACCGTCTGGGTGGCGGCCTGCCAGGCCGGCTTCTCGCTGGTCTGCTGGTTCGCCCTGCCGCCGCAGTGGACGGTGACCGGCATGGCCTTCGGCTACGGCCTCGCCTACGCCGTCGGGGTGACGGTCGCGGCGCCGAAGCTGAAGAAGAAGATCGGCGGGCTGGACACCAAGAGCATCGGCCGAACCTACAGCCGCCTGGCCGCCGCGTGCGTCCCGGCCGCCCTGGTCGGGCTCGGCGTCAGCCTGGCGGTCCAGCGCGCGCTCGGCGGCTGGCCGGGCAGCGTCGCCTCGGTCGTCGTGGCGGGCGGCCTCCAGCTGGCCGTGTTCGTGCTCATCGCGAAAAGGCTCCGGATCGAGGAGCTCAACGCCATGCTCGGCATGGTGCGCGGCCGGCTCGGCCGCTGACCCGACGCACCAACCGGCCGGACCGGCCGACGCCCTGAGCGGGCGTCAACCGTGAGGATCGGCTCACGGGCCGGTCCGGCCCGGCACCGGGCCGCCACCCGCACCGGGACCGCCCGGCCCCGCTGGTGGCGGCCCGGTGTCGGTTCTGCACCACATCTCTCCACCTCCAGGCAACCGAGCGGCCCCCTCAGCGGTCGTACCCGGTGGAGAAGAGTGGGCACAATTGTCCTGGAGCACAGGGCCGCCAACCCGCGGGCTCCAGCGACTCTCTCAGCCGGGGCGACACAAGGGGAGGCAGGACCACGGTGGCTGATGGCACCAAGGCGGTCGTCGACACGTCAGCAGCTGACGCGGCGGCGGACGACGCCGCACTGGCCGCGGCGATCGACGAGCTCGCGGGCGCGAAGACCGCCCCGGGCGACGACGTCCCCTCCTCCGGCACCTGCGCCCCGGACGGCCCGGCGGCCACCGCCGGCTCCGGCTCTCCCGCCGACGGCACCTCGGTCGACGAGGACGCCCCGGTCGGTGAGGAGGCGTCGATCGGCGAGGAGGAGTCGGTCGGTGAGGAGACCTCGCTCGGTGAGGAGACCTCGGAGATCACCGCGCCGCTCTCGGTCGACGAGATCGCCGCCGAACTCGCCGCCGGCGGCAAGGCGAAGAAGTCGGCCGGGGCCCCGCAGGCGGCCGACGGCACCCCCCGCCGCGCACCCACCGACCCGCAGCCCACCCTCGACCCGCGCGACACCTCCACCCTCCCCCGCACCCTCCCCGCCCCGATGCGGCACAGCGGCGACAAGATCGGCCACCGGTACCGGCTGGAGGAGTGCATCTCCCACACCGAGACCTTCAGCAGCTGGCGCGCCGTCGACGAGAAGCTGCGCCGGGCGGTCGGCGTCCACCTGATGGCCTCCGGCCACCAGCGCGCCCGCAAGGTGCTCGCCGCCGCCAAGTCCGCCGCTCTGCTCGGCGACCCGCGCTTCGTCCAGGTCCTGGACGCCGTCCAGGAGGGCGAGCTGGTCTACGTCGTGCGGGAGTGGCTGCCGCACGCCTCCGACCTCGCCAAGCTGCTCGCCGGCGGCCCGATGGAACCGCACGAGGCGTACCAGATGGTCCGCCAGGTCACCGACGCGGTCGCCGCCGCCCACCGGCGCGGCCAGGCCCACCTGCGGCTCACCCCCCGCTGCGTGCTGCGCACCGACAGCGGCCAGTACCGGATCAACGGCATCGCGGTGGACGCCGCCCTGCGCGGGCTGCCCGCCGAGGGCGACACCGACGACGCCGAGCGCGCCGACACCCGTGCCATCGGCGCGCTGCTGTTCGCCGCGCTCACCCACCGCTGGCCCTACCCGGAGGACCGCTACGACCTCCAGGGCCTGCCGAAGGGCCTCCAGAACGCCGCCCCCGACCAGGTCAGGGCCGGCGTCCACAAGGGCCTGTCCGAGCTCGCCGCGCGCGCCCTGTTCGACCACCCGCCGCACCACGCCCAGCCGATCACCACGCCGGAGGAGCTGGCCAAGGCGATCGCGCTGATGCCCCGCATCCGCCAGCCCGAGCCCGAGCTGCCCGTCTTCACCCCGCCGCCCCGGCACAACACCCACGCCCTGCCGACCGCGCCCAACCCGACCCGGGTCATCGACGGTCCCGTCGTGCCGCCGCTGCCGCCGCAGGCCCGTCCCCGTCCGTCCGCCGTCCGGCGCACCCGGCGCCGGCTGCGCCGGGTGGTCAAGGCGACGGCCTGGACGGTCGCCCTGGGCGCCATCGGCGTCGCCTCCTGGCAGGCCGTCGACCACCTGCGCAACAACGGCTCGGCCATCGCCGCCCCGCAGCCGTCGGTCAGCACCGCCGCACCGAGCGCGCACGCGGCCACGCACACGCCGGTCCCGATCCCCGTCAAGGACGCGATCTCGTACAACCCGAGGGGCGACTCCCCGGAGTCCACCTACCTGCTCCCGAAGGTCTTCGACGGCGACCCGAACACCTCCTGGGTGACCAAGAGCTACGTCGACCCGTTCGGCCCCAAGCCCCCGCTCAAGGACGGCACCGGCCTGCTCATCGACCTCGGTTCGCCGCAGTCGGTCAGCTCGGTGAACGTCCAGTTCGGCGGCCTCCACACGGCCGAGCTGCGGGTGCCGAACGCCCAGGCCTCCGCCAACCCGGCCTCGGCCCAGCCCGAGGCCTACACGGTGCTGGACAAGCAGAGCGGCTCCACCGTCGACTTCACCCTCACCAGCCCGACGACCACGCGCTACCTCTTGATCTGGCTGACCAGTCTGCCCAAGGATCCGAATGACAGCGGCAGGTACCGTGGGCAGGTCAACGAGGTCAAGGTCTTCGGCTGACCGGACGACCGCGCACACCGACGGCAAGGGCAGGTGACAGTGGCGGACGACGACGCGACGCTGCTCGCGCGGCACGTCGCCGGCGACCCGGACGCCTTCGGGCAGCTGGTGAACCGCCACCGCGACCGGCTCTGGGCGGTCGCCCTGCGCACGCTGGGCGACCGGGAGGAGGCGGCCGACGCGCTCCAGGACGCCCTGGTCTCCGCCTTCCGCGCCGCACCCGGCTTCCAGGGCCGCTCCGCCGTCACCACCTGGCTGCACCGGATCGTGGTCAACGCCTGCCTGGACCGCGCCCGCCGCAGCGCCACCCGCCGCACCAGCCCGTTGGACGACGACCCGCAGCGGCTGGACACCCTGGTCGGCGCCGCCGAGCCCGCCGACTCCCCCGTCGTCCGGGCCGAGGTGCACCGCGAGGTGACCGCGGCGCTCGCCGAACTGCCCGCCGACCAGCGGGCCGCCCTGGTCCTGGTCGACATGCAGGGCTACCCGGTCGCCGAGGCCGCCGAGCTGCTGGGCGTGCCGGTCGGCACGGTGAAGAGCCGCTGCGCCCGGGGCCGGGCCCGCCTGCTGCCGCTGGTCCGCCACCTCCGCGAGGGCGGCGGAGGCGATGTTCCACGTGAAACGGCGTCCGCCCCGGGCGCCGCACCACCACGGCGGAACGCGCCGGGGAACGCGCCGAAGAAGGCGCCGGGGAACCCAAGTGGCGCCCGCACCGTCACAGGAACAGGCCCCGACAACGGCCGGACGATTCTGGAAGGAGACGCGAGCACGCGATGACGGTCCCCTTCTCCTCCCCCGACCCGTCCGACCCCACCGACTCCTCCGGGTCCCACCCCTCCGTCGACGAGCTCGCCGACCTCGCCGAGGAGCTGATCGAGGACGCCGCCGCCGTCGAGGCCCTGCACCGGCACCTGGCCGGCTGCGCCGAGTGCCGCGAGACCGTTGATGCGCTCGGCGAGGTCCGGGCGCTGCTGGGCGGGGTCGAGGCCCCGCCGATGCCGGCCAACGTCGCGGCCCGGCTGGACGCCGCCCTCGCCGACGAGGCCGCCCGGCGCGACGCCTCCGACGGGCCGTACGAGGCCCCCGGGAGCACGCGCGGACCCGCCGCCCCGACCCCGCCGTCCCGTCCCGCCACGGCCCCCGTGGCGCCACCCGCGCGGGCCGTCGGCGCCACCGGTCCCGGCCGTCCCCGCTCCCGGCGGCGGCGTGCCGGTCTCCTGCTCGGTGCCGCCGCCGCGCTCGCCGCGATCGGCCTCGGCGGCGCACTGCTGTACCCGGCGGACTCCGGCTCCCAGAAGTCGGCCTCCTCGGCCGCCGCGCCGGCCACCGCCGACGCCGGGCACAGCTCCAAGGGCGGACACGCCCTGGGCGGGGGCACCGAGTACCGCGACGACCAGCTCGCCGCCCAGGTCCAGAAGCTCCTGGCCGGCTCGGGCGCCGTCGTGGGCTCGCCCCCGAACGGCGTCGCCAAGCCCTCCGCCGCGGCACCGGCCGAAGGGCGGCAGCCGCTCACCTCGGAGCCGGCGCCCGGAGCCGGCCGGAGCTGCCAGGCCCCGGACGCGGCCACGGGCACGCCGCTGGCCACCGACCACGGCACGTACGCCGGGTCCCCGGTGGAGGTCCTGGTCTACGCCGTGCCCGGCAAGCCCGGCGAGGTCGACGTCTACCTGCAGTCAACCGCCTGCACGGTCGTGCTGCACCGCGAGGTCCCCGCCCATTGACCGGCCCGGCCCCGGTGGTGCTTCCGGAACTCCTCCGGCACCCTCCCGGAACCCGTCCGGTTCCCGTGCGATCGACGCCCGGGCCGCCACGCCGCTTCCGGAGTGCGGGCACCTGGTACTGATCCGCCTGGGAATGCGAGACACTGGTCAGTCGTTGTCCCGGGCGGCGGAGCAGGACCGCCCTCCCCGCAGCAAACGCGGGTCGCGATGCTAACCAGGAGATGCAGTGAGCGACGTCCGTAACGTGATCATCATCGGTTCCGGCCCGGCCGGCTACACCGCCGCGCTCTACACGGCCCGTGCCTCCCTGAAGCCGCTGGTCTTCGAGGGTGCCGTCACCGCCGGTGGTGCGCTGATGAACACCACCGAGGTCGAAAACTTCCCGGGCTTCCGGGACGGCATCATGGGCCCGGAGCTGATGGACAACATGCGCGCCCAGGCCGAGCGCTTCGGCGCCGAGCTGGTCCCGGACGACATCGTCGCGGTCGACCTCACCGGTGACATCAAGACCGTCACCGACTCCGAGGGCAACGTGCACCGGGCCCGCGCCGTGATCGTCACCACCGGCTCCCAGCACCGCAAGCTGGACCTGCCGAACGAGGACAAGCTCTCCGGCCGCGGCGTCTCCTGGTGCGCGACCTGCGACGGCTTCTTCTTCCGCGACCAGGACATCGCGGTCGTCGGCGGCGGTGACACCGCCCTGGAGGAGGCCACCTTCCTGTCCCGCTTCGCCCGCAGCGTCACGATCATCCACCGGCGGGACACCCTGCGCGCCTCCAAGGCGATGCAGGAGCGCGCCTTCGCCGACGAGAAGATCCGCTTCGAGTGGGACAGCGCGGTCGAGGCCATCCACGGCGACCCGAAGCTGAGCGGCGTGACCCTGCGCGACACCACCACCGGCGAGACCCGCGAGCTGGACGTCACCGGTCTGTTCATCGCGATCGGCCACGACCCGCGCACCGACCTGTTCAAGGGCCAGCTGGACCTCGACGCCGAGGGCTACCTCAAGGTCGAGGCCCCCTCCACCCGGACCAACATCCCGGGCGTGTTCGGCGCCGGCGACGTCGTCGACCACACCTACCGCCAGGCCATCACCGCGGCCGGCACCGGCTGCTCGGCCGCCCTGGACGCCGAGCGCTACCTCGCCGCGCTGGACGACCTGGAGGCCAAGGCCGCCGCCGTCGCGGTCTGAGTCCCGCCGCACCGACCGATCCCCCCGCGGGGGTGCCACCCGGTGTTCCACGTGGAACACCCCCGCTCCGGCCAGGCAGAAACAGAACGGGTCCGCCCGTTGTTCTCCTGGCAGCAGCCCTCACCGTCCGAACCCGAGGAGTCCCCGTGGCCGGCGCCACCACCACCGTCACCGACGCGACGTTCCAGGCCGACGTCCTGGACAGCGACAAGCCCGTCCTGGTCGACTTCTGGGCCACCTGGTGCGGCCCGTGCCGCCAGGTCGCCCCGATCCTGGAGGAGATCGCGGCCGAGCACGGCGACAAGCTGACCATCGCCAAGCTCGACGTGGATGCCAACCAGGTGACGGCCGCCCAGTACAACGTCATCTCGATCCCGACCCTGATCGTGTACAAGGGCGGCGAGCCGGTGAAGTCCATCACCGGTGCCCGTCCGAAGGCCGCGCTGCTGCGCGAGCTGGCCGAGTACATCTAGGTCCTCGACCCCCCGCGGAGGCGGGGCTCCCCATCACCGGGGAGCCCCGCCTCCGTCGTTTCCGGCACGGCCCCCGGCCGGCGGCGGCCCGGATCAGAACGGCCGCAGAGCCGGTTCCTTGCGGGCGCCGCCGAGCAACCGCTCCAACGCCACTTCCACATCGCCGCGCCAGGACAGCGTGGTCCGCGCCTCCAGCCGCAGCCGCGGGTAGCGGGCGTGCGGCCGGACCGTCTTGAAGCCCACCGCGAGCAGGTGGTCGGCCGGGAGCACGCAGCTCGTCGGCACCCGTCCCGTCGCACCGAAGGCCTCGATCGCGCGCACGCCGCGCCCCACCAGGTCCTTGGCCACCGTCTGCACGAGCACCCGGCCCAGCCCCTGCCGCTGGTAGCCCGGCAGCACCCGGCTGACCATCAGCTGGACCGCGTCCGGCGACACCGGACTGGTCGGGAAGGACTGCGAGCGCGGCACGTAGGCCGGCGGCGCGTAGAGCACGAACCCGGCGGGCTGGTCGTCCACGTAGACGATCCGGCCGCAGGAGCCCCACTCCAGCAGCACCGCGGAGATCCACCCCTCCTTCTCCAGCTCGGGCTTGCCGGACTCCACCGCCGCCTTCCCGCTCACCGGGTCCAGCTCCCAGAACACGCAGGAGCGGCAGGTCGTCGGCAGATCCGCGAGGTTGTCCAGCGTCAGCGGAGCGATCCGGCGTCCCATGCCCCGCACCTCCTCGTCCACTCCACAGTCGAGCATTCCCCCCGAACGCCGATGGGTGCATGTTTCACGTGAAACAGCGCTCACGCGGAACATGCACCCATCGGGTCACGCCTCTTCGACCGGCCTCAGCCCTGCGACAGCCGCAGTCCGTCCTCGCCCGGGGCCAGGCTGTCCAGGATCCGGTTCAGGTCCTCGACCGAACCGAACTCCAGCACCACCTTGCCCTTGCCGAGCTTTCCGCCGCGCTGCGTCACCTCGACCTTGACCCGGGTGTCGAAGCGGTCCGACAGCCGGCTCGCCAGGTCGTTGAAGGCCGGGGAGTTCAGCTTGCCCGCCTTCGGCGCCTGGCGCTTCGGCTTCTCCTCCAGGCCCATCAGCTTGACGATCTCCTCGGTGGTCCGCACCGAGAGGCCCTCGCGGTTGATCCGCGCGGCCAGCTCCTCCTGCCGCTCCGGGTCCGCCAGGCTCACCAGCGCCTTGGCGTGCCCGGCCGACAGCACCCCGGCGGCCACCCGGCTCTGGACCGCGGGCGGGAGCTTCAGCAGCCGCAGCGTGTTGGTGACGTGCGGACGCGAGCGGCCGATCCGGTCCGCGAGCTCGTCATGGGTGCAGGAGAAGTCCCCCAGCAGCTGGTCGTAGGCGGCCGCCTCCTCCAGCGGGTTCAGCTCCGCCCGGTGCAGGTTCTCCAGGAGGGCGTCCAGCAGCAGCTTGTCGTCCTCGGTGGCCCGGACGATCGCCGGGATCCGGTCCAGCCCGGCCTCCCGGGAGGCGCGCCAACGGCGCTCGCCCATGATCAGCTCGTAGCGCTCCGGCCCGACCTGGCGCACCACGACCGGCTGGAGCAGACCCACCTCCTTGATGGAGGCGACCAGCTCGGCCAGCTTGTCCGGGTCGAAGACATCACGCGGCTGACGCGGGTTGGGCGTGATCCCGTCGATCGGCAGCTCGGCGAAGAAAGCCCCGGGCACCGGCGCCGGCTGCTCCCGCAGGCTCTCCACGGCCACCCTGGCGGCCACCGTTCCGCGACCGCCCGGCAGCACCGGCACGGCCGTCGGCGAGACGGCTCCGGTCGCCACCACCGAGGCCGGCCCGGGCACGGCCGTGGCGGGCTGCCCCGCAGCCCCGCCGTCCGTCGGCGCCGCGGGGCCGATCAGCGCCCCGAGCCCCTTACCCAGACCCCTGCGACCACCACTCACTGCTGACCCTCCGTCGTACCGTCCTGTGCCACCGGGGCGCCGTGCCCCGTACCGCTGCCGCTGCGCTGCTGGCCCACCAGCGAGCCCCCGGCCTGGCCCACCGCACGCAGCGCGAGCTCCCGGGCGGCCTCCAGGTAGGAGAGCGCACCGGTGGAACCCGGGTCGTAGGTGAGCACCGTCTGACCGTAGCTGGGCGCCTCCGAGATGCGCACCGAACGCGGGATCGCCGTGCTCAGCACCTCCTGCGGGAAGTGGGTCCGGACCTCGTCGGCCACCTGGGCGGCCAGCCTGGTCCGGGCGTCGTACATGGTGAGCAGGATGGTCGAGACGTGCAGCGAGGGGTTGAGGTGCGCGCGCACCAGCTCGACGTTGCGCAGCAGCTGGCCGAGGCCCTCCAGCGCGTAGTACTCGCACTGGATCGGGATCAGCACCTCCTGGCCGGCCACCAGGGCGTTGACCGTCAGCAGGCCCAGCGAGGGCGGACAGTCGATCAGGATGTAGTCCAGCGGCTGCTCGTAGGCGGCGATGGCGCGCTGGAGGCGGCTCTCCCGGGCCACCAGCGACACCAGCTCGATCTCCGCGCCGGCCAGGTCGATGGTGGCGGGGACGCAGAAGAGCCCCTCGACGTCCAGCACCGGCTGCACCACGTCGGCGAGCGGCTTGCCCTCCACGAGGACGTCGTAGATCGACGGCACCTCGGCGTGGTGGTCGATGCCGAGGGCGGTGGAGGCGTTCCCCTGCGGGTCGAGGTCGACGACCAGGACGCGCAGTCCGTGCATCGCGAGCGAGGCGGCCATGTTGACGGTGGTCGTCGTCTTGCCGACCCCGCCCTTCTGGTTGGCGACCACGATCACCCGGGTCGCGGCGGGCCTGGGAAGGCCCTCACCCGCCCGGCCGATCGCCTGGACCGCAGCCTGGGCAGCACGCGCGATGGGCGTGTCATCGATCTGGTCGATGGTCTCCGAGTCCTGCATGGGGGTCAGTGTTTCACGTGAAACCGGAGCGGCAACAGTCGCAGCCCGGCCGCGACTCAGGATTCCGGAGAGCAAGGAGCGACGTTTCACGTGAAACACCATGCCCGCTATGTCGGAAATCTGACGTTGCGACACTCCGGTGACCGTACAGCGGCCCGCTCTTCACCTCAATGACGACGGGCGGGGGGGCCCCCCGCATAGGGGGGGGCCCCCCCCCCGCGGGGCGCCTGGCGCGGGGGAACCCCGGGCAGCGGCCCCCGCCGCCGCCCCCCCCGCCCCCCCGGTCCAGCCGGCCGGCTGCCTCGCGGAGGCCCGCCTCGGCGGACACCTTGACCCAGCGCTCGGCGCGGACGGCCCCCCGGTCCTCCATCAGGTCGCCGAGCGCGTAGG
>NZ_JBHYWI010000118.1:0-24099 GCF_042751525.1 Kitasatospora sp. NPDC059408
CACCCCCCCCGCGCGGGCGCCGCGGACCTCTACCCGGGCCGCCGCCGCCGTTTCTCAGCTCCGCACCACGCGGGCCCGCAGGTAGTTGCGGCGCCCGAAGTTGGGCTCGTCCACCGCCGTGAGCTCGTCCACCTCGAAGCGGTACAGGGCCGCCGCGCCGGCGCCGACGAGGTACTGGCGGCGGAGCTCGTCGTCCTGGGCGAAGGACGGGTAGCGGGCCCGGTAGGCGGCCAGGGCGGCCTCCGCCTGGTGGCCCCAGGCCTCGCCGGCGCTGCCCGTGAGCTGGAGGCCGCGCAGCTGTTCGCCGAAGACGGGCGGCGGCAGGAAGACGGTGGCGGCGGCGCGGGCCTCCTCGGCGAGGTGGCGGCTGTGCCGGGTGGAGCGCTCGCTGACGAAGTACAGGACGAGGTCGTCGTCGTGGGCGAAGAACGCGAGGTTGGCGTGCGGCCCGTGCTCGTGCCCCGCCGTCGCGAGGGTGAGCACCATGGCCTCGGCGAGCAGGCCTTCGACGCCCTTGTGCAGGAGGTCCCCGGGCCAGTCCCCCTGGGTGATGTCGAGTCGGTACGGCACGGACGCTCCCTCCGCTGGCACGACAGAGCCGGGCGGGTTCCCCGTCGCGACGGGGCTCCACGCCCGGCTCACATGCTCTACCCGCCGCCCCGCCCGAACAAGGCGGGGGACGGAATCAGTACCGCGGCAGCGCGCCCGGACCGAGCAGCGGGCGCAGGGCCCCGCCCCGCATCCGGTCCACCAGGGGTCCGCAGCGCCCGGCGATCGGCGCCAGGAGCGCCGCGACGACGATGCCGACCAGCATGCCGACCGCGACGTCGTGCGGATAGTGCACGCCGACCCAGACCCGGGAGGCGCCCATCAGGACGGCGAAGATCCCGGCGATCGCGCCGAGGCGGCGGTCGACGAAGAACAGCGCGGTGGCGGCGGCGAAGGCGATCACGGTGTGGTTGCTGGGGAAGGACCAGTCACCGGTACCGGGGCAGGTCTCCAGGGGGACGCTCCCCCGGATCTGCGCACACGGCCGGACCTCCTCGACCATGCCCTTCAGCACGGAGTTCGCGACGTACGCGACGACCACGATCACCGGCGTCGCCAGCACCCGGGCCATCAGGGCCGAGTCGGCGCCGCGCGCCCGCCACCACGCGTGGAGCATGAAGAGCGCGAACAGGCCGAGGCCGATGGCCGACCAGACCTTGATCACGTCGTCCAGCCACACCGGCGCGGCCTTGGACCAGCCGTTGACCTGGGTGTAGAGGCCGCCGGAGATGCCACTGCCGTCGAACACGGCGAGAGCCCGGGAGGACATCACGCGTCACCTCCGTGACGGCGCGCCTTACGGGCGCGGAACACTTCGAGAACAATGGGGAGCACGGAGACAACTACTACCAGACCGATGATCGGTAGCAGATATCGGTCGATGCTGGGGATCGACGATCCCAGCCCGTAGCCGGCCAGCACCACGCCCACCGTCCACAGCACACCGCCCGCGACCTGCCAGAAGGTGAACGAGCGGACCGGCACTTCGAGCACGCCGCACATCGGATTGAGCACCGTTCGGACGACGGGGATGAACCGCGCCAGGACGATCGCCTTGCCGTGGCCGTACTTGGCCAGCAATTCCTCGGCCCGCTCGACGCCCTCCTGCAGGCTCTTGCGCTTGCTGCGGCGCAGCAGCGCCCGCCCGCCCCGCCTGCCGATGACGTAGCCGACCTGGGCGCCCGCCAGCGCGCCGACCAGGGCCGCCGGGAGGACCTGCCACAGCTCCAGCTGCGGGCCCTTGGTGGCGCCGGGCACGCAGAGCAGCCCGGCGGTGAACAGCAGCGAGTCGCCGGGCAGGAAGAAGCCCACCAGCAGGCCGGTCTCGGCGAAGAGCACCACGGCGATGCCGAGCGCGCCGAAGGCGGCGAGCAGCGAGGAGGCGTCCAGCGGGTTCACCGCGAGGTGGACGGCCGGATCGAGGGGGAACTGGAGCAAGGCTGGCGGACCTCCCGTACGTTGGAGGGCGGTGGAACGCCCGGACCGTCTACAGTGACGTAGACGGTCTACATGACTGTAGACGATAACTGGAGGAAGCGCCGCCATGTCCGACGTACCGTCCGCCCGCCGGCCCGCCGGGGAGCTGGAGGCCGAGGTGCTGACCGCCCTCTGGTCCGCACGGCACCCGATGACGCCGCAGGACGTCCAGGCGGCGCTCGGCGGGGACCTCGCCCGCACCACGATCGCGACGATCCTCGCCCGCCTGCACGACAAGGGCACCGTCGAACGGACCCGGGCCGGCCGCGCCTACGCCTACACCCCGACCGTCCAGGACACCGCGGGCCTCGCCGCCCGCCGCATGCACACCGAGCTCGGCCGCGAGGCCGACCGCTCCACCGTGCTCGCGCGCTTCGTGTCCGACCTCTCCGCCGAGGACGAGCAGCTCCTCCGCGCACTCCTGGGCGACGGCACCGCGTGATGATCGCCGTCTGGGCGCCCCTCCTGCTGCCCTTCCTCGCCGCCCCGCTGGCCCGCCGCCTCGCCGACGCGCTGTCCCCCCGGGCCGCCGCCTGGACGCTCGCCGGCTCGGCCGCCGTCCTGGCCGGCGGCACCCTGTGCTCGCTCGGCCTGCTCGCCGCCGCCGGACTGCTCCAGCTGCCGCCGGTCGCCGCCCTCGGCCACCTGTCCCTGCCCTGGCTCACCGCCGCCGCGCCCGGCGCACCCCTCGCGGCGGCCGTCGCCGCACTCGCCCTGGCCGCGCTGACCGCCCTCGCCGTCCGGACCGCCCGCCGCCACCACCACGACCTGCGCACCGCCCGGGCCGCCCTGCCCGCCGAGGACGCGCGCCGGACCCCGCGGGACCTGCTCACCCCGCCCGACCACCGGCTCACCGTCCTCGACGACGAACGCGCCGACGCCTTCGCCCTCCCGGGCCGGCTGCACCGCGGCGAACCCGGCCGGATCGTCGTCACCGCCGGCATGCTGCGGGCCCTCAGCGGCCCCGAGCGGGCGGCCTTGCTCGCCCACGAGCGGGCCCACCTCACCGGCCGCCACCACCTCTTCCTCGCCCTGGCCGAACACGCCGCCGACATCCACCCGGCGCTCCGGCAACTGCGCGCGCCCCTCGGCTACCACCTGGAGCGCTGGGCCGACGAGGTGGCGGCGGCCCGGGTGGGCGACCGCACCGTGACCGCCCGCGCGGTGGGCCGCGCCGCCCTGGCCGCCAACCGGGCCCCGTCGCCCGCCCGCCCCAAACTGGCGGCCGCGGCCCACACCGGCCCCGTCCCGCGGCGGGTGGCCGCCCTCCTGCAACCCCGCCCGACCCCGACGGGCACCCGCCTGCGCCCGGTGGCCCTGGCCCTGGCCGCCTGCCTGGCACTGAGCACGGCGGCCACCATGGAGGCGACCGCCGACCTGCACCACACGGTGGAGGCCGCCCAGCACAACGACGGACGCGTGGAGCGCTGACGGTCGCGGCGAGCGCAGCCGGCAGCGGCCGCGGAAGAAACCCCCACCACCCCGCACACCGACTTCCCCGACCCCGTCCCCAGACCCCCGCCTCCCCCTTACGCTTTCGTCAGCGCATCGACCCCGACGCGCCCTCGATCGGCGGCGAGGAGCAACCCGAGTGCGTCAGACCGGACGGCAGACCCGACGACCGGAACGTCGAACCCCGCCGACCGCGGCCGAACTGGCCAAGGTCCACGACCGCACCCTCGCCGACGCCGCCGCCCGGGAAGCCGCCCGCGAGAACACCCAGCAGCCCGCCGGCACCGGCACCACCGGCAACGGCCAGGGCCTGCCGGAACCCCGCCCCGAGATCGGCGACTCCTGGGAGCGCCTGCGCCGCCTCGGTCTCGACCCCGACTCCGGCGCCGCCGCCATCCACCTCGGCCCGGCCGAGGTCGAACTGCGCCGGCGGGCGAGCGGCCTGGAAGCCGTCATGCCCGTGCTCCGCGAAACCCTCATCCAGCCCGTGGACCAGGCGCCGCTGATCCTCGCGATCGCCGACGCCGAGGGCCACGTCCTGTGGCAGGAGGGCGAGCGGGGCCTGCGCCGCAGCGCCGACCGGATCGGCTTCCTGATCGGCGCCCGCTGGATCGAGGAGAGCGTCGGCACCAACGGGATCGCGGCGGCGCTGCGCACCCAGCGCCCGATGCACGTCCACTCCGCCGAGCACTACCTGCGCAGCCACCACTCCTGGACGTGCGTCGCCGCGCCCGTCCACGACCCCGGCACCGGACAGCTCATCGGCGCGGTCAACCTCAGCGGCCCCGCCCACAGCGTGCGCCCGTACCTGCTCCAGCTCACCACCACGGCAGCGCGCCTCGCCGAGACCGAACTGCGCGCCCACCGGCTGGAGTCGCTCCACCAGCTGCGCACGATGGCCGCCCCACTGCTCGCCCGGGTGGCCGGCCCGGCGCTCGTGGTGGACGCCGCCGGGTGGACCGCCGCCTCGGCCGGGCTCCCGCCGCTCGGCCGGCTGCGCCTGCCCGCGGAGAGCTGGGGCGCCGCGGCCGTCCAGTGGGTGCCCGGGCTCGGCGAGTGCGTCCTCGAACCGCTGGCCGACGGCTGGCTGGTGCGGCCGGTCCGGCCGTCGGACGGGGACGGCACCCTCGCCGCCGAACAGCTGGAGGGGGCGCGGCTGCGCCTGGACCTGCGGCGCGCGGACCGGCCGGAGCTCTCGGTACAGGGCGCGGCCGGCGGCTGGTCGCACGCGCTCAGCCCGCGCCACGCCGAACTGCTGCTCCTGCTGGCCACCGGACGCGACGGCAGCACCGCCGCGCAGCTCGCCGACGCGCTGTTCGGGGATCCGGCCAGGACGGTCACCGTCCGCGCCGAACTGTCCCGGCTGCGCCGCTACCTGGGCGGCCTGCTGGCCCACCGGCCGTACCGGTTCGCGGAGTCGGTGCTGGTCACGGTGCTGGGCCCGGACGATCCGTACGACCTGCTGCCGTCGTCGTCGGCCCCGGCCGTGCGCCGGCTGCGGACGGCACTGGCCGCCGGAACGGTACGCCTGCCGGGCGCGGCGGTCCCCGAACCCCGTATGTCCGACCCGCGCGCCCGCGTGAGCGCCCCTCAGCCGCCCCCGAGCAGCGCGGCCAGCTGGGCGTCGGTCGGGCCGCAGGCGCGCTCGGCCTCCTCGGAGACCAGCGCGTAGGTCCGGTCGAGCCAGGCCTGCACGCGGGGCTTGGAAACCTCCAGCAGGGCGCTGCCGTGCGGGGATTCGAGCGCCAGGTGCAACGTCGAGCCGTGGCACGGGCAGTACGCCGGCCACAGTTTGACGTCGCCCTGGCCGCTCAGCATGCGCAGGCCGTCGCGCAGGAGTTCGCGCGAGAAGACCCAGTCGGCCTCGTCCGGCCGGCCCAGGTGGAAGGTCAGCAGCACCTCGTACGGACGGGCGACTTCGAAGCGGAACCGGGTGCGGACCTCGCCGACGACCTCCTCGCCCAGAGCGATCCGCAGCGTCAGCACCTCCTCCACCGCCGCCGGAGCGGCGGTGGAGCCTTCCCCATCGTCGCCCGTGGGGGTGGCGGCGAGGGGTGCACTGGAGGCTGCGGACAGCGGGTCGGGCGGCATGACGGTCTCTCCGGGACGGCGTGGGATGCTCTCAGACTGCGCCACCGCGGGCCGGGCGGGCAAGGGTTGCAAGGAGGTTGCAATCACCCCCGTCCCGGACGGACGGTCCTTACTCAATTTTGTCGGACGATCCGTCAACTTCCTTGCGATGAACGGATGTCCACGAAGTGGATGGAATCCGTCCACGACGTGGCCGCCCGCTGGTACGCTCACCCCCTCCCGGAACGGACCCCGCGCCACGGACCGTGGGAGAATGCGGCGACTGCGACGGCGACTTCGGGGAGGGAGGGGTCCGGTGGCTGTGCGCGAGGACGCGGTACCGGACGTGCGGCACGAGGCCGCGCCACACGGCCGGCACGGTCGGCCGCGCCCGTTCGGCGGCCGGTTCCGGCTGCCCACCCTGCGGTTCTCCGGCGCCGCGATGGCGATGTCCACGGTCGTCGGCATCAGCATCGCCACCACCCTGCTCCTGCACGAGCAGCAGGGCGTCGGCCGGCGGGCCGGCGTCGCCCGGGTCGGCACCACGCCGCCGCCGACCCCGAGCGGGAGCGGCACCGAGCAGGCCGAGGCCGCCGCCGAGCACCCCCCGGCAGCGCCCGAGCCCAGCGGACGGCCGTCCGCCTCCCGGCCCGCGCGACCGCACCCCGGCTCGTCGACACCCGCTCCCTCCACGCACCGACCGGGCACGCCCGAGCCGACGGCCGCCGCGTCCGAGGGCGGACACACCGGGCTCGCGTCCACCGACGATCCGTCCGCCCAGGGCCGCGGGGCCACCGCGGGGCACGGGCCGGCGGCGCCGTCCGGACCGGCGTCCACGTCTCCGCAGACGTCTCCGCAGATGACGCCCACCCCGTCGCCGGCACAGCCGTCCGGGCAGCCGTCGCCGTCCCCGAGCGCGAGCCTCCCGTCCGGCACCCCGTCGTTCACGCCGCGGCTCCCGACCGTCCCTTCGGTGGTCCCGGCCGTCCCGGGATCCGACATCACCCCGAACACCCCTGCCGCCACCGGCGTCCCCGGCATCACCGACACCGCCGCCACCACCGACGTGACTCCCGGGGCCGAGCAGCCCCTGAGCGGCGTCGCCCAGGTCTCCCCGCTCGGCCGCGACGGCACGCGGCACGTGCTCGGCCTCAGCGTCACCGAGCCCGTCACCGCCCTCCAGACCGAGTTCCGGCTCGCCCCGGGCGAGTTGGCCCCGGGCAGCGGCACCGCGTGGACGGACCTGCCCGGTGCCGTGGTCACCGCCCAGCAGGAACGGGGCGCCCTGGTCTACCGGTTCACCACGCCGGCCGGTACCGACGTCGGCCCCGGGCACTACACGTTCGGCGTCCGCGGCACCCGCCCGACCGCGACGGCCCCGCGCAAGGGCGCCGCGGCGGAGGGCTGGAACGCCGCCGCCTTCGGCATCACCGACCCCCGGGCCGTCTCCGCCCTGGGCACCTTCACCGAGGCGGCACCGCAAGCGGGCCGGCAGCCCGCCCCGCCGGAAGACCCGTCGAAGACCCCGCCGGAAGCCCGGCCGAAGACCTCGCCGGAAGCCTCGCCGGAAGCCCGGCCGAAGACCCCGCCCGTCCACCACTGACGCCCGGCCGGGCCCCGCCGGTCCCTCCGGCGACCCGGGCTCATCTCCGCGGCCACGTTCGTTACTGTGGGCAGCACCCGGCCCGGCGGCCCGACCGGGCCCCGTGCGGCCGCCGACCCGTACCCGAGGAGGAGTCCGTGTCCACCGTCCTGACCCCCGGCGGAAACGCACCGCTGTCCGCCGCGCGCGTGACCGTCGAGGTCACCGCACCCAAGGCGCTGGACGTCTCCGGCCTGCTGCTGACCGACGCCGGGAAGGTGCGTTCGGACGCCGACTTCGTGTTCTTCAACGCGCCGCACGGCCCCGGCGTCAGCCACCGCCCGGCCGGCACGGGCGCGCCGGACGCGATCACGGTGGACACCCGGGCCGTCCCGGCCGGGATCACCAAGGTGGTCGTGACGGCCAGTCCGGCCGACCAGGAGAGCACGTTCGCCGGGATGGAGCCGACCGCGACCGTCCGCGACGCCGACACCGGCCAGGTGCTGGTCTCCTTCACCCCGCCGCCGCTCGGCCGGGAGACCGCGCTCATCGTGGTGGAGGTCTACCTGCGCAACGGCGCGTGGAAGGTGCGGGCGGTCGGCCAGGGGTACGCCAACGGACTCGCGGGCATCGCCACCGACTTCGGCGTCACCGTCGACGACACCCCGGCGGCCCCCGCGGCCCCTCCGGTCTCCGTCGCGCCCCCGATGCCGCCCGCACCGGCCGCACCGCCCGTCGACCCGCGCATCGCCCGCACCGCCGCGCCGCCGATGCCGACCACCCCGCCGCCCGCCGCACCGCCGGCACCGACCGCGGCCACCCGCCCGAAGGTCACCCTCGACAAGGGCCGGGTCAACCTGGTCAAGGGCAGCTCGGTGTCCCTGGTCAAGAACGGCCGCCCGTTCCTCTCCTCGGTCCGGATGGCCCTCGGTTGGGAGCCCGCCGGCCGCGGCCGCAGCATCGACCTCGATGCCTCCTGCATCGCCTTCGACGCCAGGCGCCGCAAGCTGGAGACGGCCTGGTTCATGAAGCTCACCGTCTTCAACGGCGCGATCGCTCACTCCGGCGACAACCTCACCGGCGAGGGCACCGGGGACGACGAGTCGATCACCGTCCACCTGGAGGGTCTGCCCGCCGAGGTCACCGGCCTGGTCTTCGTCGTCAACTCCTTCTCCGGGCAGCGCTTCACCGAGGTGCAGAACGCCTACTGCCGACTGCTGGACGCCGGCAGCGGACAGGAGCTGGTCCGCTTCGACCTGACCCACTCGGAGCCGCGCACCGGTGTGGTGATGTGCAAGCTGGTCCGCCAGAGCACCGGCGAGTGGGAGATGACGGCGCTCGGCGAGTACGTGGACGCCAAGACCGCCCGCGCGATGATCGAGCCGTCCGCCGCGCTCCTCTGAGCCCCGCTCGCCCACCGGAAAACCGGTGGCCGGTCCGCCGGCCCGGGGCCATCCTGTCCGCATGCAGATCAGAGAAGCCACCGCCGAGGACTGGCCGGCCATCTGGCCGTTCTTCCACGCGATCGTCGCCGCGGGCGAGACGTTCCCGTACCCGCCGGACCTCTCCTCCGAGCTCGGGCGCGAGTGGTGGCTGCTGCCCGCGCCGAACCGCACGGTCGTCGCGGTGGACGACGCGGGCACGGTCGTCGGCACCGCGAACATGTGCCGCAACCGCCCGGGCAACGGCTCGCACGTGGCCAGCGCCAGCTACATGGTGGACCCGGCCCACCACGGGCGGGGCATCGGGCGGGCCCTGGTCGAGCACACCCTCGACTGGGCCCGCCGACAGGGCTACCGCGCCATGCAGTTCAACGCGGTGGTGGCGAACAACCACCACGCGGTGAAGCTCTACGAATCGCTGGGCTTCAGCGTCGTCGGCACCGTCCCCGAGGCCTTCCGCCACCCCACCGAGGGATACGTCGGCCTCCACGTGATGCACCGCCCGCTCTGAGGGCGGCTACTCCTCGATGGCCCCGCCCACCCGGCGCAGGTGCTGCCGGAAGCTGTACGCCGGGTCGGCGGCGCGCCGCTCCAGGTACTCGTCGAAGGCGGTCTGCCGGCGGAGCGTGTCGCCGGAGCGGATCCGCCCGGCCTGGGCGCGCTCGGTGCGGGCGATGTCCGCGGCCGTCGCGAGCACCTCGTCGATCCGGTCGCCCGGGACGAACAGCACGCCGTCCGCGTCGGCGAGGACCACGTCCCCGGCGTCCACCAGGTGCGGCCCGAACCGCGCCGTGACCAGCGCCTCCGGCTCCCGCTCGGCCAGCCGCAGGGGCCCGAGCGGCAGGGCGCCGTAGCTGAACACCGGCAGCCCGATCTCCACCAGCTCGGGCGTGTCCCGGTGCAGCCCCCACACGACGATCCCGGCGACCCCGGCCGCCATCGCCTCCAGCACGGCGAGGTCCCCGATGCAGGCCTCGTCCGTCCGCCCGCCGTTGTCGATCACGAGGACGTCCCCGTCCCGCGCGGCCCCGTACGCCTCCAGGAACACGTCCACGCTCCCGTAGTGCCGCACCGGCAGCACCCGCCCGGCGACCCGGGCCCCCGCCCCGACCCCCGCAACCCCCACCGGCGCCGCCCGCACCCCCACCCCGAGCCGCACACAGGCATCCGCCACCAACGGCGTCGACAGCCCTTCGAACTCCTTCAGCATCCCCAACTCCTCCCACTACGGCCCCAGTTCACCACCCCCGATCCTAGGCCGGGACCCAAACTCACACCATCGGGTGAAAATCCGCCGCATACGGCATAACCCGGTCAAACCGCGAATAGCGTGACGCCCATCTGAAGGAGGGGCATCATGAGTGCTGTGGCGCATGAGCAACCGATCGCGGACTCCCCGTCGCAGGCCGACATCCTGCTGGAGAGTTTCCTGAGCCTGCACTCCCCCGAAGGCTTCCGGGCCGAGCTCATCGAGGGAGAGATCACCGTGGCACCACCGCCGGACGGCGATCACGAGGACTACGTCGACCTGCTGAACGACCAGGTGAAAGCACGGTCGAAGGTCCACATGCAGATGTCCGGCGGCAAGGGCCTTCGCTTGGCGAGCGGCGGGCTCTGCCCGAAGAACCACGTCATTCCCGACGCGACGTTCGCGCCACGATCGCTCCGCCTCTTCCGTGGCGCCCCGCCGTGGATGGAACCGGACGGCGTCGTCATGGTCGCCGAAGTCACGTCCAGCAAGCCCGACATCGACCGGATCGCCAAGCGACACTGCTACGCCCGGGCCGCCATCCCGCTCTACCTGCTCATCGACCGTGAAAAGTCGCAGGTCAGCCTCTTCGGCAAGCCCCACCGGGACGAGTACACCGAGGTCCATCTGGCCGCCTTCGGGGAACCGCTCACCCTTCCGGCACCCTTCGAATTCGATCTGGACACCAAGGACTTCCTCTAGGGCCCCAGAAGACGCGAAACGGCTCGCACCCCCTCCCACAAAGGGGGTGCGAGCCGTTCGGCACCGGGCCGCAGCGTCAGCTGCGGGTGGCCATGGCGCGGAGGAAGAAGGTCAGGTTGGCCGGGCGCTCGGCGAGGCGGCGCATGAAGTAGCCGTACCACTCCTGGCCGTACGGGAGGTACACCCGCATGGTGTTGCCCTCGCCGGCGAGGCGCAGCTGCTCCTCCGGGCGGATGCCGTAGAGCATCTGGTACTCGAACGAGTCGCGGTTGCGGCCGTTCCACTGGGCCAGCTGCCCGGCGATCTTGATCATGTTCGGGTCGTGCGAGGCGATCATCGGGTAACCGTCGCCCGCCATCAGGACCTTGAGGGCCCGGACGTACGCGAGGTCGACCTCGTGCTTGCCCTGGAAGGCGACCGACTCGGGCTCCTTGTAGGCGCCCTTGCACAGGCGCACGCGGGAGCCGGCGCCGGAGAACTCGCGGCAGTCGGCCTCGGTGCGGCGCAGGTAGGCCTGGAGCACGACGCCCAGCCACGGGTAGTCGGCCCGCAGCTCGCGCGCGATGGCGAGGGTGGAGTCGGTGGTGGTGTGGTCCTCCATGTCGAGGGTCACCGTGGTGCCCGCGTCGGCGGCGGCCTCGCAGATGCGGCGGGCGTTCTCCAGCGCGATCTTCTCGCCGTCCACCGGCAGGAACTGGCCGACGGCCGACAGCTTGACGGACACCTCGGCGCCGGCCGCGAGGCCGGTCTCCTTGAGCGCCTTGAGCAGGTGCTCGTACGCCTCGGCGGTGCCGGCGGCCTGGGCGGCGTCCTGGGTGTCCTCGCCGAGGTGGTCCAGGGTGACCTTGCGGCCGGTGGCGACGAGGTCGTCGCAGGCGGTGACGGCGTCGTCGAGGACCTCGCCGGCGACGAAGCGCTCGACTATCGCGTGGGTCGGCGGGAACTTCTCGACCACGGTCCGGACCTGCGGCGACCGGGAGGCCGCGAGGAGGGCGGAACGGAGCATCGTGACTCCTGGAACTGGTGCTTCTAAGGGTGGCAGAAAGTGGCCGGGGCGGCGGGTACGGGGGTGGCCCCGCCGCCCCGGCGGGGCGGCGCCCGGTTGCGGGACCGGGCGTCGCGGGTGACCGATGGCTACGCGATGTCCACGTGGAGCCGGAGGGTCGAGGGGGCCGGTCAGCCCATGTGCGGGTAGCGGTAGTCCGTCGGCGGGACGAAGGTCTCCTTGACCGAGCGGGTCGAGGTCCACCGCGCGAGGTTCTGCTTGGCGCCCGCCTTGTCGTTGGTGCCGGAGGCCCGGCCGCCGCCGAAGGGCTGCTGGCCGACGACGGCGCCGGTCGGCTTGTCGTTGATGTAGAAGTTGCCGGCCGCGAAGCGCAGCTTCTCCATCGCGTGCTCGACGGCCGCGCGGTCCTGGGAGATGATCGAGCCGGTCAGGCCGTAGGCCGAGACGGACTCCATCTGCGCCAGCATCTCGTCGTACTTCTCGTCCTCGTAGACGTGGACGGCGAGGACGGGGCCGAAGTACTCGTCGCGGAAGTACTCCGAGGCCGGGTCCTGGCACACGAGCACGGTCGGGCGGACGAAGTAGCCGACCGAGTCGTCGTAGGTGCCGCCGGCGAGGACCTCGACCCGCGGGTCGGCCTGGGCGCGGTCGATGGCGGCCTTGTTCTTGGCGAAGGCGCGCTCGTCGATGACGGCGGACATGAAGTTGCCCAGGTCGCTGACGTCGCCCATGGTCAGGCCGTCGACCTCGGCGGCGAACTCGTCCTTCAGGCCGGCCCACAGCGAGGCGGGGACGTAGGCGCGGGAGAGCGCCGAGCACTTCTGGCCCTGGAACTCGAAGGCGCCGCGGGTCATCGCGGTCTTCAGCACGGCCGGGTCGGCGGACGGGTGGGCGACGAGGAAGTCCTTGCCGCCGGTCTCGCCGACGATCCGCGGGTAGGTGCGGTACTGCGAGATGTTGTTGCCGACCTCGCGCCACAGGTGCTGGAAGGTGGCGGTGGAGCCGGTGAAGTGGATGCCGGCGAGCGCCGGGTGCTTGAGCGCGACGGCGGAGACGTCGAGGCCGTCGCCGGTCACCATGTTGATGACGCCCTTGGGCAGGCCGGCCGCCTCCAGCAGCTGCATGAGCAGGTGCGCGGAGAACTGCTGCGTCGGGGACGGCTTCCAGAGCACCACGTTGCCCATCAGCGCGGGCGCGGTCGGCAGGTTGCCGGCGATCGCGGTGAAGTTGAACGGGGTGATCGCGTAGACGAAGCCCTCCAGCGGGCGGTGGTCGCTGCGGTTCCACACGCCGTCCGAGGAGACCGGCTGCTCGGCCATGATCTGGCGGGCGAAGTGCACGTTGAAGCGCAGGAAGTCGACCAGCTCGCAGGGGGTGTCGATCTCGGCCTGCTGCGCGGTCTTGGACTGGCCGAGCATGGTGGCGGCGGCCAGGGTCTCGCGCCAGGGGCCGGCCAGCAGGTCGGCGGCGCGGAGGAAGATCGCGGCGCGGGAGTCGAAGGAGAGCGCCTGCCAGGCCGGGGCGGCGGCCAGGGCAGCGTCGATGGCGTCCTGCGCGTCGGCCTGGGTGGCGTTGCGCAGGGTGCCGAGCCGAGCCGCGTGGTTGTGCGGCTGGACGACGTGGATCTCGGCGCCGCCGCCCATGCGGCGCTCACCGTTGATCGTCATGGTCAGCTGGACCGGCTCCTGGCCGCCCAGCTCCTTCAGCTTGGCCTCCAGGCGGGCCCGTTCGGGGCTGCCGGGGGCGTAGCTGTGGACCGGCTCGTTCACCGGCGCGGGGACCTGGGTCACAGCGTCCATAAGGCGCACGCTCTCCTTCGTTGTTGCGGGGGATGCCGACGTGGGTCACACGCCGACCGCAGCACGAACGCTATTCCTGCACCCGGGGGCACTTGATTGGCCGGGCGGCTAAATTCCCCCGTACGGCGTTGTCCGGACCGACGAACAACGTCACGGCGCGGTCACGGGCGGCGCCGGGCGCCGCCCGCGTGGCCCCGACGGCCCCTCACGCCCCGGCTGTGACCCCGTTCGCGCCTGCCGCGCCCACCCGCCGCTCCCAGTCGATCCGGTAGCCGTGCACCGGGCGGAGCATCTTCTCCGGGCTCATGAACGTCCGCATGGCGATCGGCGCGAGCAGCCGGAACATCACCCGCGAGACCGGCCCGGAGGACTTCTGGCTGTTGGTGCGGGCCGCGTCGGCGGCGATCTTCTCGACCCGCGGCCGGCGCATCGCCTCGTAGGCGGCGAACGCGGCGGTGTGGTCGGGCAGGTCCCGCAGGCAGCGGGCGAGTTCGACGGCGCTCTCGACGGCGAGCGAGACGCCCTGGCCGGAGCTGTTGGACGGCGCGTGCACCGAGTCGCCGACCAGGACCATCCGGCCGCGGTGCCAGTGCGGGACGGACGGCATGATCTCCAGCCGCGGGAAGACCTCCATGGTGTCGGCGTCGGCCACCGCAAGGACGTCCCGGGCGGGCACGTCGCCGGAGTGCAGGTCACGCAGCCGGCGCAGCCACTCGTCGTTGCTCACGGCGCGGACCTGTTCGTAGGTCAGCTGCTCGGGCTGCGGGACGTTGCTGAACCACGCCGTCCCGGCGCCCTCGGGCAGTCCCCAGTAGCCGAAGAAGGCGCGGGCGCCGTTGGCGAAGTGCACGGTCTCGCCGCGTCCTGCCCGGCCGGGCAGGCGGTACGGGCTGTAGCCGCCGACGCCGAGCAGCCCGGTGTACCGGGCGCCGGGCGCGGCCGGGTCGACCAGGGTGCGGACGGTGGAGCGGGTGCCGTCGGCGCCGATCAGCAGGTCGCCGGTGGCGGTGGTGCCGTCGGCGAAGCGGGCGGTGATGCCGTGGGCGCCCTCCTCGACGCCGACGAGCCGTTTGCCGTACCGGACGTCGATGCCGGCCTCGCCGAGCCGCCGCTGCAGCACCTCGTACAGTTCGGCGCGGCGCATCAGCCGCCCGCGCGGCAGGTCGGGCAGGCCGGCGAACTCGGCGAGCGTGCCGCCCCTGCCGTCCTCGATGACCATCGGGCCGACCGGCTGGCCGAGCCGGCCGACCTCCGCCTCCAGCCCGACGGCCGCGAGGGCGCCGAGCCCGTTGGGGGCGATCATGAACGTCCCGCCGATGCCCTCGGCGGAGCTCTCGTAGGCCTCGTACACGAGCGGCTCGATGCCGGCCCTGTGCAGGGCCAGCGCCATCACGGGCCCGGCGATGCCGCCGCCGATGATCAGGGCCTTGCGGGTCGTACCGTTGGTGCTCATTCCAGGCTCCTCATGAATTCCTGCAGGGTCCGGTTGAAGTCCGGCTCCCCGAGCTGTGCGATGAGGTTCTCGGTGAAGCGCCGCTCGGCTTCCAGCAGCGCGAGCGCGTAGTCGTCCTCGACCACGAACATCGGGTGGACGCCCATCTCCGCCGCCTTGCGCAGTTGGGCGCGCTCGGCGTCGATCCGGGCGTCCAGGGTCGCCAGTCGCCGGCCGAGCAGTTCGGCCGCCTCGGAGGGCGGCACCACCACGAGCAGGCACAGGGCCACCCCGAAGGACGGGTACTCCTCCTGCGGTTCGGCGATCCACTCGCGCATCCAGCTGTCGAGCTCCGCCTTCCCCTCGGGCGTGAGGGCGTAGACGGTGCGTTCCGGCCGCTGGGTGTCGCGGACGGTCTCCTGTTCGGCGACGAACCCCGCCTTCCGCAGCTGCTCCACGACCATGTACAGCGAGCTGCGGTTGTACTTGATGTTGCGGTCCTTGCCGTGCTCCTTGAGCCGGCGCCCCATCTCGTACGGGTGCATCGGCTCGGCCGTGAGCTCGGCCAGGACCGCGAGGGCCAGCGGGTTCGACACCTTGCGTCGCTTCGCCATGAGATCTTCCTCATCTCTTGGTCAGTACTGACTATCCATTCTCAGATAGTCAGAGTCAACTATTCAGGATTGACGAACCTCAACTCTGTCCGCCCGGCTAAAATCAACCACACGGCCTTGTCCGAGTGGATGAAGGAGGCCTGAAGTGGCAACCCCCGGCCTCCCGCTCCGCCAGCTCCTGATGTCCCTCGGCGAGCCCCTGGTCGAGCTCCAGGCCGCCCCGCTGGGCCTGGACGTGCCCGTCCGCGACGTCGCGATCCTCGACCCCGAGGACCCGCCGACCGCAGCCTCCGGCGAACTCGTCCTCGCGATCGGCGCCCGCGGCCGCGCCGCCCTCCCCGCCCTGCGCGCCGCCGGCCGGGCCGGCGCGGCGGCCGTCGCCGTCAAGCTCGACGCCCCCGGCCAGGCGGACGCCCTGCGCGAGGCCGCCACCGACGCCGGCGTCGCCCTGCTCTCGGTGCGCCGCGAGACCCGCTGGGAGCACCTGGACTCGCTGGCCCGCGCGATCATCGCCGGTCCGGACGCCCCCGACACCGCCGGCGCCCCCGAGCACAACGCGGGCGACCTCTTCTCCCTCGCCCAGACCGTCGCCGTGCTCACCAGCGGCATCGTCTCGATCGAGGACACGTCCAGCCGGGTGCTCGCCTACTCCCGCTCCTCCGACTCCGACGAGGTCGACGACCTCCGCCGGCTCTCCATCCTCGGCTGGCAGGGCCCCGAGCCGTACCTCTCCAAGCTCCGCGAGTGGGGCATCTTCCAGCACCTGCGCACCTCGGACGCCCCGATCGCGGTCGAGCCGCACCCCGAACTCGGCCTGCGCCGCCGCCTCGCGGTCGGCATCCGGGCCGGGGCGCAGCCACTCGGCACCATCTGGGTGCAGGAGGGCGCGCAGCCGCTGGCCCCGCTGGCCGAGCAGGCCCTGGTCGGTGCCGCCCGGGTCGCCGCCGCCCAACTGGTGCGCCGCCGCCGGGAGCTGTCCGCCGACGTGCGGCTCACGCAGACGCTGCTCACCGGCCTGCTGGAGGGCTCCACCGGCCCGCAGTCGCTCGCCACCCACCTGGGCCTGGACCTGCGCCGCCCGGCCACCGTCCTCGCGTACGGCGCCCGCACCACCGAGGCGCTGCACCGCGCCGACATCACCGGCCTGATCTCGGTGCACACCGCCGCCCGGCACCGCGGCGCGCTGCTCGCCCCGATCGAGTCCCGGGTGTACGTGCTGCTGCCCGAACTCCCGCCGGGCCTGCCGATGACGACCGTCCGGGACTGGGCCTCCGAGGTGGTCGAGGCGGCCAGGGAGCACCTCGGCGTGCCGCTGCGGGCCGCGATCGGATCGACCGTGGACGGCCTCGCGCAGGTGCCGGACTCCCGGGCCCAGGCGGACCGGATCCTCGACGCGATGGGCCGCGGCGGGGTGGACCTCGACGTGGCCGCGCTGATCGACGTCCAGGCCGAGGTGCTGGTGAGCGAGATGCTCGCGCTGCTCCAGGAGCGCGGCGGCCTGCGCGACCCGAGGCTGACCGCGCTGACCGCCTACGACCGGCGGCACGGCACCCGGCTCGCCGAGTCCGTGCTGGCCTGGCTGGACGCGCTCGGCGAGGTCCGGGTGGCCGCCGACGCCCTGCACATCCACCCCAACACCCTGCGCTACCGGGTGCGCCGCGCCGAGCAGTTGACCGGCATCGACCTCGCCCAGCCGCAGCAGCGCCTGCTGGCGATGCTGCAACTGCGGCTGCCCGCCGACGAATAGGGCCACCGGACGCTAGGTGGCGCGCGTCCGCCACTGCTCCCAGGCCGACAGCCACAACTGCTCGGCCAGCTCCTGCGCCTCCCAGCCCTCGGGCCCGCCGCCCGAGCGGTCCCGCCACAGCTGCGCCCACGCCCGCTGCGCCGGCAGGCTCGCCACCTCGCTCGCGAACACCGTGTACCGGACGACCTCCTCGACGGCCGCCGCGCCCTCCGGCGTCCCGATCACCCAGTGCGTCTGCCCGGCCAGCCGCTCCAGGTGGTTGACCATCGACGTCACGGCCGCCAGCGCCTCCTCCCGGGTCTCCGAGGCGAGCCGCATCTGCTGGCGCACCGCCGCCTCCCAGCGCACCGCGCACGCCTCCCCGCGCAGCCCGCGCGGCAGCCGCGGCGGCCGCCCGGCCCGCACCTGCGCCTCGATCGCCGCGGACTCGGCGATGGTCTGGCCGATCAGCGCCCGGTGCGCCTCCAGCCCGTGCACCGGCGGCAGTTCGCGCTCCTCGACCGGCACCCGCTCGGAGTGCCGGGACGACAGCTCGCGCAGCAGCTCGCCGCGCCCGCGCAGGTACCGCTCGACGTCGCCGATCCGGCCGAGTTCCAGCCCGCCGGGCGCCACTCCGCGCCCGCACACCGTGACGGTGAGCCCGTCGATCCGCAGCCGCCCGGCCCACACCGGCCCGGGCCCGCCGTCCTCCGGCGTCCCCGGCCAGAGCACCGGCCGGTCCTCGTGCACCTCGACCGCGCACGGCTCGCCGTCCACCGTGATCCACTCGCGCAGCGCCCGGACCCGCCCGGGCCCGTCGCCCTCGTCGATCCCGAGGTGGTCGTAGACCCGGTCCCGCTCGTCCTCGACGACGTCCTCCAGCTCGGGCAGGACGAGGCAGCGCTCGGCGCCCGGCCGGTAGGTGCGGACGGTGACGTACGGCCCCGCCGTCGAGCTCCAGTCGCCCGACTGCACCTCGACCCAGTCCAGCCGGCCGCCGTTGGTCTCGAACGCGCCGAGCGCGTCGCCCGCCCGGTCGAGCCCGGCCGCGACGCCGTACACGGGGAAGTCCGCGGCGGCCAGGGTCCGGCGGGTGAATTCCTCCACCCGGGCGAGCCGGTCCGCCCGCTCGCGCGCGTCCGGGGCGTGCCATCCGGCGTCCGGTGTCCCGCGCCGCTCCTGGGGCCTGCCGCCGCTCTCCCGCATCACCTGTGCCGCACCCCCGAGTCCTCGCGCCCGCACCGCCCCCGCCACCTTACGTGCCGGGGACCTGCCGGGTCATCAGCTCCCGCGCCCCGCAGGGACCGTCGGACGGCGGCCGTGTCAGGACGCGCGGTTGTCAGCCGCCCTCCCTAACCTGGCCGCATGACAGCACAGAGCACGTTCCCCGCCCGGATCAGCATCGTCACCCTCGGCGTCACGGACCTCGGCCGCAGCGCCGCCTTCTACGAGGCCCTCGGCTGGCGTCGCTCCTCCGCCTCCAGCCCGGAAATCGTCTGGTTCCGCACCGCCGACTCGGTGCTCGGGCTGTTCCCGGGCGACGAGCTGGCCGCCGACGCGGGCGTGCCCGGCGGCGGCGAGCCGTCCTTCCGCGGCGTCACCCTCGCGGTGAACCTGGAGTCCCCCGCGCTGGTGGACGCCGCCCTGGAGACGGCCATCGCCGCCGGCGCCACCGTGGTGAAGCCGCCGGCCACGACCGGCTGGGGCGGCTACTCCGGCTACTTCGAGGACCCGGACGGCCACCTGTGGGAGCTGGCGCACAACCCGTTCTTCCCCTTCACGGAGGACGGCTCGCTCGACCTGCCCTGACTCGACCTGCCCTGACTCGACCTGCGCTGACTCGACCTGCCCTGAGGCGCTAGCTCTTCGAACGCGCCTTGAAGGCCGCCTTGCGCGCCTCCTTGGCCACCGCGCGGTCGGTGTGGAGCTCGCCGATCGCCTCCAGGACGTCCGCCGTGTACGCGTGGTCGACCCGCCACAGCTCGCCGAAGTAGCTCCCCGGATCGCCGGTGACGGGCAGGTCGGCGATCAGTTCGCGCAGCGGTTCGGCGTCGCCGCCGCTGTCGAGCAGCTGGGCGGCGAAGGTGTCGACCACCGTCCACAGCGCCATCGTCCGGTCCGGCGCCGGCACGTCCGACGCGCCGAGCGCGGTCAGCCAGGCCCGCGCGGCACCACCCAGCTCCGGGTCGTCCAGCACCTCCCGGACGGCCGGCTCGGCGGGCGCCCCGAGCACGTTCAGCGCCGAGACGCCGAGCATCCGGCGCATCGGCCCGTACGCGTCCCCGCCGCGCGCCGCCGCCAGCAGCTCGCGCGCCGCCGCCACCGGCTCCCGGCCGTCGAGCCAGACCCGCAGCTCCTCCTCCGGCAGGACGTTGGGGGACTCGCACACGCCGCGCAGCAGCTCGGCCGCGTCGCCCTGGGCGAGGTCGCCGACCAGCGGCGCGTCGTAGCCGTCCTCCAGCAGCCACTGCCGGATGCCGTACTGGCCGAGCGGGGTCAACCGGACCAGGCCGAACCGCGCCGACTCCTCCTCGTCCAGCGGGGCCTCGCCGACGACGGGGGCACCCTCCTCGCCGGTGGCCTCCTCCTCGTCGAACAGCTCGGGGTCGATCGGGCGGTAGTCCAGCAGGCCCAGCTCGGCGAGGTCGCCCAGCATCGGGTCCAGCGCGACCATCACGTCGGTGATGTCGCCGAGCAGCTCCTCGCTCGGCTCCTCGCCCTCCGGCACCACCAGCAGCGCGGCGAGCACGCCCAGCGGCACGGTCTCGTTGCCCGGCTCGGCGAAGGCGGTGGTCTCGTACAGCACCTGGAGCGCCTCGTCGAGCAGCTCGGCCGCGGCGTCGCGGGCCTCCTCGACCTCGGAGAGCGCGTCCTCGTCCTCCTCGTCGCCGTCCTCGCCCGCCTCGGCGTGCTCCCCGTCCTCCTCGGGCATCGAGTCGGCCTCCACGGCCAGCTCGCGGACGATCCCGGCGGCCGTCAGCCACAGTTCCAGGACGGTGTCCGGGTCGCCCTCCTCCGCCGGCTCCAGGTCCGGTCCCGGCACGGCGACGTGCTCGCCGTCGGCGGTCGTCCCGATCTCCACCAGGTCCAGGTCGCAGGCCAGCGACCAGGCCCGCATGGCCTCGATCTCGGCCTCCTCCGGCACCTCGCCCGCGGCCGGGGCCAGGCCGAGCAGCCGCGCCGCCGGGGCGCGGTCCTCGACGACCAGGTCCCCGAACTCGTCCACGCCGCGGTGCGGGGCGGCCCAGCGGGCCAGCGCCAGCGCGTACCCGAACATGGGGACGGCCTTCGCCTGTTCGGCCAGCTCCCGCTCGGCGGGCAGCTTCACCGGCGGGACCAGGACGGCTGCGTCGTCCAGGTCCTCGTCGTCCAGTCCGTGAGCGGCGAACGCCCCATAGAGGTCCTGGAGCTCCAGGTCGGCGGGCAGAACCGCCTCGGCCGTGCCCTCTCCCGCCGAGGCCCCTGCGTTCTTCCGACGTCGTCCGGCCATCGCCTCGCGTTCTCCCTCAGCCAGCGGCCGCGCATCAGCTCCGCGTACCGATCCACTACCTCAGCGTATAGGCCGGGCACCCCCGATGCCCGGCCCCGAGGGGCGCGCGCCGCGACCGTGCGCCCACCCCTTATCCTTCGCTATTGGCGCCGCGCACAACCCCGCGCGGGCCACCGGGCAACGAAGCCCTCATCCTCCTCGCCCGTCAACGGGCGGGACGGGACCTGCCACACCCATCCGCTCCATCAGGGAGCCCGCACCGCGGCCACCACCACAGCGCCTCAGGACGGGCGCGCCGGCACACCCAGCCGCCCCGGTGGGGCCAAGCCACAGGAGACCCCTGAGATGGCGGACCTCTCCCCCGCCGGCCCCGGCCTGCGCACCGCGCAGCTCGACGGACGCCGACTGTCGGAGGCCCTGCTTCCCCTGGAGCTCGCGCCGCGCGCCCAGCTCCAGCTCTCCGCGATCAGCCGCTGGAACGCGCTGCGCGGAGTCCGCGTCGGCCTCGTCTCGGCCGGCCTGCTGTTCATGCTCATCGGTGCCAACCTGGCGACGCCGATCTACCCGATGATCCAGCAGCGCCTCGGCCTGACGACGCTCGACACCACGATCCTCTTCACGGTCTACATCTTCGCGCTGGTCCCGGTCCTCGCCGTGGTCGGCCACTGGTCCGACCTGCTCGGCCGCCGCGCCCTGATCCTGCCGGCCGTCGCGCTCGCCGCCGCGGGCGACGTGGTCTTCGCCACCGCCGGGAGCTTCTGGCAGCTCGCCCTCGGCCGGGCCGTCCAGGGCATCGCCGTCGGCCTGTCCACCGGCGCCGCCGGGGCCGCCCTCGGCGATCTGCTGCCGGACCACCCGACGCTCGCCGCCAAGCTCACCCTGGCCTGCTCGGCGGGCGGTGTCGCGCTCGGCCCGGTGGTCGGCGCCCTGCTGGCCGACGGCTCGGACCCGCTGCTGACGCCGTTCCTCCTGCACGCCATCGCGCTCGGTGCCCTCTGCATACCCCTGGCCGTCGTGCACCCCCGGATGCCCGGCCGCAACCGCCCGCCGGCCTCGCCGCCGCGCATCACCACCCCGGCCCACCTGCGCCCGCGCAAGCCCGCCCTGCCGATCGCCGGCCGCCGCGAGTTCCTGTTCGCCGCGACCGCCGGCTTCATCTCGTACGCGGTGTTCGGCGTCTACCTCAGCCTGGCGCCGTCCTTCGCGGCCAAGCTGCTGCACACCCCCTCCCACCTGGTCGGCGCCGTCGTCGCGGCCCTGCTGCTGGGCTCCTCCGCGGCCGCCCAGCTACTCGTCCCGCCGACCTCCGACCGCCTGGTCATCGCCCTCGGCATGACCGGCCTGGCCACCGGCCTCGGCCTGGTCGTCGCGGCCGGGTACAGCGGCACCCCCGCGCTGCTCTTCATCGGCAGCGTCCTCGGCGGCGCCTGCCAGGGCGTGGCGTTCCGCTCGCTGTTCACCAGCGCCGTCGCCGCGATGGACCCGGAACGCCGCGGCTCCGAGCTGTCCTCCCTGTGGATCATCGTCTACCTCGGCAGCTCGCTCCCGATCGTCATCGTCGGCGCCCTCGTCCAGGCCTACGGCCTCCTCCCCGCCGTGAGCGGCTTCGCCACCGTGGCCGCCCTCCTCTGCACGGCCCTCGCCGTGGCGGTGGCCCGCAAGCCCAAGCAGACGGCCTGACCGGCAGCGCACGAAGCCGAATGCCGCCGCCCGGAAGCCCCGGACGGCGGCATTCGTCGTTCCCTCGCCCCGGCTACCCCGACTCGGCGACCAGGCGCCACAGGCGGGACGGGGCGGGGAGGCCGAGTTCGGTGCGCAGGCGGCGTTCGTAGCGGGCGACGTCCTGGAGGGCGTCGCCGGGGTTGCCCTCGGCGAGGTGGGCACGGATCAGGCACGCCTGGCTGCTCTCGCGCAGCGGGTCCGCCCGGACGGCGGCGCCGGCCGCGGCCACCGCCTCCGGGAAGCGGCCGGTCCCGACGAAGGCGCAGGCCAGGGCCTCCAGGGCGTGCACCCGCAGGCGCCGCCAGCCGTCCGCCTCCAGCAGCGTCCAGTCCTCGTACCAGCCCGGCAGCAGGTCGGCCGAGAGGTCCTCGACGGCCGCCAGCCCGAGGGCGTCCCGGCCCGGCGCCGCGCCGGGGGCGAGGATCCGGCGGGCCAGCGCCCGGGCGTCGCGCAGGTCCACGCCGACGCCGTCGGCCAGCCTCAGCTCGGTCGGGCCGATCTCCAGCGCCGACCGGCCCGCCGCCGGCAGGCGGGACAGCGCCGAGCGCAGGCTCGCGAGCGCGCAGCGCTCCGTGGCGTCCGGCCACAGCGTCCCGGCGACCAGCCCTCGCGGCACGTTCCCGTTGCAGCACAGGGCAACGAAGGCGATTAATCGCTCCGCCCCCGCGGAGACGGCCACCGGCGCCCCACCGGCCGACAGCGCGAAGCCGCCCAGCAGGCCGAGCCGCACGCCCGCGCCCCGAACCGGCGGGCCCCGATCGCCGCAGGCCATCGAACCACCATCTCTTCGTGTACGGATGGACCTCCTCATCCATGCTGCGCCGCACGCCGTGGGCTGTCGACCTCAGTCGAAGTTGACGCAGTACCCGACCGGGATCGAGGCCGTGACCCGCCCCGAGGTCAGGTCGATCGCCCGCGCGGTGGCGTTCTTCGTCCCGCAGTTGAACGGATGGCCGGTGAACAGGCCGAAGCTGCCGCCCGCGAACCCGGCGTTCCGGACCGCCGTCACGGTCTGCGACCACTGCACGGTGCCGGTGGAGTTCAGGACGATCTGCACCCGCACCCCGCCGTTGACGTTGAAGTGGTCACCGCCGAACTCCAGTTGGCCGTTGGTGTCGTCGGCCCAGATCCGCACCGCCAGCCGCCGGTCGTCGGCCTGGCCGTTGTCGAACCGCGTCTGCGAACGGGTCTCCGGCGGCACGCAGACGGTGTCGCCGACCCAGGCCTCGCGCCAGACGAAGCCCTGGACGCAGAAGCCGTCCGGCAGGGTCCGGAAGGGCACCTGGCTGTTGTCGAACGCCGCCTGGGAGCGGATGTCCGGGGTCACGCAGACGTGGTCCCCGGGCCTGGCGTCGCGCCAGACGAAGCCCTGGCGGCAGGTGTCCGGGCCGAAGTCCTGGGCGTGCACCGAGGACGCCCCCAGCGCGGCGCCGCCGAGGGCCATGACCGCGGCCATCGCCGTGGTCACCCCGGTTCGCAGGATCCGTCGAGTGCTCATCGTCCGCACCTCCTCGAAGAACCTGCGCCCAGCCTGCGCCGCCCCCCGTCACGGCGGTGTGACGGCCGGGAACGCCGGGGTTCGCCCGCAGTGGGTTCGCTCCGTTGAGCAGGGCTACCACCGTTCCCCACCATCCACCCCCCACCCGCCTCCCGGCGGGTGCCCGCCCCCGCCCTCGTCGGGGGGGCGCCCGCGCCCCGCCCCGCGCCCCCCCCGGGGGGGGAAAAAGACGCCCACGCCGCCCCCGCCGGGAAACAGGGGGGCCCCGGGGGGGGGGTGGGCCAGCGCGC
>NZ_JBHYWI010000119.1:0-23851 GCF_042751525.1 Kitasatospora sp. NPDC059408
GTGCCGCCGTTACCGCCGCCGCCGTGCTTGCCGCCGTTTCCGTTCCCGCCGATGAAGCCCGGCGGGAAGGTGAAGCCGCCGCCGATCATCCCGCCGGCGTTGGTGCCGCCGCCGGGGTTGCCGCCGGGGTTGGCCGGGGGCGGCGGGTTGGCACCGGGCTGGGTGTTCGGGTCGCCGGCCGGCGGGCTGGCGGGCGCGGTCGCGTTCGGGTCCGGCTTGGGCTGCGGGTCCGGGATGTTGATCGTCTGGATGGGCTCCAGGGGCGTGCCCTTGAGCGCCTGGTTCATCGCCATCTGCCAGATCGGGCCGGGGCCGTCGGCGCCGAACACCTCGGTGAAGTGCTTGCCGCCGATGGTGATGTCCTTCATCTTCACGCCGCCGGCCGGGCCGCCGAGCCAGACCGAGGTGGCGAGCGACGGGGTGTAGCCGCTGAACCAGGCGGCCTTCTTCTCGTCGGTGGTACCGGTCTTGCCGGCGATCTTGCGACCGTCGTCGAGGCCGAGGGCGGCGGCCGTGCCCTTCTCGGTCACGTTGAGCAGGATGGTGTTGAGCGCGTCCGCGGTGTTCTCGGAGAAGGCCTGGCTGCACTGGGACTGCGGGACCTTGATGTCCTTGCCGTCGACCGTGCTGATCTTGTTGATCGCGATCGGGGTGCAGTACTTGCCGCGGGCGGCGAAGGTGGCGTACACGTTCGCCATGGTCAGCGGGCTGAGTTCGAGCGAGCCGAGGACCATCGAGGGGACCTCCTTGAACTCGCCGCCCTGGGCCGACTGGGAGATGCCCAGCTTGTTGGCCATCTGCTTGATCGCGCAGAGGCCGGTCTGCTGCTCCATCTCGACGAAGTAGGTGTTCACCGAGAGGGCCATGGCCTGCTTGAGCTCGTACGGGCCGACCTCGCCCGTCGACTCGTTCTTCACCGTGGCCTTGCCCTGCCCGGGCTGGGGGACGTTCTTCCAGGTGCCCGAGCAGGTCGACATGCTCGGGTACTCGATCTTGTTCTCGGACGGGAACGCCTGGGTGGGCGACATGCCCGACTCCAGGGCCGCTGCCGCGAGGATCGGCTTGAAGGTCGAACCGGTCTGGAAGCCGTTGCCGCCGCCCATCGCCGCGTCGACGTTCAGGTTCACCACGGTCTGGTTCTTGTTCGGGTCCAGGCCGTACGGGCGGGTCTGGGCCATGGCGAGGATCTTGCCGCTGCCCGGCTCCATCATGGTCGCGGCGGCCGACACCGAGTCGGTCACGTTGACCTTCTTGGTGACGGCGTTCTGCGCGGCGGCCTGCTTGTCCGGGTCGAGCGTCGTGTAGATGTTCAGGCCGCCGGTGTCCCACAGCTTCTTGCGGTCCGCCGTGGACTTGCCGAAGGTCGGGTCCTGCTTGATCACGTGGCGCACGTAGTCGCAGAAGAAGCCCATGCCGGCCTGGGCGGTGATGCAGCCGTTCTGCGGGTCCTTGTACTTCAGGCCCAGCGGGGAGGCCTTCGCCTCCTTGGCCTGGTCCGGGGTGATGTGCTTGTTCTCGAGCATCTTGTCGATGACGACGTTGCGGCGCTTGACCGTGTTGTCCGGGTAGCGCACCGGGTCGTACGACGACGGGTTCTGCACCATGCCGGCGAGGGTGGCCGCCTCGGCGATGGTGAGGTCCTTGTTGCTCTTGCTGAAGTAGCGCTGCGACGCCGCCTCGACCCCGTAGGCCTGGTGGCCGTAGAAGGTGATGTTGAGGTAGTTGGTGAGGATCTGGTCCTTCGTCAGGTCCTCTTCCAGCTTGATCGCGTACTTGAGCTCCTGGATCTTGCGGCCCAGGGTCTTGCGCTGCGCCTCCAGGACGGCGGCCTGGTCGTCGCCGGCCTTCTCGACGTTGACGTTCTTCACGTACTGCTGGGTGAGCGTCGAGGCGCCCTGCGAGGCCGTGCCGCTCTCGGCGTTCTTGCTGACGGCCCGGAGGATGCCCTTGAGGTCGACGGCGCCGTGCTCGTAGAAGCGGGCGTCCTCGATGTCGACCTGCGCGTGCCGCATGAAGGGCGACATCTGGTCGGCGGTGAGGACGGTGCGGTCGCGCTCGTAGACCTTGGCGATCAGGCCGCCCTTGGCATCGAAGATCTGCGTCGCCTGGGTGAGCGGCGGCGTCTTGAAATCGTCGGGGATGTTCTCGAAGCTCTCCGCCGTGTCCTTGGCGGTGAGGCCGAGCGCGCCGACGGCGGGCAGCGCGAGGCCCGCCAGCAGGACTCCGGAGAGCACGCTGACGCCCAGGAACTTCACTCCGTGTCCCGCGAAGTCCAGCGGTGACCCGCGGCGCTCGCCGCGCGGAGCTCCGGTGTTGCCTGGGGGCTGGGGGGCCTGGGGGCGCTTCGGTGCCATGGGGAGAACCCTACGTCGCCGAATCCCCTCCATGGGGGCAGGTGTTCGCCTAGGCTTGTCACAAGCTTGCGACAGCTTCGGTGCGTCAGCATGACTCACTCGTGTGAGTGGGAAGACTTGCCCGAATTGCCGCTTTCCTGGCGGATTTCGAGGCCGCTGCGGGCTGCTGCACCCGGGTGAACGGTAGCGCTCCGTGATGACGCGCGCGGCCAGAGTTGCCGTGTCGCACTTGGCAAGGCTTGCGACCTGCGATCACTCCAACGAGTGAGCTGACCGATACCCATAGTCCAATCGGGTCATTCGAGATTGAGCCCGAAGGGGCTGTTGCAAGCTGTCGTTCTTCCGTAACGTCCTCAACTGGCAACGGTGAATATGCCGTTGCCGCCGTGGGGGAGCCTCGAAACATCGGGAGAGGACGGCGCCGGCATGGGCTGGGTTGACGACTGGAGTGCGCAGGCCGCCTGCCGCACGAGTGATCCGGACGAACTGTTCGTCCAGGGGGCGGCGCAGAACCGCGCGAAGGCGGTGTGCAGCGGGTGCCCCGTCCGTACGGAGTGCCTCGCGGACGCGCTGGACAACCGCGTGGAGTTCGGGGTCTGGGGCGGGATGACGGAGCGCGAACGTCGGGCGCTGCTGCGCCGCCGTCCGACGGTGATCTCCTGGCGCAGGCTGCTGGAGACGGCCCGGACGGAGTACGAGGAGTCCCTGGCCACCGGGGTGATACTGACGGACTACGCCCAGGCGGGCTGACCCGGCACGCGATCACTCGCCGGGCCGCCCCACCGGCCCGGGCCGACACCAGGTGCGACACGCCGCACCCGTGCGACGCCCCACGGCTCCGCACCGTTCGCAGAGCAACGCGACACAACGCAAGGCAACACCGCACAACGCCACGCAAGGCAACGCGCGCCCGCTCGACGCTGACGCCCCGCTCGACGCCGCGCCGCTCAGGACCGCCGGCCCCGCCGCGCTCCCTACGCCCCGCCGCTCAGCCTGCCCCCGATGGCCCGCAGCCCGTCCAGGTCGTGCACGTCGCCCGGCAGCGCGGGGACCTCCACGATCGGCACGTCCGGGTACACCGACACGAAGCGGTCCCTGGTCCGGCGCTCCCTCGCCATGATCTGCATCCGTTCGGCGTGCAGCCGCAGCAGTCCGGCCGCGAGCAGTTCCGCCTCGGGCGACGCGTGCTCCGAACCGTTCTCCTCCAGCGCCTCGGCGGCCGCGAGCGCCCGTTCCGCCGTGAGCTGCGGGGCCCCGGAGCCGTGCACCCGGTTGAGCACCAGTCCGGCCAGCGGCATCCGGTCCGCGGCCAGCCGGTCGACGAAGTAGGCGGCCTCGCGCAGCGCGTCCCGCTCCGGCGCGGCGACCACCAGGAAGGCCGTGCCCGGCGCCTTGAGCAACTGGTACGTGCGGTCGGCCCGCTCGCGGAAGCCGCCGAACATCGAGTCCATCGCGCTGACGAAGGTCTGCACGTCGGTGAGGAGCTGGGCGCCGAAGATCTTGCCCAGGGTGCCGGTGAGCAGGCCCATGCCGACGTTGAGGAACTTCATCGCGCTGCGGCCGCCGACCTTGGCCGGGGCGGTCAGGATCCGGATCACCCTGCCGTCGAGGAAGGACCCGAGCCGGTTGGGCGCGTCCAGGAAGTCCAGCGCCGAGCGGGAGGGCGGGGTGTCGACGACGATCAGGTCCCACTCCTCGGCCGCGCGCAGCTGGCCGAGCTTCTCCATGGCCATGTACTCCTGCGTGCCCGCGAAGCCGGCCGACAGGGACTGGTAGAACGGGTTCTCCATGATCGCCTTGGCCCGTTCGGGTTCGGCGTGGGCGAGCACGACCTCGTCGAAGGTCCGCTTCATGTCGAGCATCATGGCCTGGAGCTCCCCCTCGCCGCCCACCCCCTTGACCACGCGAGGGGTGTTGTCGAGCTCGGTCAGGCCCATGGACTGGGCGAGGCGGCGGGCCGGATCGATCGTCAGGACGACGACCTTGCGCCCGCGTTCGGCGGCACGCAGCCCGATCGCCGCGGCGGTGGTGGTCTTGCCGACCCCGCCGGAGCCGCAGCAGACGATGATCCTCGTCTTCGGGTCGTCGATCAGCCCGTCCACCGCGAGCAGGCTGCCCGTGCCGCGCACACCGTTCGTCGTCGTGCTCACGCCGCCCCCTGCCGCTTGAGTTCGCCCGCCAGCCGGTACAGCCCGCCGAGGTCCACGCCCTCGCCGAGCAGCGGGAGTTCGTAGGTGGGGAGCTTCAGGTGCTGGAGGTCGGCGCGCTGCGCGCGCTCCAGCTCGACCCGTTCGGCGTGCTCGCGGGCCTGCTCCAGGAGCGGGTCGAGCAGCGGGTCGACGGCGGCCCGGACGGTCTCCGGTTTGCGCGAGCGCCCGCCGAGCCCGGCCTCGCCGAGGGCCAGGGCGACCTCCTCGCGGTGATCCCCGTCCGCCGCGGCGACCGCGGCCGCGTCCAGCAGCGGCGGCCGGACCATGTTGATCATCACGCCGCCGATCGGGAGCCCCGACTCGCGCAGCTCGGCGAAGCCGTCGACCGTCTCCTGCACCGGCATCTCCTCCAGCAGGGTGACCAGGTGCACCGCGGTCTCCGGCGACTTCAGCACCCGCATCACGGCCTGCGCCTGGGTGTGTATCGGCCCGATCCTGGCCAGGCCGGCCACCTCGGAGTTGACGTTCAGGAAGCGGGTGATGCGGCCGGTCGGCGGGGCGTCCATCACGATCGCGTCGTAGCTGCGGCGGCCGTCCGGGCCCTTGCGGCGGGAGGCCTCGCAGGCCTTGCCGGTGAGCAGGACGTCCCGGACGCCGGGTGCGATGGTGGTCGCGAAGTCGACGAAGCCGACCTTCTGCAGCGCCTTGCCGGCCCGGCCGAGCTTGTAGAACATCTCCAGGTACTCGAGCAGGGCCTGCTCGGTGTCGATGGCCAGCGCGAAGACCTCGCCGCTGCCGCCCGGGGCACCGCTGCCGCCCCGGCCACCGGATCCGCCCGGCGGGTCCGTGCCGTCCGCGACGGCCGGCAGGCCGAGCTGCCGCCGGGAGACCGAGGCGATCCGGCGCTCCTCGTACGGCAGCGCGGCGATCCCGAACAGTTCGGCGATGCCCTGCCGGCCCTCCACCTCGACCAGCAGCACCCGGCCGCCCTCGGCGGCCAGGGCCAGCGCCAGCGCGGCGGCCAGGGTGGTCTTCCCGGTGCCGCCCTTGCCGCTGACCACGTGCAGCCGGACGCCCTCCCAGTCGGGGTCGCGCCGGGCCGCCTGGCCGGGGGTGCGTGCCACGCTCCGTCTCCGTCCGTCTCCGAGGGCCGTGGGCCGCTCCGTCGGCCGGCCCGCTCTCCGGTTGCCCTCTCGCGAGAGTAACCAGGGAGCGGGCCGGATGCCCGGAGCACCGGGGGGACCGGGCCTGAATCATGCCCGGTTTGTGGGCCACCTCACACGCCGGTCCGTCAGCGGGGCCGATCGCCGCGGCCGCTCGTCTAGAGTCTGGCCATGACCAAGTGGGAATACATGACGGCGCCGCTGCTGGTGCACGCCACCAAGCAGATCCTGGACAACTTCGGCTCGGACGGCTGGGAGCTGGTCCAGGTCGTGCAGGGTCCCAACCCGGAGACCCTGGTGGCCTACTTCAAGCGGGAGAAGAACGCATGAGCAAGGTCGAGTCGAAGCTCGCCGAGCTGGGTCTGAGCCTGCCGCCGGTGGCCGCCCCGGTCGCCGCGTACGTCCCGGCCCTGCGCGCGGGCGAGTTCGTGTTCACCTCCGGCCAGCTGCCGGTCGTCGACGGCAAGCTGCCGACCACCGGCAAGGTCGGCGCCGAGGTGTCCCCGGAGGAGGCCAAGGAGCTCGCGCAGACCTGCGCGCTGAACGCCCTGGCCGCCATCAAGTCGGTGATCGGCGACCTCGACCTGATCGAGCGCGTCGTCAAGGTCGTCGGCTTCGTCGCCTCCGCCCCCGACTTCACCGGCCAGCCGGCCGTGATCAACGGCGCCAGCGAGCTGCTCGGCAAGGTGCTCGGCGAGGCCGGCGTGCACGCCCGCAGCGCGGTCGGCGTCGCGGTGCTGCCGCTGGACGCCCCGGTTGAGGTCGAGCTCCAGGTGCGGGTCAAGAGCGCCTGACCGCTCCGGTCGTGATCACGAAGGCGGGGTCGGGCCTGTCCAACCCCGCCTTCGTGCGCTTAGCATCCGGGCATGGACCATCGAGCCACGACGCTCCCGATGCCGCCCGGCTGGCCTGCCCGGATCCGGGCGGTCGACTCCGGCGCGGCGACCCCGCCGGCGGCGAAGCCCGCCGCGACGGTGGTGCTGCTGCGCGACGCCGCCACCGGGCCCGAGGCCTACCTGCTGCGCCGCCGCACCTCGATGGCCTTCGCCGCAGGCATGTACGCCTACCCGGGTGGCGGGGTGGACCCGCGGGACGCCGAGGCCGAGCTCGCCTGGGCCGGGCCCGGCCCCGAGGAGTGGGCGCGGCGCCTCGGCGTGGACGCCCGGACGGCGCAGGCGGTGGTCTGCGCGGCCGTCCGCGAGACGTTCGAGGAGGCCGGCGTGTTGCTGGCCGGCCCGGACGCGCGGAGCATCGCCGAGCCGCGCGACTGGAGCGCCGAGCGGGCCGCGCTGGAGGCCCACGAGCTGTCCTTCGCCGACTTCCTCCGCGCGCACGGCCTGGTGCTGCGCAGCGACCTGCTGGGCGGCTGGGCCCGCTGGATCACCCCGGAGTTCGAGGAGCGCCGGTACGACACCTGGTTCTTCGTCGCCGCCCTGCCGTCCGGCCAGCGGGCCGCGCTGGAGGTCGGCGAGGCGGACCGGGTGGCCTGGATGGCGCCCGCCGAGGCGGTCCGCGGCTACGACGAGGGCCGGTTCGGCATGCTGCCGCCGACCGTCACGGTGCTGCGCGAGCTGTCGTCGGTGCGGAGCGCCGCCGAGGCGCTGGCCGCGGCCGGGCAGCGCGCACTGGACCCGGTGCTGGGCCGGGCCGAGGTCCGCGGCGACCGCATGACCGTTCGATGGCCTGGGTATGACGAGCTGACCATCGACGGCGACTTCCCCGAAGCCTGAGCCCCGGCCCGCGAGCCCTTCGCGGACCCTTCGCAGGCCCCCTCCGCAGACTTTTCCCAGCCCCTTCCGCAGACCTTCCGCAGACCCGAGCACCACCGCAGGGACTCCACCACCGCAGAGAGAGGACCGACGCCCGATGACCCACAACGACGTGGCTCGCCGGACGGCACCCGAGATGCCCGCCCGCCGCCTGACCCCGCGCACCGCCGCCTGCGACCAGCCGGTCCCGTTCATCGAGGTGGCCCAGCGGGCCCTCGTCCGGGCGCTGCCGCTGCGCGCCCTGCACCGCGACGGCGAGGGCGGCCGGTGAGCGGACTCCTCCCGGGTGACCCCGCCGCCGAGGTCGGCGGCGAGGCCACCCCGCGGGCGCTCTGCGTGCTGGCGCCGAACCCGTCGCCGATGACGCTGGACGGCACCAACACCTGGCTGCTCTCCGAGCCCGGCTCGGACCTCGCGGCGGTGATCGACCCGGGCCCGCTGCACGAGGGCCACCTGCGCCGGGTGATCGACCTCGCGGAACAGCAGGGCAAGCGCGTGGCGCTCACCCTGCTCACCCACGGCCACGCCGACCACTCCGAGGGCGCGGCCCGCTTCGCCGAGCTCACCGGCAGCAAGGTCCTGGCGCTGGACCCGGCGCACCGGCTCGGCTCCGAGGGCCTGGTCGGCGGGCAGCGCCTGGACGTGGGCGGCCTGGACCTGCGGGTGGTCGGCACCCCCGGGCACACCTCGGACTCGCTGACCTTCCACCTGCCCGCCGACGGCGCGATCCTCACCGGCGACACCGTCCTCGGCCGCGGCACCACGATGGTCGCCCACCCGGACGGCCGCCTGGGCGACTACCTGGACTCGCTGCGCCGCCTGCACACGATGGCCTCCGAGCACGGCGTGCGGACCGTCCTGCCCGGTCACGGGCCGGTGCTCGCGGACGCCCTGGGCGCCGTCGACTACTACCTCGCCCACCGGGCCACCCGGCTCGCCCAGGTGGAGACGGCGGTCGAGGCGGGTTGCCGGACCGCGGCCGAGGTGGTGGCCCGGGTGTACGCGGACGTGGACCGCGCGCTGTGGCCCGCCGCCGAGCTGTCGGTGCGGGCGCAGATGGAGTACCTGGAGGAGCACGGGCTGATCCCGTACCTCGACTGACCGGCGGGAACGCCGAAGGGCCCGGCCTCCTCGACGGAGGGCGGGCCCTTCGGCACGCCGGGGGCGCCCCGGGAAGCCGGGCGGGTCAGCGCGAGCGGCGCGACAGCCGCTCGACGTCCATCAGGACGACGGCACGGGCCTCCAGCTTCAGCCAGCCGCGGCCGGCGAAGTCGGCGAGCGCCTTGTTGACCGTCTCGCGGGAGGCGCCGACCAGCTGGGCGAGCTCCTCCTGGGTGAGGTCGTGGGCGACGTGGATGCCCTCCTCGGACTGCACGCCGAAGCGGCGGGAGAGGTCGAGCAGGGCCTTCGCGACGCGGCCGGGCACGTCGGAGAAGACCAGGTCGGACATCACGTCGTTGGTCCGGCGCAGGCGGCGGGCGATGGCCCGCAGCAGCGCGATGGACACCTCGGGGCGGGCGTGCAGCCAGGGCTGGAGGTCGCCGTGGCCGAGGCCGAGCAGCTTGACCTCGGTCAGCGCGCTGGCGGTGGCGGTGCGCGGGCCCGGGTCGAACAGCGACAGCTCGCCGATCATCTCGCTGGGGCCGAGGACGGCGAGCATGTTCTCGCGTCCGTCCGGCGAGGCGCGGTGGAGCTTGACCTTGCCCTCGGCGACGACGTACAGCCGGTCGCCCGGGTCGCCCTCGTGGAACAGCGACTCACCACGGGCGAGGGTGACCTCGGTCATGGAAGCGCGCAGCTCGCCGGCCTGTTCGTCGTCGAGTGCCGCGAAGAGTGCGGCGCGCCGCAGAACGTCGTCCACGTGCTTCCTCCTTCTCGGCCGGTCGGCGGGTGGGCCGTCCGGCGCAAGTTCCGTTCTGTGCTCTGCATCACCAAGCATGGCGCATGTCGCTCCGATCATATGAGGAGGGGGTGCACCGAGGTGTCCTTCTCGGGGCCATTCGTACGGTTCGGTCCCCGTGTCCGTGCGGTGGGCGCCGGTCGGCGCGGCGGCGCGCCGAACCGGGGCCGCCCGGCCCCTCCCCCGAGCGGGCCGGGCGGCCCCGGTGGTCCGGGCGTCGTGCCGGTCAGGCGGCCGGCGGCGGCAGCTCGCGCAGCCGGCTGACCGGCGACAGGGCCAGCGGGACGAGCATCAGCGCCGAGCCGACGGCGATCGCGACGAGGCCCCGGCGCAGCCCGAGGGCCCCGCCGATGACGCCGCCGAGCAGGCCGCCCAGCGAGCCGCCGCCGAACAGCAGGGTGCGGAAGGCCGCGTTCATCCGGCCCATCAGCGGCTGCGGGGTCAGGGTCTGGCGCAGGCTGACCATCACCACGCCGGCCACGGCGAGGCCCAGGTAGCCGATGAAGAACGAGCCGACGAACAGGGCCGTGCGCACCGGCTTCGGGCCGTCCGCGAACGCGACCAGCAGCGGGCTCGCGAAGATCGCCGCCATCGACACCGCGTAGACGGGTCCGAGCCGGAACCGCCTGACGACCCGCCCGGAGACGGCCGCGCCGACCAGTCCGCCGACCGAGGAGGCGGAGAACACGACGCCGATCCAGGTGGGCGTCAGTCCCTGGTCGCGCACCGCGTACAGGACGAACACCGTCCACACCGAGACCATCGAGAAGTTGCAGAACGGACCGAGCAGCGCCAGCGGTCGCAGGACGCGGTCGCCGAACACCCAGCGCAGGCCCTCGGCCAGCTCCCGCCCGAGGTGGCGGCCCGCCGCGGGCGGCTCGGGGCGCGGTTCGGGCGTGCGGATCCACAGCAGCGTGAGCAGCGAGACCAGGTAGGAGAAGGCGTCCGCGACCAGTGCGACCGGCGCGGTCAGGGCGCCGATCAGCAGTCCGGCCAGGCCGGGTCCGGCCACGTCCGCGGTGGAGGCGGTGACGCCGAGCTTCTGGTTGGCCTCGACGTAGTGCTCCGGGTCCTTCACCAGGGTCGGGACGAAGGACATCCAGCCGACGTCGAACAGGACGGAGAAGACGCCGATCGCGCAGGCGAGCGCCAGCAGCACCGGCAGCGTCAGGCGGTGGGTCGCGGCCAGCAGTGGGACCAGTCCGACGAGCACCATCCGGGCGCCGTTGGCCAGCAGCATGGCGCGCCTGCGCGGCATCCGGTCGACCAGGACGCCGAAGACCAGCGCGAGGCCGAGGTAGGGCACCAGTTGCAGGAAGCGCAGCAGGCCGACCTGCTCGGGCGTGGCGTCGAAGGCGATGACGGCGGTGAGCGGCAGGGCGAGCGTGGTGACCTGACTGCCGAGGAGCGAGAGGGTCTCGCCGGACCAGAACTTGAGGAAGTCCCGGTTGTGCCGCAGCCGGGCGGTCGGCGGCCGTTCGGCCGGACGGGTCTGCGGGCCGGGTCCGATCGCGGTGGCGGTCATCCGGTGGTACTCCCCCGAGTCGATTCTTATGGTTGATGGCTGATCAACCGTGAGAATCATGACAGTCGTACTTGATGGTTGCAAGGGGTGGCTACCATTAGGTCCATGGCTTCCGTCACCGCTCAGGAACACCCGGCCCCGCCCTCCCCGGGTCTGCCGCTCGCCGTCGCGTTCGCGAACACGCTGGTCGCCGTCCGCGGCAAGGTCCGGGACACCGTCGGGACGCCGGAGGAACTCGCCGGCTGGCTCGGGTCCGAGGCCGATGCCCCCGGGCTGTCCGTCGACGAGGCGGACCTGGCCGCGTTCCGGGCGCTGCGCGACGCGGTCCGCGCCGTCCTGCACGCGCACGCCGAGGGGGAGCCGGTGCCCGCCGCCGAGGTCGGGCGGATCAACGAGGCGTCCGCCGCCGCCCCGCGCTGGCCCGTCCTGACGGCCGCCGGAACCGGGATCGCCGTCGTCCAGCGGACCGGCCGCGACGGGTTCCCCGCCGCGCTCGCGGCGCTCGCCCACGGCACCGCCGACCTGCTGGGTGGTCCGCTCGCGGCCGAGCTGCGGGCCTGTCACGGGCCGGGCTGCGTCCAGTTCTTCGTCAAGGACCACCCGCGCCGCGAGTGGTGCGGGCCCGCCTGCGGCAACCGCGCCCGTGCCGCCCGCCACTACCACCGGCAGCGCGAGCAGCCGGTCTGACCTCCGGGGAAACCCGACGCCCGGGAAAACCCGACGCCCCAGGGAAACCGGGCCTTCGGGGAACCCGGCCCCGGAGAAAAGCAGTACGCCCCGGAGGACGGTTCCTCGGGGCGCACGGGGTGCCGGGGGAGTGTCAGGAGGTGAAGCCGACCTCGCCCAGGGCCTTCTCGATCTTGGCGCGGTGGGCCGCCTCCCACTCGTCCAGCGTCTCGGCGGCCTCCTTGGCCAGCTTCGCCCGGGCCGCCGCCAGCGTCTCCTCGCGCCGGGAGGCCGGCACCACCACGACGCCCTCCTCGTCCGCCACGACGACGTCGCCGGCCGCCACCAGCACGCCGCCGCACCGGACCTCGCCGCCGTGCGAGCCGAGTGCCCGCTTCGCCCCCGGGATCGGGATCACCCCGCGGGCGAACACCGGGAAGCCCGCCTCGCGCACCTCGCCGAGGTCGCGGATCAGGCCGTCGGCCACGAACGCGGCCACGCCCCGGCGCTGCGCGACCGCGCAGACGTTGCCGCCGGCGAGGGCGTGGTCGAGGTCGCCCGACTCGACGACGATGACGTCGCCGGGCGCGGCCCGGTAGATCGCCGCGTGCAGCATCAGGTTGTCGCCGGGCGGGCACTGGACGGTGAAGGCCGGTCCGGCCACCCGGGGCATGCCGGCCCACAGCGGGCGGACGCCGATGTCCATCACCTGGGCGCGGCCGAGCAGGTCGGCCAGGGTGGTGGTGGGAATGTCCGCGAACTGGTCCATCTGTGCCCCCGTCGTTCTCGACTGTTCGGTCGGTGCTCTCGGCGCATTATCGGACAGGCCGTGGCGGTGGCTCCGGGCGGCAGGTATCCGGGCGGCAGGTGTCGGGGCGGCAGGTGTGCGGGTGGTCGGCCCGTCAGGCGGTCGCCTCGTCAGACGGTCGGCTCGTCAGCGGTCGGGCGGGCGAAGAACTCGGCCAGCACCGGCGCCAGGACGTCGGCGGCCACCTCGTGCGTCTGGTCCGCCAGCGTCCGGTACTCGGCGCCCGGCACGGCGGCCGCGACCTCGCGGGCCGGCGCGCGCAGCAGTTCCGGGCTGGCCCCGCCGTCCAGCACGAGCGCCGGGACGGCCACCCCGGCGAGGACCTCGGCCGGAACCGACCCGCCCGCCGCCGTGCCCACCGCGGCGGCGTCGTACGCCAGCGTCGGTGCGACCGCCTCGAAGGCCGGCCACATCGGCGCGCCGCGCATCTGGTCCACCATCTCGGCCGGCATGCCGACGAAGGCCATGAACCGGGCGGCGGCATCGCCGCGGCGCCCGTCCGCGAGCGCCTCGGCCAGGTCGGTCACGTACGCGTCGAACCGCTCGCGCTGCCCGTCCCCGGTGCTGAACGGCGGCTCGTAGACGGCGATCCGGCTGATCGCGACCCCGCTCGCGGCGGCCCGCAGCGCGAGCGCCCCGCCGGAGGAGACGCCGATCACGTGGGCCGTGCCGCCGGTGGCCGCGATGACGGCCGCGAGGTCCTCGATCTCGCGCTCGACGGCGAACGGCGCGGTGTCCGCGCTGGCGCCGCGCCCGCGCCGGTCGTAGGTGTAGACGGTGTGGTGCGCGGCCAGCTGCTCGGCGACCGCGGCACCGGGCCCGAACGCCCGGTGGCAGAGGGCGCCGTCGACGAAGACGACGGCCGGGCCGGAGCCGGTGACGGTGTAGGCGATCTCGGTGCCGTCGGTGGAGGCAACGGTGCGGGAGGCGGTGGCGTTCACGGTGGGTCCCTTCGGGGCGTCGCTTGGGGTGAGTCGCTTTCGTAGGGGTAGACCGGGCGCGGGCTCGGAACTCATCGCTCTCCGGCGGATATTCCTTCGGGTCTTTTTTTGGACGGTTCCACTGGTTGCCGGCGGTTCCGAGGTCGGATGCGCCCGAGCTCCGTCCACAGCCTGTGGACGGAGCTCGGGCTGGCGGGTCCGTGTGCACCACGAGGGCCGGCCGTCCCCTTGGCGACAGCGATCGACAGCTCGCCGCCGCCCGGCCCCTCGCCGTGCCGATCATGCTTCTGACCATGACAGATGTCATTCCGGACCAGTGCCGCTCGACACTGACGGGCCCTCAGCGTCCCTCCGTAGTGTTCAGGCCATGGAGATCACGAAGAACGCCCCGACCGCCGCCCGCCGCACCGAGTGGAGCCTCGCCCTGCTGGGCGGCCTCAAGCACGGCGGCGAGTTCACGGCCCGCGAGCGCACCGTGCACGTCGCCGCGGTCGGCGGGGCCAAGCTCGACCACACCGACGCCGAACTCCCGGCCGGCCCGACCCACCTGGTCAAGGCGGCCCTGGTCGGCGGCGCGGAGCTGGCCTACCCCGAGGGCGCCTCGGCCGAGGTGGACGCCTTCTCGGTCCTCGGCGGCGTCGACCTGACCGTCCCGGCGGGCACCACGGTCGAGGTCCGCGGGTTCTCGCTGCTCGGCGGCCGCAGCCAGGGCGTGGTGGGCGAGCCGGGCGGCGCGGTCGTCAAGGTGCGCTCCTACTCGCTGGTCGGCGGCGTCAAGGTCCGCCAGGGCAGCTGACCCCCGCCCCGTTCGCCCCGCCAGGCCCGGTGGGGCCGGTGACGGCCAATGCGGCGCACGGGTTCGGCCGTCCGGCGTAGCCTTCGTCCATGGCAGAGAGCAAGGTCCGGAAGGCGGCGGCACCGAAGGCGAAGCCCGCGGTGAGGCCGAGGAAGCCCGAGTCCCGGCTGGCGATGGTGCGGCGGGCGCGCAGGATCAACCGGGAGCTCGCGGAGCTGTACCCGTACGCGCACCCGGAGCTGGACTTCGAGAACCCGTTCCAGCTGCTGGTGGCCACCGTGCTGTCGGCGCAGACGACGGACCTGCGGGTGAACCAGACGACGCCCGCGCTGTTCGCCCGCTACCCCGCCCCGGAGGACATGGCGGCGGCGAACCCGGAGGAGCTGGAGGAGCTCATCCGCCCGACCGGGTTCTTCCGGAACAAGGCGAAGTCGCTGATCGGCCTGTCGGTCGCGCTGCGCGACGACTTCGGCGGCGAGGTCCCGGGCCGCCTGGAGGACCTGGTGACCCTGCCCGGCGTCGGCCGCAAGACCGCCAACGTCGTCCTCGGCAACGCCTTCGGCGTCCCGGGGATCACCGTCGACACCCACTTCGGCCGCCTGGCGAGGCGGTTCGGCTGGACCACCGAGGACGACCCGGTGAAGGTCGAGCTGGCCGTCGGCGAGATCTTCCCCAAGTCCGAGTGGACGATGCTCTCGCACCGCGTGGTCTTCCACGGCCGCCGGATCTGCCACTCCCAGAAGCCCGCCTGCGGGGCCTGCCCGATCGCGCCGCTCTGCCCGTCGTACGGCGAGGGCGAGACGGACCCGGAGAAGGCCGCGAAGCTCCTCAAGTACGAGATGGGCGGCCGGCCCGGCCAGCGGCTGAAGCCCCCGGGGGACTTCCCCGGCGAGGCCGCCGCGCGCGCCGACGCCGCCTCCCACCAGGGGCACGTCACGGACCTGGCGGTGGGTGAGTGAGCGCGCCCGGGCCCGCGGTGCGGGAGATCGAGCGGGACGGCCTGCCGCGGTGGCTGGAGCCCGTCCGGGACGCGGCCGAGCGCGTGCTGCCCGAGCAGCTGAGCCGCTTCCTGCCGCCGGTGGAGGACGCCCGCACGGCCGCGGTGCTGATGCTCTTCGGGGACGGCGGGCAGGGCCCCGACCTGCTGCTGATCGAGCGGGCCCGCTCGCTGCGCTCGCACGCCGGGCAGCCGTCCTTCCCGGGCGGCGCGCTCGACCCGGAGGACGGCGATCCGGACGGTCCCGGACCGATCGCGGCGGCGCTGCGGGAGGCCTGGGAGGAGACCGGCCTGGACCCGGCCGGCGTGCAGGTCTTCGCCGCGCTGCCCGCCCTCTACATCCCGGTGAGCCGCTTCGTGGTGACCCCGGTCCTCGGCTGGTGGCGCGAGGAGTCGCCGGTGCGCCCGGTGGACGCGGGGGAGACCGGCGCCGTGTTCCGGGTGACGATCGCCGAGCTCGCGGACCCGGCGAACCGGGTCCGGCTGCGGCACCCGTCCGGGCACCTGGGCCCGGCGTTCGCGGTGGCCGGCCGGCTGGTCTGGGGCTTCACGGCCGGGGTGATCGACCGGGTGCTGCACCACAGCGGCCTGGAGCGGCCCTGGGACCCGTCCCGGATCGTCGACCTCTCGGACGACGCGCTGGCCCTGGTCCAGGGCGACACCGAAAGCTCGCGCGCGCTGCTGGGCCGCGAGGCCGGGACCTCGTGAGGGGCCGTCCGCACGGCCGTGCCGCCGGCCGTGGGAGGGTGTCCGGGTGAACGTCCTGGATGTGCTGCTGATCCTCGCCGCCGTCGGTTTCGCCGTGTCGGGCTACCGGCAGGGCTTCGTGGTGGGCGTGCTGTCCGTCGTCGGCTTCCTCGGCGGCGGCCTGGTCGCGGTGCAGCTGCTGCCGCTGCTGCTCGACCACCTGAGCCCCGGCACGACGGCCTCGGTGGTGGCCGTCGTCGTCGTGATCGTGTTCGCCGCGATAGGCCAGGCGGTCACCACGCACTTCGGCTGGAAGCTGCGCGGCCACATCGACCGGCGTCCGGCGCGGGTGCTGGACGCGGCCGGCGGGGCCGTCGTCAACGTGATCTCGATGCTGCTGGTGGCCTGGCTGATCGGTTCCGCGCTCGCCGGAACGTCCCTGCCGACGGTCTCCAAGCAGGTCCGCTCCTCGGCGATCCTCGGCGGCGTCCAGGACGCGCTGCCCGGTGACGCGCCGAACTGGTTCTCGGACTTCTCCAAGGTGCTCGCCCGCAACGGCTTCCCCCAGGTCTTCAACCCCTTCGAGCACGAGCCGATCACCCAGGTCGACACGCCCGACCCCGCGCTGGCCGCCAGCCCGGCGGTCGCGAAGGCCAGGCAGAGCCTGGTCAAGGTGGTCGGCACCGCCACCTCCTGCGGCAAGACCCTGGAGGGCAGCGGCTTCGTCTTCGCGCCGCACCGGGTGATGACCAACGCCCACGTGGTCGGCGGCGTCGACGAGCCGACCGTGCAGATCGGCGGCGTCGGACAGCTCTACGACGCGACGGTGGTCCGCTACGACTGGCAGCGCGACATCGCGGTCCTCGACGTGCCCAAGCTCAACGCGCCCCCGCTGACCTTCGCGGGGGAGGCCAGGACCAACGACAGCGCGATCGTGGCCGGCTTCCCCGAGAACGGCGCCTTCAACGTCCAGCCCGCCCGCATCCGCGGCCGCATCCAGGCCAACGGCCCGGACATCTACCACCGCGGCCAGGTCGTGCGCGACGTCTACTCCGTCCGCTCGCTGGTCCGCCAGGGCAACAGCGGTGGACCGCTGCTCACCCCGGACGGGCAGGTGTACGGCGTGGTGTTCGCCAAGTCGCTGGACAGCGCGGACACCGGGTACGTGCTCACGGCGGCCGAGGTGAAGGACGACGCCGAGAAGGGCGGCTCCGCCTCGGGGCGGGTGGACACCCAGGGCTGCGCGCTCTGACCCGGCCCGGGTCGGCCCGCGCCGTGGGCCGCCCGGTCGCCGTCGGCGGGCCCGTCGTCGTGGGCCCGTCGTCGTGGGTGGGCTCGCCGTGGTCGGTCGGCCCGTTGGCCCCCGGTCGGCGCGCCGGTGCGGCGGGGTCGGATATCCGTCGGACCGTCAGTCCGCCCTGGTAGCCTCGGCCGCGCTCACCCGTTCGGCTCAATCCGGCGCCGGTGCCGGAGTGAGGTCGACGGGAGGTCGTGGTAGTCCGATGATGGGTCACTCGCACGCGGTCAGCGGGGCGATGCTGTACGCGGCCTCGGCGCCGTTCCTGCCCCCGCTGCTGCTGCACACCACGCTCCAGCCGGCGGACATACTGATGGGCACGGTGCTGTGCGCGGGCGCGGCCCTGCTGCCCGACCTCGACCACCACGACGGCTCGATCGCCAACTTCCTCGGCCCGCTCTCCAAGGCGCTCTGCCGCTTCGTGGCCTGGGCCTCCGGCGGTCACCGGCACGCCACCCACTCGCTGCTGTTCGTCGCGCTGATGGGCGGCGGCACCTGGGCGGGCGTCACCTTCCTGGGCCGCAACTTCACCCTCGCGGTGACGTTCTTCCTGCTGGCGCTCGCGATCCGGGCGCTGCGGCTCTGCCCGCCCGGCGACGGCCCGGAGGCGTGGATCACCGTCGTCGGCCTGGCCGCGCTCGGCACCTTCGGGATGAACACCTGGATGCCGAACGCCCCCGGCTGGCTGCCGTACGCGGTCGGCCTGGGCACGCTGGCGCACCTGCTGGGCGACTGCCTGACGAAGAAGGGCGCGCCGCTGCTCTGGCCGCACAAGGAGCGCTACGAGATCGTGCTGATCAAGCGCAGCGGCAACAACGTCGAGACCAAGGTGCTGGTGCCGATCATGGCGGGTGCGACCTTCGTCCTGCTCTGGTTCACGGCGCTGTCGCCGACGATCGTGAACTGACGCGTGAACGGACGCCTGCACGGACGCGTGAACCGACGCGTGGGACCGGTGCGACGACCGTGAGCAGGCTCGTACTGCCCGGGTGAACCGGGCGGCACGTCGTTGACGACCGCGGCGCGGGACCTCAGGTCTCGCGCCGCAGCCGTGCGCCCACCCAGCGGGCGCGCCGGCCGAGGATGTGCGGGATGCCGAGCTGTCGCTGCGCCGCTCGCTGACGGCGGTCCGTGCCGTCGTAGCCGAGGTCGTCCGCCCAGTCGGTACGGGGGGCGGACCGGTGCGGGCTGTTCTGGCGTCGGCCGCGCGATGCGCCGCCGCGATCGGGCATCCAGGTCATACCGGAATGGATGCCCCTGGGCCGGTCGGGGTAACCGTCCGGACGCCATCGAAAGTGGCCTATGCGTTTGTCATATGAGCGCAACATCAAGGGAGTTGGGGTGGGCAGGGGTGACGGTCCTGCCCGGAGCGCTCACTCCTTGTGCAGACCGATCCAGTCCAGCAGCTCGGCCGTGAACTCCGCCGGTGCCTCCTCGTGCGGGAAGTGTCCGACGCCCGGCATCAGCCGCCACCGGTACGGCGCCGCCACGTACTCGCCGCCGCCGAGCGCGGTGTGCGACAGCAGCACCGGGTCCGCCGCCCCCTGGACGTGCAGCGTGGGCGCGGCGATCGGCTTCTTCATCCGGCGGGCGAACTGGATGCCGTCCGGACGGGCCATCGACCGCAGCAGCCAGCGGTACGGCTCGATCGAGCAGTGCGCGGTGCTGGGGATCCGGATCGCCTGCCGGTACGCGTGCACCGCGCCCTCGTCCAGCTTGTCCGGCCCGGTCCACTCGTCCAGGTAGCGGGCGACCAGCGCGGCGTCGTCGGCGACCAGGCGGCGCTCCGGTATCCATGGCCGCTGGAAGCCCAGCACGTGCTCGAAGGCGGCGATCTGCTTGCGGTCGGTGAGCAGTGCCCGGCGCAGGTCCCGCGGGTGCGCGGCGGACACCACGGTGAGGCTCTGGATCACCGACGGGCGCATCACCGCCGCCACCCAGGCCAGCGTGCCGCCGGAGGCGTGCCCGACCAGGTGGGCCCGGCGCTCGCCGAGCGAACGGATCACCCCGGTGATGTCCAGGGCGAGGTTGCCCGGGTCGTACCCGCGGGGGGTGCGGTCGCTGCCGCCGATGCCGCGCAGGTCGAGCGCGACCGCCCGGTAGCCGGCCTCGGCGAGCGCGGTCAGCTGGTGGCGCCAGGCCCACCAGTACTCCGGCCAGCCGTGCACCAGCAGCACCAGCGGGCCCTCGCCCAGCTCGGCGATGTGGAACCGGGCGCCGTTGGCGGCGAGGTCGCGGTGCGTCCACGGGCCGTCCTGCCGGATGCTCCAGGCCTCGGCCGCGGAGCTGCCGGGCGCCTCGGCCCCGGCGTCGCCCGGGGCCTTTCCGGCGCTCTCGCCGACGCCGTCCGCGGCCTTCGCGGCGGTCTCCCGGCCGGGCTCCCGGACGGGGCCGGAGTCGGCGGGCGGCTGCGCGGGCACGGGCTTCTGGTCAAGCGGCATACCGAGAGCGTGTCACATCCGTGCGCCGGACACGCGCCCGGCACTCGCAGTCGGTGCGCCTGGCGGGGCCCCGTCCTTACGGGATGCGGCCCAGCGCCCGGTCGATCTCCTCCTTGGTGGCCGGCCGCGGACGGGCGTTCTTCAGCACGTCGGCGGTCTTCTGCGCACCCTCGATGGTGCGGACCGGCTTCTCGATCTTCTTGAAGGAACGCCAGGCCAGCATGCCGAGCAGCACCGCGAGCAGCAGGTAGGCACCGGCCACGATCAGGAACGACCAGCCGAGCGACAGGCCCAGCGCGTGGATGCCGAAGGCCGCCGCGGCGCTCAGCATCGGGACGGCGGCCAGCGCCACCACGCCGGCGACCGTCAGCGACACGCCGCCGGAGACGCCGCGCTTGACGTCCGCCCGCAGCTCGGCCTTGGCGAGCGCGATCTCGTCGTGGACCAGCGCGGACAGGTCGGCGGTGGCCGCCGCGAACAGCTGCCCCACCGAACGCTCGCCCTCGTAGGGCGCCCGGCCGTTGCTGGACGGGTCTGCGGCTCCTGCGGGCATCAGCGGTTCTCCTCTGCGGCTGTGCGGCGTGACGCCGCCGCGCGGTGCGGTCCCGGGGGCCGGAGGGGGCCCGGGGGCGTCAGTGGACTGTCGACAGCTCAGAATCATGCCCCTACCGGCCAGTCGCACACCACTCCGGGGCCCCGCCGGGGGGACGTGTCCCGGCGCCCCGAGGCCCCGGGGGGCCCGTGGCGGGCCCCTGTGGCGCCGCAGGGGCCCCGTGGGTGTCGGGGGGCGCCGGACGGGCGCCGGAGCGGGCCACGGGGCCCTGAGCGACCCTCAGCAGCCGTCCGGCGCTCCGGGGTGGTGCCGGTGGTCGGGATGGGTGGAACCGGCGGCCGGTTTCAGCGGGCCGCGCCCGGACCGGCGGCCGGACCGGCGCTCGGCCGGTCGTTGCCGGGGTGCGGTCGGTCGTGGCCGGGAGCCGGTCGGTCGCCGCCCGGGTGGGGCCGGTCGTTGCCGGGCCGCGGGCGGTCGTTGCCGGGGTGCGGTTGCTCGCTGCCGGGGCGCGGCGTGAGCTCGGCCACCCGGGCCTGCCAGGCCGGGTCGTCCGGCTGGTAGACGTCCGGGACGCCGTCGCCGTCCGTGTCCCGGTCCTCCTCCTCGCACAGCGCGCGGTAGTGCCGGTTGCGGAGCTTGAGCAGCACGGTGGCGACCACCGCGCACAGCAGCGAGCCCACCAGGACGGCCGTCTTCGAACGGTCGGCGAGCGCCAGGTCCCCGGGGAAGGCCAGCTCGCTGATCAGCAGCGAGACGGTGAAGCCGATCCCCGCGAGCACCGCGACCGCGAACATGTCGGCCCACTTGAGCTGCGGGTTCAGCTCCGCCCGGGTGAACCGGGCGACCAGCCAGGTGCCCCCGAAGATGCCCACCGTCTTGCCGACCAGCAGCCCGAGGACGATGCCGAGCGGCGTGGCCTGGGTGAACACCTCGCGCAGCGCCGGGCCGGAGATCGTCACCCCGGCGGCGAACAGCGCGAACACCGGGACGGCCAGCCCGGCCGACAGCGGCCGGACCAGGTGCTCGATGTGCTCGCCGGGGGAGTGCTCCTCGTCGCCCTCGCGGTGGCAGCGCAGCATCAGGCCCATGGCGACGCCCGCGACCGTGGCGTGCACGCCGCTCTCGTGCATCAGCGCCCAGATGACGAAGGCCAGCGGCACGAACAGGTACCAGCCGTGCACCCCGCGCCGGTGCAGGAACCAGAACAGCGCCAGGCCGACGAAGGCCAGACCGAGCGCCCAGAACTTGATGCCGGAGCTGTAGAAGACCGCGATGATCAGGATCGCGATCAGGTCGTCCACGACGGCCAGGGTGAGCAGGAAGGCGCGCAGCGCCGAGGGCAGGTGGCTGCCGACCACGGCCAGGACGCCGAGGGCGAAGGCGATGTCGGTGGCGGTCGGGATCGCCCAGCCGCCCGGGTGCCCGCCGCTGCCCGAGTTGATCAGGGCGAACAGGGCCGCGGGCAGCGCGACACCGCAGACCGCGGCTATGACGGGCAGTACGGCGGCGCTCGGACTGCGCAGCTCGCCCGCGACGAACTCGCGCTTGAGCTCGATCCCGGCGACGAAGAAGAAGATCGTCAGCAGGCCGTCCTTGGCCCAGTCGCCGAGCGTCAGGTCCAGGTGCAGCGGGGCGGACGGGCCGACGGTGTGGTCGAGGACGCTCTCGTACGCGCCGGGCCAGACGTTGGCCCAGACCAGCGCGACCACGGCGGCGACCAGCAGCAGGATGCCGCCGACCGTCTCGGTGCGCAGTGCCTCGGTGACGTAGGCGCGCTCGGGCAGGGGCAGCCGGCCTGGGAACTGCCGGCGGCGGGTCGTCGGCTCGTGGACGGGCGGCTGTCGGGTCACGCTCGGACCTCCTGCGGGCTGGGAACGGCAAACGGATGCACACGTGGTGCAAAGTGCCGACCAGACTTCCCGGCGCGCCCTGTGACGCCCGGATTCCTGTTCGAGGACCTTGATGCGTCCTTAGCAGTCTAACGGGAACGTCCGAGTGACATCCGGATTGTCCTACCTAAGGACTTAAGCCCTGGTGCTGTGTTCTGCACCCTCGCGGAGCACCGGCGCCGCACCCGAATGGCCCCGGCCGCGTGCAGACGAGTGAACGCGTTCCTATCGTCGGATGCAGGCGCCGCCCGATCCGGGCCCAGGCGTCATCCCCCGTCAAACCCCTTGCGCCGCTTCGGAGGCACCCCATGCCCAGACCGCCCCTCTTACCCGGTGAGACCGTCGTGTCCGCCGCTCTGCCCGCCGGCCCCTCCGGCCCCTCGGGCTCATCCGACCCCTCCGGCCTTGGTGGCACTTCGGGCCCCTCGGGCCGCTCTGGCTCCGACGACCCCGAGCTCCCCACCGACCTCGACCACCTGCTCCGCCCGCTGTTCCACGCGGCCGGTCCCGGCGGGGGAGTCGCCGTCGCGGTGATCCGCGGCGACGAACGGACGGTCGCCTGCCGGGGACGCTCCGACCGTTCCGGCCGGCGCCCGGTCCGGGCCGACACCCGGTTCGAACTCGGTTCCGTGACGAAGACGTTCACCGGACTGCTGCTCGCCGAGATGGCCGCCCGGGGCGAGGTCCGGTACGACGACCCGATCGACCGTTACCTGCCCGCCGACGCCGCCCCCGGCTATCCGCACGAGCGGCCGATCACCCTGCTCCACCTGGCCACCCACACCTCGGGCCTGCCCCGGCTGCCGGTCGGCCTGCTGCCCGCGATGGCACCCCGGTGGTTCACCAGCCCGTACGACACGTTCGGCCCGGCCCACCTGCTCAGGGCCCTGCCGCGGACCCCCGTTCGGGGCACCCCCGGCACGCACGTGCGCTACTCGAGCCTCGGCTGTGGACTGCTCGGACTGCTGCTGGCCAACGCGGCCGGACAGCGCTACGACGACCTCCTGGCCGCCCGGGTCTGCGGGCCGCTCGGCCTGGTCGACACCTCCAGCGGCCCCGGCCGGGAGGAGGTCGCCGGGTACCGGCGCGGGCGCCGGGTGCCGTCCTTCCGGCTGCCGGCCCTGCCGGGCGCGGCCGCACTGCGCTCGACCGGCGACGACATGCTCCGCTACCTCCAGGCGCACCTGTCGCTGGACGCCGTTCCGCTCCCGGAACGGGCCGACGCGGCGGTGCTGCGGACGGCGCTCGGCGAGGTCCGCCAGCCGCGGGCGGGCCGGCGCCGGGGTGGTACCACCCGGATCTGCCTGGGCTGGAACCAGCGCTCGGTGCCCGCGGGGGCGGACCCGGACGAGGACGACGGCGAGGAACTCGTGTTCCACGCCGGCTCCACCCGGGGCTTCACCGCCTTCGCCGGCTTCAGCCCGCGCGCGCAGGTGGGGCTGGCGGTGATGGCCAGGGCACGGTCGCTGCGCAGCCGCGGCTTCGTCCAGAGCGCGTACGAGACCCTGCGGACCCTGACCGCGCAGCGGCGCGGCCCGGTGGGTCTGGACGCTCTGGAGACGCTGGAAGCTCCCGCGACGGTCGAGGGCAGGCGGTGACGTCCAGGTGGCGGGAGTCCTGTGACCTGTGACGGACCGTCCGTACGACGACGGGGCCCCGGGCGGTCATCACCGCCCGGGGCCCTGCCCGTTGCCTCACTCGGGTGTCAGCGCTCCGAGATCAGCACTCCGATGTCAGTACCCGGCTGTCAGCGCGCTCAGCCGTTACCGCCGGAGGGCGGGAGCTGGGCCTGGATCTGGCTCATGACCGTGCTGTCGGCGAGGGTGGTGGTGTCGCCGACTTCGCGGCCTTCGGCGATGTCGCGCAGGAGGCGGCGCATGATCTTGCCGGAGCGGGTTTTGGGGAGTTCGCCGAC
>NZ_JBHYWI010000120.1:0-23596 GCF_042751525.1 Kitasatospora sp. NPDC059408
CGCCCGCGCCGGGGGAACGTCGTACTGTTTCGGCCCCGCCCCCGGGGGGGGGCGGCGTAATCGGGGGGGGGGTGGGGGCGAGGGCCCCCCCCCCCCTCCGGGCGTTCGCCGGGCGAGATATCCCCTCGGCCCGCCGCCACCGCCTATGGCATGCTCGCCTCCATGCAGCAGATGTCGGTCAGTCCCGTCTTCGTCGGCCGCGGCACCGAGATCACCGCGCTGGCCGACGCGCTGCGCCGGGCCGGCACCGGCAGCCCGCAGACCGTCCTGGTCGGCGGCGAGGCCGGCGTCGGCAAGACGCGCCTGCTGGAGGAGTTCCTGGACCGCGCCGGCCACGGCGGGGGAGTGGTCACCACCCTGGGCGGCTGTCTGGAGATCGGCGCCGAGGGCCTCCCGTACGCACCGATCGCGGGCGCCCTGCGCCGGCTGCACCGCACGCTCGGCCCCGAACTGGAGGCCGCGGCCGCCGGCAGCGAGGGCCATCTCGCCCGCCTGCTGCCCGAGTTCGGCGACGGCGACGGCGAACCGAACGACGAGTACGGCCGGGCCCGGCTGTTCGAGCACACCGCGAGGCTGATCGAACGGCTCGGCGCGGACCGTACCCTCGTCATCGCCGTCGAGGACCTGCACTGGTCCGACCGCTCCACCCGCGAGCTCCTCGCCTACCTGGTCCGCACCCTGCACCGCGCCCGCGTGCTGCTGGTCGCCACCTACCGCTCCGACGACCTGCACCGGCGCCACCCGCTGCGCCCCTTCCTCGCCGAGCTCGACCGGCTGCGCACCGTCCAGCGGCTGGAGCTGGCGCGGTTCCGCCGCGGCGAGGTCGCCGCCCAGCTGGCCGGCATCCTCGGCACCGCCGCGCCCGACCGGCAGCTGGTGGACCGGATCCACCGCCGCTCCGAGGGCAACCCCTTCTTCGTCGAGGAGCTCGCCACCGCCTTCGAGGACGGCTGCGGGGCCGGCCTCACCGACTCGCTGCGCGACATCCTGCTGGTCCGGGTGGAGAGCCTGGACGAGGAGGCCCAGAAGGTGGTGCGGATCGCCGCGGAGGGCGGCTCGCACGTCGAGCACGCCCTGCTCGCCGCCGTCCTGGCCGACCTGATGGCCGACGAGGAGGAGCTGATCGGTGCCCTGCGCACGGCCGTCGGCGCCAACATCCTGCGCCTGGACGGCGACGGCGAGGGCTACCGCTTCCGGCACGCGCTGGTCCGCGAGGCCGTCTCGGACGACCTCCTGCCCGGCGAACGGCACCGGATCAACCGCAAGTTCGCGCTCGCCGTCGAGGCCGAGCCGCACCTCGTGCCCGCTGACGCCCTGCCCGCCCGGCTAGCCAACTACTGGTACCACGCGCACGATCCGGCCCGCGCCCTGCCGACCGCCCTGGACGCCGCCCGGGCCGCCCGGCGCCGCAACGCCTTCGCCGAGCAGCTGCGCATGCTCGAACGCGCCCTCGAACTGTGGGACATGGTCTCCGAGGACGTCCTCGCGCACACCCTGCGCCCGTACGACTGGGCCGAGACCTACCCGCCCGGCTCCTGCGACGTCCGTCCCCAGGACGAGGACTGCGACCGGATCCAGCTGATCGACGTGCTCGCCGAGGCCGTCGTCGCCGCCCGGCGCAGCGGAGACCGCGAGCGCGGGCTCAGCCTGGCCAAGCGGGCGCTCAAGCTGGTCGACGAGACGGTGGACCCGCTGCGCGCGGCCTGGTTCCGGATCAACCGGGCCCGCATGCTCGGCCACCTGCGGCGCTCGGGCGACGACGAGGAGATCGCGTACGCGCACCGGCTGGTCGACCACCTGCCGCCGTCCGCGGTGCAGGCCGAGGTGTTCGCGCTCGGCGCCGGCGTCGCGATGCTCAAGGACCCGGGGCCCGAGCACATCGAGCTCGCCGAGCGGGCGATCCGGATCGCCCGCGAGGTCGGCGCGCACGCCGTCGAGCAGCACGCGCGGATGACGCTCGCCGGCCTGCGCTACGACCTGGAGGGGGACGCCGAGTCCGGGCTGGCCGGGCTGCGGGCCGCCGTCGAGGCCTCCCGGCGGGTCGGCACGCCGGACGTGCTGCTGCGCGGCATCAACAACCTCGCCAGCGTGCTGCGCGGGCTCGGCCGGTCCGAGGAGGCGATGGCGATGGCCCGCGAGGGCCTGGAGCACGCCGCCGGCTACGGACTGGTGCGCAACAGCGGCAGCATCCTGACCGGCAACCTGGCCGAGGCGCTGATCGACCTCGGCCGCCTCGCGGAGGCCGTCGAGGTGCTGGGCGACTGCGAACCGGACGAGACCACCAACGCCCACGCCGAGTTCCTGGAGCGGATGCGCGGCGAGATCGCCCTGCTGCGGGGGGACCTGCCCAAGGCGGCCGTCCTCGTGGCCCGGGCCCGGGAGGCGAACCGGGTCGGCCGGATCCAGCACTCGGCGCCGATCAGCCGGCTCGCGGTGCGGATCGCGTGGCTGAACGGCCGGCCGATGGAGGCCCGCGCCGAACTGCTCGGCGCGCTCGCGGACGCCCGGCGGCTCGGCGACGAGGCCGACGTGTACCCGCTGCTGTTCGAGGGGGCCGCGGTGGAGGCGGACTCCCGGGGCCTGCCGGAGGCCGCGGCCGGGCGGGCCGAGGCGCTGGCCGGGATCGCCGCGACGGCGGCCGGACTCACCCCCAAGGCGCCGCTGCACCACGGCTGGGCGCGGCTGCTGGAGTGCGAGCTGGCCCGCGCCGGGGGCACCGACACCCCCGAGCAGTGGGCCGCCGCGGTCGCCCTGCTGCGGCCGGTCGCCCTGCCGCACCCGCTGGCGCTCGGCCTGCTGCGGGCGGGCAAGGCCGAGGTGCGGGCCGGGCGGCGCGAGGCGGCCGCCGAACTCCTGCGCGAGGCGCGGGAACTGGCCGAGGCGCGTGGTGACCGCCCGCTGGTCGCCGAGATCACCGGTCTGGCCGACCGCGCCGGGCTGGCGCCGGCCCCGGCGGCGCCCGCGGCGGCCTCCTCGGAGCAGGCCGCACCGGCGGGGGAGTCGTTCGGGCTCACCCCCCGTGAGCGGGACGTGCTCCGGTTGCTCGCTCGCGGCTGGACGAACCGGCAGATAGCCGAGGAGCTGTACATCTCTCCGAAGACCGCGAGCGTGCACGTGTCCAACATCCTCGGCAAGCTCGCGGTCGGCGGCCGCGGCGAGGCGGCCGCGCTGGCCCACCGGCTGCGGCTGTTCCCGGACGACCTGGCCCCCGCCACCGGGTGACCCGCTCCGGTCCGGGACCGGCCGGCGGACCCCGCCCGCCGGCCCCGGACCGGTGGGCGCCGTCGCGTGCTCCCGTGCGCGCCGCGTGAGCCCCCGCCCGCGCGCCGCCGCCAACCGGGCCGATCCGCCGGAATCAGGTGCATTTCCCTACCCTCCCACCATTACTCTAAGTTCAGTGTGCGTGTCATTGAGTGACGGAATTGGTGTAGGGTCCCGATCGGGAGCATCGGTGCGGTGCGGCGACCGGAAGGCCGCCCACCCCCTGGGCCACCGTCCTGACGGTGCGCCAGGTCACCGCGTACGGCGAAGCGGCGCGCGGCCGGTGGCCCGTGGCCGGGGCGCCGGGTCCCGGGCCGGAGGGGGAGAGGTCAAGTGAGCTCCACCGATACGGTGCTGCCCGCGGCCGAGCGGCCGGGCGCGCCGGCCGCCGACGCGCCCACCACGAGACGCGGCCCGATGCGCCGCCTGCGGGAGGGCCGCGCCCTGCCCGGCCTCGCCCTCGGCGCCCTGTGCCTCAGCTACGCGTGCGGCGCCGCGACCGGCTGGGGGTCCCACCAACTCGCCGTCTTCATGGGTGATTTCGGTCTCGCCGCGGCGGCCCTCGCGGCCGCGCTGTCCTGCCTGGTCTACGGCTGCACGGTCGGCGGCCACGCCCGCCCGGCCTGGCTGCTGTTCGGCCTCTCCTCGCTCACGGTGGCCTTCGGCAACGGCACCTGGGGCTGGTACGAGCTCGTCGAACGCACCGCCCTGCCCCAGGACTCGCTCGCCGCGTACGCCTTCCTGCTGTTCGCCCCGCTCTCCATCACCGGCATCCTGGTGCTCGCCCAGCGCCCGCGCTCCGCGGCCGGCTGGCTCTGCCTCCTGCTGGACGGCTGGCTGATCGCCGGCTCGCTGTTCACCCTCAGCTGGAGCCTGGCGCTCGGCCGGATCGCCGCCGGCGAGGGCGGCTCGGTGCTGACCCTGGCCCTCAAGCTGGCCTACCCGGTGCTGGACATCCTGCTGGTCAGCCTGGTGGTCGGGCTGCGCTTCGGCGGCCGGGACGGCAACCGGGCCGCCGTGCACACCGCGATGATGGCGCTCGCCGTCACCGTCATCTGCGACGCCCTGTTCACCTCCCCGGCGCTGCACAGCAGTTACCACTCCGGCGAGCTCCTCGACGCCGGCTGGTTCTCCGGCAGCCTGCTGCTGGCCTGGGCGCCGTGGTCGCCGCGCTGGCGCCGCCCGCTGCGCGAGCACCCGTCGGCCGGCGGCCTGCCGCGCCGCCGGGTGGCCACCACGTTCAGCGCGCTCACCCCGTACGCCGCGGCCGCGGTGTGCACCGCCGGGATCCTGTACAACGCGCTCGGCGGGCGCCAGCTCGACCGGGTGGTGGCCGCGGCCGCCTGCACCGTCGGCCTCGCGCTCATCCTGCGCCAGGGCGTGATGCTGCTCGACAACCTCTCGCTCGCCCAGGAACTCGCCCACAAGGAGGCGCACTTCCGCTCCCTGGTGCAGGGCTCCAGCGACGTCATCATGATCGCCGGCGCCAACGGCGTGCTCTCGTACGTCTCCCCGGCCGCGCTCGGCGTCTACGGGCGCGACCCGGAGGAACTGGTCGGCGGCAACCTGCTGGACCTCGTGCACCCCGAGGACGTCGACCGGGTGCTCGGCGAGGTGCGCCGCTACCTCGCCCGGGTCCGCCTCACCACGCACCGCTCGCCGGGCACCGCCGAACCCTCCGCCCGGGTCGAGTGCCGGATCCGCTCCGGCGCCGGCGAGTGGCTGCACGTCGAGTCCACCGTCAGCCGGCACCGCGACGGGCTGATCCTCAACAGCCGGGACGTCACCGAACGCGTCATGCTCCAGGCCCAGTTGCAGCACAACGCCTTCCACGACCCGCTCACCGACCTGCCCAACCGGGCGCTGTTCACCCAGCGGCTGCGGGCCGCCCTCGGCACCCGCGACCGGCAGGGCGGCCGGGGCGAGCCGGGCGCCGGGATCGCCGTGCTCTTCCTCGACCTGGACGGCTTCAAGGCGGTCAACGACAGCGCCGGCCACCAGGTCGGCGACGAGCTCCTGGTGCAGGCCGCCCGCCGCCTGCAGGGCGCCGTCCGCTGCGGGGACACCGTCGCCCGCTTCGGCGGCGACGAGTTCGCCGCGCTGGTGTGCGGCCCGCTCGGCCGCCTCCAGGTCCAGGAGCTCGCCGACCGGCTGCGGGTCGCGCTGTCCGAGCCGTACTGGATCGGCGGCGCCGAGCTCGCGGTCGCCGCCAGCATCGGCATCGCCTTCGGCACCCCCGAGCGCGGCCCGGCCGCCGACCCGCGCACCGGCGCCGACGAGCTGATGCGCAACGCCGACCTCGCGATGTACCGGGCCAAGTCCGAGGGCAAGGGCCGGGTGGTGCTCTACAGCCCCGCCATGCGGGCCGACCTGGAGCGCCGCACCGAGCTCGACGAGCGGCTGCGGGTCGCCGTCCGCGAGGGCGGCTTCACGCTGCTCCACCAGCCCGTGGTCGACCTCGGCAGCGGCGCCGTGACCGGCGTCGAGGCGCAGGCCCGCTGGCGCTCGGCGAAGGGCCTGCTGCTCACCCCCGCCGAGTTCCTGCGCTCCGCCGAGCACGGCGACGCGGCCACCCGCTTCTCCCGCTGGCTGATCCACGAGGCGGTGGCGGCGGCCGCCGCCCGGCGCGGCCTGCCCTCCCGCAACCGCACCGGCCCCGCGCCGGTGCCCGTCGCGGTCCGCCTCTCCGCCGAGCGGCTGTGCTCGCCCGGACTGTACGAGACCGTCGCGGCCGCGCTGCGCGACCACCGGCTGCCGGCCGGCGAACTGGTGATCGAGGTGGCCCGGATGGGCCCGGACGCCCTCGCCGACGAACTCGGCCGCCGCCTGGCCGCACTGCGCCGGCTCGGGGTCGCCACCGTCCTGGCCGGTTACGGCGCCGGCAGCGGCTCGCTGGGCGCCCTCGCCCGGCTGCCGCTGGACGGCCTCAAGCTGGACCGCTCCCTCGTGCAGGACCTCGGCGAGTCCGCGCTCAGCCGCACCCTGGCCGGGCACGGGCTGCGCCTCGGCCGCGACCTCGGGCTGCTCACCGGCGCCGAGGGGGTGGACCTGCCCCGGCAGATCGCCGCCCTGCAGGAGCTCGGCTGCCGCCAGGGCCAGGGATCGGCCTTCGCGCCGCCGCTCGACGAGCCCCGGCTGCGCCGCGCCCTGGTGCGCCGCGGCTACCCCCTGCCGAGACCGCTCGGCTCGCTCTCGGCCCGCCGGGCGTACCTGGCCGCGGACACCCGGACGAGTGGCCGCGGGGAGTCTCAGGGAGGGCGTGTCGTACATCACCACGGGGCCTCCGACCTGCCCGAACACCGGGCGGTGGCAGGTCCGGGAGCCGGTCCGCATGGCGAGACGGCCGTCCCACCTGCTTGACACGCGCCCCCGAACGGGAGGAAGGTCGTTGCCATGCGCACCCGAATTCTCGTACTTGGCGGGCGCGTCGGCTGAGCGGGCACGCACGCCCCGCTTGTGACAGACCGACGCGCCACCCCTCGCATGCCCTTGGCACGAGGGGTTTTTTGTTGCACTGACGCTGTTCCACCCACGCAAGACCCCTGGCCGCAACTGCTCCGCGAACCCCACGGAAACGGGGAAAAGCGGGACGATTGAGGCAGAGCCGGCGATCGGCCCGAACCGGGACCCCACCCTCGAAGCACCTGGGGCCCGCACCACAGGGCCGGCAAAACCCGAGAAGAGACAGGCAGATGACCGAGCACGCCGCATCCCCCCGCCGCGGGGACAACCCGGCCGCCCACGCTCCCGCTCCCCAGCACGTCGTCGAGACCATGACCGGCGCCCAGTCGCTCATCCGCTCGCTCGAAGCCGTGGGCGCGGACACCGTGTTCGGCATCCCGGGCGGGGCCATCCTGCCCGCCTACGACCCGCTGATGGACTCGGCCAAGGTGCGCCACATCCTGGTGCGCCACGAGCAGGGCGCCGGGCACGCCGCCACCGGCTACGCGCAGGCCACCGGCAAGGTCGGGGTCTGCATGGCCACCTCGGGTCCGGGCGCCACCAACCTCGTCACCCCGATCGCCGACGCCTACATGGACTCCGTCCCGATCGTCGCGATCACCGGCCAGGTCGCCTCCAAGGCGATCGGCACCGACGCCTTCCAGGAGGCGGACATCTGCGGCATCACGATGCCGATCACCAAGCACAACTACCTGGTCACCGACCCCGCCGAGATCCCCCGGGTGATCGCCGAGGCGTTCCACATCGCCGCCACCGGCCGCCCCGGCCCGGTCCTGGTCGACATCGCCAAGGACGCCCTCCAGGCCACCACGACCTTCCGCTGGCCGGTCGAGACCTCGCTGCCCGGCTACCGCCCGGTCACCAAGCCGCACGCCAAGCAGATCCGCGAGGCCGCGAAGATGCTGGTGGGCGCCAAGCGCCCGGTGCTGTACGTCGGCGGCGGCGTGATCAAGGCGCAGGCCACCGCCGAGCTGCGGATCCTGGCCGAGCTGACCGGCGCCCCGGTCGTCACCACCCTGATGGCGCTCGGCGCCTTCCCCGACAGCCACCCGCAGCACCTGGGCATGCCCGGCATGCACGGCAGCGTCCCGGCCGTCACCGCGCTGCAGAAGGCGGACCTGCTGTTCACCCTCGGTGCGCGCTTCGACGACCGCGTCACCGGCAAGCTGGACGGCTTCGCCCCGTACGCCAAGGTCGTCCACGCGGACATCGACCCGGCCGAGATCGGCAAGAACCGCCCGGCCGACGTGCCGATCGTCGGTGACGCCCGCGAGGTGCTGGCCGACCTGATCGTCGCCGTCCAGGCCGAGTTCGACGCCGGCCACAAGGGCGACTACAGCGAGTGGTGGCAGAAGCTCGACGAGTGGAAGAAGACCTACCCGCTGGGCTACGAGCCCGCCCCCGCCGGGGAGCTCTCGCCGCAGCAGGTCATCGAGCGGATCGGCCGGATCGTCGGCCCGGACGCCATCTACGCCGCGGGCGTCGGCCAGCACCAGATGTGGAGCTCGCAGTTCATCCGCTTCGAGAAGCCGGCCACCTGGCTGAACTCGGGCGGCGCGGGCACCATGGGCTACGCGGTCCCGGCCGCGATGGGCGCCAAGGCGGGCCGTCCGGAGGCCGTGGTCTGGGCGATCGACGGCGACGGCTGCTTCCAGATGACCAACCAGGAGCTGGTCACCTGCGCCCTGAACGGCATCCCGATCAAGGTCGCGGTCATCAACAACGGTTCGCTGGGCATGGTCCGCCAGTGGCAGACGCTGTTCTACAACCAGCGCTACTCCAACACCGTGCTGCACGCCGGCCCCGGGCACGACGGCGTCGAGCCGCCGGAGCAGGGCGGCACCCGGATCCCCGACTTCGTCAAGCTGTCCGAGGCGATGGGCTGCGTCGGGCTGCGCTGCGAGCGCCCCGAGGACCTGGACGCGGTCATCGAGCAGGCGATGGCGATCGACGACCGCCCGGTCGTCATCGACTTCATCGTCCACCAGGACGCCATGGTCTGGCCGATGGTCGCGGCCGGAACCAACAACGACGAGATCCAGTTCGCCAAGGGCATCCGCCCCGACTTCGGCGACGACCTCGACTGACGTCCCGCCCTCCCGTCGCCCACCGCCACCCTTCTCGGGACCGGCTTCGCCGGACCCCCCTCGTGCGCCTGAGGAACGACATGTCCAAGCACACCCTCTCCGTCCTGGTCGAGAACAAGCCCGGCGTGCTCGCCCGCATCGCCTCGCTGTTCTCCCGTCGGGGCTTCAACATCGACTCCCTCGCCGTCGGCCCGACCGAGCATCCGGACGTGTCCCGGATGACGATCGTGGTCAACGTCGAGGACCTCCCGCTGGAACAGGTCACCAAGCAGCTCAACAAGCTCGTGAACGTGATAAAGATCGTCGAACTCGACCAGGCCGCTGCGATCCAGCGGGAACTGGTCCTGGTGAAGGTCCGCGCCGACAACGAGACCCGGTCGCAGATCGTCGAGATCGTCCAGCTGTTCCGTGCCAAGACCGTCGACGTGTCGCCCGATGCGGTGACCATCGAGGCCACCGGCAGTTCGGACAAGCTGGAGGCCATGCTCCGGATGCTGGAGCCGTACGGCATCAAGGAACTGGTCCAGTCCGGCCTGGTCGCCATCGGGCGCGGTGCCCGTTCGATCACCGATCGTTCGCTCCGCGCCCTGGACCGCAGCGCGTAACCGGCGTTTCTCACACGCTGAACAAAGACCCCACACCCCGCCGGGTGCGAATACGGTAGGCACCGCGTACCCGGCACCCATGACGCAAGGAGATGTGCCCCCGTGGCCGAGCTGTTCTACGAAGACGACGCCGACCTGTCCATCATCCAGGGCCGCAAGGTCGCGGTCATCGGCTACGGGAGCCAGGGCCACGCCCACGCGCTGTCCCTGCGCGACTCCGGCGCCGACGTCCGCGTCGGCCTCAAGCCCGAGTCCAAGTCCCGTGCCAAGGCCGAGGAGGCCGGCCTGCGCGTGGTCACCCCCGCCGAGGCCGCGGCCGAGGCCGACGTCATCATGATCCTGGTGCCGGACCCGATCCAGGCCGACGTCTACGAGGCGGACATCGCCCCGCACCTGAAGGCCGGCGACGCCCTGTTCTTCGGCCACGGCCTGAACATCCGCTTCGGCTTCATCAAGCCCCCGGCGGACGTCGACGTCTGCATGGTCGCCCCGAAGGGCCCGGGCCACCTGGTCCGCCGCCAGTACGAGGAGGGCCGCGGCGTCCCCGCGATCGTCGCGGTCGAGCAGGACGCGACCGGCAACGCCTTCGCCCTGGCGCTGTCCTACGCCAAGGGCCTCGGCGCCACCAAGGCCGGCGTCATCAAGACCACCTTCACCGAGGAGACCGAGACCGACCTGTTCGGTGAGCAGGCCGTCCTCTGCGGTGGCACCGCCGCCCTGGTGAAGGCCGGGTTCGAGACCCTGGTCGAGGCCGGCTACCAGCCGGAGATCGCCTACTTCGAGTGCCTGCACGAGCTGAAGCTCATCGTCGACCTGATGTACGAGGGCGGCCTGGAGAAGATGCGTTGGTCGGTCTCCGAGACCGCCGAGTGGGGCGACTACGTCACCGGCCCGCGCATCATCACCGACGCCACCAAGGCCGAGATGAAGAAGGTCCTCGCCGAGATCCAGGACGGCACCTTCGCCAACACCTGGATCGCCGAGTACAAGGCCGGTCTGCCCAAGTACAACGAGTACAAGAAGGCCGACGAGGACCACCTGCTGGAGACCACCGGCAAGAAGCTGCGCTCGCTGATGAGCTGGGTCAACGAGAAGGCCTGACCCGGCCCGGGGTCCGCCCCGTTCCGCAACTCCCTTGTACAAGTAGGCTGCTCCCGTCCGGGTGATTTCGCCGGACGGGAGCAGCCTCGTACTCCGCCCGTCGATACACTTCCGAGTGCGCGTCAGGCCCACAGCGTCGTGCGTCTACCTACGCGGCATGCCACCTTCCCCCGCCCTCCACGCCACCGCCGTGCCCGGGGGAACCGGACAGTTAAGGACACACTGTCGTGAGCACTGCTAACAACACTGTGAGAACCGGCGTCGTACTGATCGCCGAGGAGCTGTCGCCCGCCACCGTCGACGCCCTCGGCCCCGACTTCGAGATCCGCCACTGCAACGGTGCCGACCGCACCGAGCTGCTCACCGCGATCGCCGACGTCGACGCGATCCTGATCCGCTCGGCGACCAAGGTCGACGCCGAGGCGCTGGCCGCCGCCCGCAAGCTGAAGGTCGTCGCCCGCGCCGGCGTCGGTCTCGACAACGTGGACGTGGCCGCCGCCACCAAGGCCGGCGTGATGGTCGTCAACGCGCCGACCTCCAACATCGTCACCGCCGCCGAGCTCGCCTGCGGCCTGCTGATCTCCGTCGCCCGCAACATCGCGCCGGCCAACGCCGCGCTCAAGCAGGGCGAGTGGAAGCGCAACAAGTACACCGGCGTCGAGCTGAGCGAGAAGGTCCTCGGCGTCGTCGGCCTCGGCCGGATCGGCGTCCTGGTCGCGCAGCGGATGTCCGCGTTCGGCATGAAGATCGTCGCGTACGACCCCTACATCCAGGCCGCCCGCGCCGCGCAGATGGGCGTCAAGCTGGTCTCGCTCGAAGAGCTGCTGGAGGTCTCGGACTTCATCACCGTCCACCTCCCGAAGACCCCCGAGACGATCGGCCTGATCGGCGACGAGGCGCTGCACAAGGTCAAGCCCACCGTGCGCATCGTCAACGCCGCCCGTGGCGGCATCGTCGACGAGGAGGCGCTCGCGAGCGCCCTGCGCGACGGCCGGGTGGCCGGCGCCGGTCTCGACGTGTACGCCAAGGAGCCGTGCACCGACTCCCCGCTGTTCGCCTTCGACAACGTGGTCGCCACCCCGCACCTCGGCGCCTCCACCGACGAGGCGCAGGAGAAGGCCGGCATCGCCGTCGCCAGGTCGGTGCGCCTCGCGCTGGCCGGCGAGCTGGTGCCGGACGCCGTCAACGTCCAGGGCGGCGTGATCGCCGAGGACGTGCGCCCGGGCCTGCCGCTCGCGGAGAAGCTCGGCCGGATCTTCACCGCGCTGGCCGGCGAGGTCGCCGTGCGGCTCGACGTCGAGGTCCGCGGCGAGATCACCCAGCACGACGTCAAGGTGCTCGAACTGTCCGCGCTGAAGGGCGTGTTCGAGGACGTCGTGGCGGAGACGGTGTCCTACGTCAACGCCCCGCTGTTCGCCCAGGAGCGCGGTGTCGAGGTGCGCCTGACCACCTCCAGCGAGAGCCCCGAGCACCGCAACGTCATCACCGTCCGCGGCACGCTCGCCGACGGCGAGGAGATCGCGATCTCCGGCACGCTGGCCGGCCCGAAGCAGACCCAGAAGATCGTCGGCGTGGACGCCTTCGACGTGGACGTCGCGCTCACCGACCACATGGCCTTCTTCAAGTACGAGGACCGCCCGGGCGTCGTCGGCGTCCTCGGCAAGCACCTCGGCGACGCCGGCATCAACATCGCCGGCATGCAGGTCGCGCGGGACGGCGGCGGCGCGCTCGCGTCCCTCACCGTGGACAGCGAGATCCCGCAGGACGTGCTGTCGGCGATCGCCGCCGAGATCGGCGCCCGCTTCGCGCGGTCGGTCGACCTGGGCTGACCCTCCCGAGGCTCCGTACCGGGCCCGGACCTCCGTTTCGACGGTGGTCCGGGCCCGGTTGCGTGCGTGCGGGTGACTCCCGTCTCAGATACTAGGAAATCCAAGTATTCGTGCAGACACGGCCGGGCCGGGGTCGTACCGTGGAAGAGCCATACGGTGTGCCGCCCCTGTAGCCAGGGCGCGCGGCCCGTGTGTGCGTGCGCCTTCACGGGCAGGCGACCCCTGCCTCTGCGCGTACCCCTCCCCTCACCATGTCGTGCTTCTGCGCGCCGCTTCCAAGGAGTCCGGTATGCCTTCCACCGCCGACCGCCACGCCTCTCCCGCCCCCGCCGCCACCCCCGTCCGCGCCCCGCGCCGCCGCCGGTCCGCCGAGCGGAATCCCTTCGCCGCCGCCGCGCTGCAGCGCTCGCTGGACCGCCGCGACAACGGCGGTGCGACCGGCCACCTCTGACCGGCGGGGCCGTCCGGTCGTTCATCTGCCAACTGGGCCGGACGGGCTGACGGACGGTCACCCGGGAGAGTGCACCTTGCCTCCGTCCGGGGGACGGTGCTCGCACCGGCCGACGCGATCATCCTAATTTGGGGCCCCCGGAAGGGTGATCGACGCCCGCGCGGGCGGGCGTCAGCGACCTCCTCGGTGTGCGGATCCGTCCCCCTTGCCGGGGGAGAGGGCCCACGTGCGTCTGCCAACCGTCCGCCGTTCGCTCGCCCGGATCGGCGTCACCCTGACCCTGCTGGTCGGCCCGGCGGTGCTCGCCGCCGCGCCGGCCGGCGGCAGTCCGCCGACGGACCCGCCCGGGTCCGACCGCGCGGCGTCCGTCCTGCTCGAACTCGGCACCGAGGCGGCCGGCCCCGCCTGGCGGCGCGCCGCCGACGACTCCCGGCGGGCCCGGCGCTCCCCCGAGGAGGTCCGCCGGGCGGCCGCCAGGGCCGGCGCCGACCAGCGGGCCAGGGCCGGCGACGCGCTGGACCGGGCCGCCACGGCCGTCCACCGGGCCGTGCCCGCCGCCCGCGAGCTGTACCGCACCCGCACCCTGCTCACCGGCCTCGCCGTCACCGCGCCCGCCGACCGGCTGGCCGCGCTGCGGGCGCTGCCCGGTGTCCGGGCCGTCCACCCGATCGTCCGCAAGCAGCGCGACAACGCGTACTCCGTTCCGCTGACCGGCGCCCCACAGGTGTGGGAGGCCGCCGCGAGCGGGACGGGGAGCGCCGGCAACACCGGCAAGGGCGTGCGGATCGGCGTCATCGACAGCGGCATCGACTACACCCACGCGGACTTCGGCGGCCCCGGCACCGAGGCCGCCTACCGGTCGGTCGAGCGTGGCAAGCCCGCCCCGGCCGCGCTGTTCCCCACCGCCAAGGTGATCGGCGGCAAGGACCTGGTCGGCGACGACTACGACCCGGACCCGTCCTCCCCGCACCACCAGCCGGTGCCGCACCCCAGCGACAACCCCATCGACTGCGACCGCAACGGCCACGGCACCCACGTCGCCGGCACCGCGGCCGGTCTCGGCGTCACCGCCGACGGCCGCACCTACACCGGGCCCTACCGGGCCGGCCTCGACCCGGCCGGCTTCAGGATCGGCCCGGGCGCGGCCCCCGGCGCCCAGCTGTACGCGATCCGGGTGTTCGGCTGCGAGGGCTCCACCGACCGCCTCGCCCAGGCCCTCGACCTCGCCGCCGACCCCAACGGCGACGGCGACCTCGGCGACCGCCTCGACGTCGTCAACCTCTCGCTCGGCAGCCGCTTCGGCAGCCCCGACGACGCCGACGCGGTGGCCGTCGACCACCTGGCCGCGCTCGGCACCGTCGTGGTCGCCGCCGCCGGCAACGAGGGGGACGTCTACGGCATCAGCGGCAGCCCCGGCACCGCCGCCCGGGCCATCGCCGTGGCCGCCTCCGTGCACGGGCACGCCGACACCGACGGCATCACCGTGCTCGCCCCGGCCGACCTCGCCGGCGCCGTCCCCGCCCACTGGAGCGAGCGCTACCAGGGCTGGTCCACCGCCGACGTGCACGGCCGACTCGCCCTGCCCGCCGACCAGTCGGACGGCTGCACCGCGTTCAGCGCGGCCGACCGGCAGCGGCTCGCGGGCAAGGTCGCGGTGCTGGCCTGGGCCACCCGCGAGTCCGAGCGGGCGTGCAACTCAGGCCCGCGCGCCGACCACGCCGCCGACGCGGGCGCGATCGGCGCCCTCTACGCCGCCGACAGCGACCACCTGCCCGAGATCGCCGGCAACGACCGCATCCCCGTCGCCCTGCTGGCCCACGCCGACGGCGAGCGGCTCCGCCGGGCCGCCGCGGCCGGCGGGGCCGAGGTCCGGCTGGCCGCCCCCGGCAACCCGCTGCACGGCTCGGTCTCCCAGCTCCAGCCCGAACGGGCCGACACCCTCACCGACTTCACCTCGCGCGGCATCGGCCTGCCCGGTGTCGTCAAGCCCGACCTCGCGGCCCCCGGCGAGAGCATCTGGTCCGCGCTCGCCGGCAGCGGCAGCGGCGGCCAGCGCGAGGACGGCACCTCGATGGCCACACCGCACGTGGCCGGGCTCGCCGCCCTCGTCCGCGCCGCCCACCCGGACTGGCCGGTCGAGGAGGTCAAGGCGGCGCTGATGAACACCTCCGTCGACACCCGCCTCGACGCGGACCGAGGCAGCCCGGTCTACGGCCCCGAGCGCACCGGCGCCGGCCGGGCCGCGGTCGACCGGGCCGTGCGCACCCCGGCCGTCGCCTACGCCTCCGGGGAGGGCGCGGTCGAGGGCTCCGTCGGCGTCTCCTTCGGGCCGGTCGAGGTCGGCGGCCCGACGGCGCTGCGGCGCGAGATCGAGGTGCGCAACCACTCGGCGGCGCCGCTGAGCTACCGCACCGGGTACGCGGCGGCCACCGAACTGCCCGGCGCCCACTACGAGGTGGCGCCGGAGCAGGTCGACGTCCCGGCGGGCGGCACCGCGCACGTCCGGGTGACGCTCAGCGTCCCCGGAGAGCTGGGACGCGCGCCGGACCCGACCCTCGACGCCGTCCAGGGCGGCAAGGCGCGCTCCTACCGGGGCGAGCTCTCCGGACGCGTCCTGCTCAGCCCCGTCACCGACCCGGCCCTGCCCGAGCTACGGGTCCCGGTGTTCGCGGCCCCGCGGCCCGCCACCGGCCTCAGCGCCTCCGCCCCGGTGCGCACCGCCCGGGACGGCACCCTGCTGGTGCTCGGCGGGAGCAGCGCCCCCGGGGACCGGCCGGGACTCGTCAGTGCCTTCGCCCTCGGCGGCGAGGGCGCCCGCTGGGCCGACTGCCCGCCCGGCGGCGGCGCCGGGCTGCGGCCCGGCTCGGGCATCGTGCCCGAGAAGTCGGGCGGGGACGCGCCGGCGCCGGAGGACGTGTGCGTCGAACACCCCGGTGACCGGGCGGCGAACCTGCGGGCCGTGGGCGCCGCCGCGGACTCCGGGACGCTCTACTTCGGCGCCCGGCTCTGGGCTCCCGCCACGACGCCCGTCGGCCTCTACGGGGTCCGGGTCTCGCTGGACACCGACGGGGACGGCGTCGCCGACGTGATCGTGAAGGCCGACCGGGAGCGCGGCAGCGACGTGCTGGTCGCCCGCGCGCTCGACGCCCGCACCGGCGCCGAGCTGGACGTCCAGCCGCTCAACGCCCGCTGGGGCGACGTCGACACCGCCCTGCTGGACAGCGAGGTGCTGGTCCTGCCGGTGCGGATCGCGGCCCTCCCGGGGGTCAAGGAGGGCCACAGCGTGGTGCGGTACGGCGTGTGGACCGGCCCGGCCGTCCAGGGCAGGCCGGACCCGGCCGACGCCTTCGGGTCGATCGGCCTGCGGGGCGTGCGGCCGACCGTCGCGGTCGACGTGCTCCACCCGGCCGTCACGGTCCGGGCCGGGATCGCGGGACCGGCCGCCATCGCGGCCCCGGCGCGGCCCGGCACCGTCCTCGACGTCCACCGGGCGGCGGGCGACACGTCCTCGGTCCTGCTGCTCCACCACTTCAACCCGGGCGCCCGGCGGGCGGAGGTGGTCGCGCTTCCCTGACCCCCGGACGGAAGGAGGGGCGGCCCGCACGACACGCGCGGGCCGCCCCTCCGCGTGCCGTCAGCCGGCCTGTGCCGCGCGGGCCTCCCGGCGGCGGACGCGGCGCGGGGTGTGCGGCGGGCGGCGGCGGGAGACGCGGGTGAAGACGGCGACCAGGGCGAGGGCCGCCGTGGTCGCGGACGTGACGACCAGGCCCTCGGTGAGGCCGGGCGGCCGGAACGCGCACGTGACGCGGTCCGCCCCCGCCCCCAGCGGGACGCCGATCATGCCGAGGACCGGTGTGGGCTCCGCGGGCCGCCCGCCGCCGGCCGCGCAGGTCCACCCCTCGGTGGCCGGGACGGACACCAGCGCCGTGCCCGTCGAGCCGGCCGGGAGGACGGCGGTGAGCGCGTGGCCGCCGGCCGTCACCCGGGTCGCGCCGGTCGCCGTCAGCCGGGCCACGGCCGCCTCCAGGGCGCCCGGCCGCAGGCAGCCGATCGGGCGGGCCGGGACCTGGCTCACCCCGTCGGACCGCAGCGCCACCCGGACCAGCCCGTCGGCCGGGACCGGCCCCAGCCGGTGGACCGGGACGGCGGTGGTCGGCTGGTCGCCCTCGCTGCGGTAGGTGGTGCCGAGGCCGCTGACCGTGCCCCGGTACCAGACGCCGTGGAAGAACGCCGTCCCGCCGGGCGTGCACGCCGCCGTGAACTCCGTCGCCGCGCCCCCGCCCGGCAGCGACCAGCCGCTGCTGCCGTGCGGCGTCGGCGCCGGGCCGCCCGCCGGGACGGGCACCGGAGCGTCGTACACCGGGCCGCCGAGCAGCGACTCCTGTCGCGACCACACCGAGGTGCTGTCCACCCGGTGGCCCGCCGGCAGCACGGTGACCAGCGGCGGCGCGGCGGCCCGGCCGGGGGCGAAGCCGTCCGGCGGGGGGCCGTCGTCCAGGTGGGCGCGGACGGCGAACAGCGCCTGCCCGACCGGGTCGGTGACGCTGCCGGTGCTCCGCCCGCCCGCCGTCCAGCCCGCGCCGAGGTCGTGCAGGAGCAGGGCGGCGACGGTCGGCAGGTAGCCGCTGAAGTAGCCGCCGCCCTGGCCGTCGAGGAGCAGCGGGTCGTTGGGGGTGAAGGCGTGCGGGCCCGGGTCGCTGCGCCCGGCGGGCCAGTCCGCGGCCCGGCGCACCGCCGTGTGGGCGGCCCGCACCGCCGCGCCGGAGGCCGTCCCCTCCGGTCCGGGGGCCAGCGCCGCGTAGCCGGACCAGACGGCGTTGCCGAGCACCGCGCCGCCCAGCACCCAGGTGAGGGCGGCGCCGGCCCGCCGGTCGGCGTGCCACCGCTGCGACGCCCACAGCGCGGTGAGCAGCACCGCCCCGCCGACCGCCAGCAGCAGCCAGGTGGACGTCCGCACGGAGTGCCGGCCCGCCGCCAGTCCGGCGATCACCGCGATCACGGCGGCCCCGCCGAGCAGCGCGGGCAGGTCCGGCCGGTGCGCCAGCGACACCCAGGCGGCCAGCACCAGCAGCCCGCTCAGCGCGAACGCCACCCGGTACGGCCCGCCGGCCGGGATCGCCAGGCCGTGCCAGACCAGCACCGTCGGCGTCCAGACGAAGCTCAGCACCACCAGCGCCAGCGCGCCGCACCACACCGCCCGCTCGCGCACCCGCACCCGCCGGTTGAACGGCAGCCCGCACACCAGCAGCAGCCCGAACAGGCCGATGGCGACGTCCGGCAGCGGGGCGCCGCCGTGCGTGCCGGGCAGCAGCTGCGCGAGGTGCCCGCCGAAGCCGTCCGGGCCGAGCGGCTCCACGGGCGACTCCGGCTGGGCGGTGCGGGCGGCCCGGACGGCGACGAACAGGACGGGGGAGGCGAGCAGGACCCCGGCGACGGCCATCGTGACGGCCCGGCCGGTCGTGCGGACGCGGTGGCGGAACGGCCGGGGGGTCGCCAGCAGCCGCACGGCGAGGACGAGTCCGGCGGTGATGGTGGCCATCGCGGCGGTGTAGAGGTTGCCGGCCCAGGCGAGCGCGACGCACAGCGAGCCGAGCACCCAGCGGCGCTCGTGCAGGCACCAGTCGCCGGCCAGGCACAGCAGCGGCAGCGAGACCAGGCCCCACAGCCAGTGCGGCGCCGCCCCGCCGACGGCCAGCACCCAGGCGCAGAGCCCGTACCCGACGGCGGTGAGCGCGCGCAGCCGGCGCGGGCCCGGGTGCAGGCGGCCGAGGACGTGCGTCATCAGGGCGGTGCCCAGGCCGATGCTCGCGAGGGTGACGAGGAGGACCGCGAGGTGCCCTTGGTCGCGGGGGAGGAGTGCGGCGAGCCAGGAGAACGGGTTCATCAGGTACGCGAAGAAGTCGGCGAGGAACGGCACCCCGTACCCGCTGTTCCAGTTGAACAGGAGGTCCCCGGCCGCCCGCCCGTGCACGAGGTCCCACAGGTGGGCGTGGAACGGCACCGCGAGGTCGTCCGCCCCGGGCGGCCACGCCCCGCGAAGCCCGGCGGCCAGCGCGTACCCACCCATCGCGAGCCCTGCCGCCCCCGCACAGACCCCGCCCTCCCGCCGCCACCCAGCCCGCACGCTGCGCCCCGTTCCACGAGGAATCCCGATCTCCGCCACAGTAAGTGCGCCCCCAGCGCGTCCTGGGGCACACGCGCCCCCTCGAACGGGTGGCGTGGCGCCGCGGCCGGCACGCTGTCACCCGTACGCGTCCGGATCGTGGACGCGAGGTGTCAGCCCCTGGGACACCGGAGTAGGGTCCGAGCATGTCTCGCACGATTCGTCTCGCAGTTGTTCCCGGTGACGGCATCGGCCAGGAAGTCGTGGCCGAAGGGCTCAAGGTCCTCAGGGCCGTGCTTCCCGCCGAGGTGAAGCTGGAGACCACCGAGTACGACCTCGGCGCCCGGCGCTACCACCGGACCGGGGAGACGCTGCCGGACGAGGTCCTCGCGGAGCTGAAGGGCCACGACGCGATCCTGCTCGGCGCCATCGGCGACCCGAGCGTGCCGTCGGGCGTGCTGGAGCGGGGGCTGCTGCTGAAGCTGCGGTTCGCCTTCGACCACCACATCAACCTGCGGCCGGGCCGGCTGTTCCCGGGCGTCGCGTCGCCGCTGGCGGGGCAGCCCGAGATCGACTTCGTGGTCGTCCGCGAGGGCACCGAGGGCCCGTACGTCGGCAACGGCGGCTCGCTGCGCACCGGCACCGAGCACGAGGTGGCCACCGAGGTCAGCCTGAACACCGCCTTCGGCATCGAGCGCGTGGTGCGCGACGCCTACCGGCGGGCGCAGGCGCGTCCGCGCAAGAAGCTCACCCTGGTCCACAAGAACAACGTGCTGGTGCACGCCGGCCACCTGTGGACGCGGATCTTCGCCGAGGTCGGCGCGGAGTTCCCCGAGGTCACCACCGACTACCTGCACGTCGACGCGGCGACCATCTTCTTCGTCACCCAGCCGGAGCGCTTCGACGTCATCGTCACCGACAACCTGTTCGGCGACATCCTGACCGACCTGGCCGCCGCCGTGACCGGCGGGATCGGCCTGGCCGCGAGCGGCAACATCAACCCGGGCGGGGAGTTCCCGTCGATGTTCGAGCCGGTGCACGGCTCCGCGCCGGACATCGCGGGCCAGGGCAAGGCCGACCCGACGGCCACCGTGCTGTCGGTCGCGATGCTGCTGGACCACCTGGGCCTGGCCGCCGAGGCCGCCCGGGTCGAGGCCGCGGTCGCCGCGGACCTGACCGAGCGCTCCGGCACCCGCACCACCTCCCAGGTCGGCGACGCGCTCGCCGCCCGAGTATCCGGCTGAGGGGGCCGGATCCGACCAGCGGAGTTCCGGCCGATTACGGGCCGCGACCCCCACAAGGGAATCCGGCCGCGGGGCCGGACCACATAACCGCAGCTTGCAGCTTCCCAAGCGGCAGGCGACTGTTCGGCACGGCCCTCTGGATGCGAGTATCGACAGTGGGCCGTGCCGTTGTGCGTGTGTTCGGGCGTTCATCCGCCCGCAGCGACGCTCAGCCGGCGGTGGCGGCCCGAACCAACCCCACGGTGAAGGACACACAGCCATGAGCACGCCCACCCAGGCGCCCATCACGTTCGACCTCAAGCCCTCCGCCAGCCCGCTGTCCGACGCGGAGCGCGAGGCCCGGCTGACCAACCCCGGGTTCGGTCGCGTCTTCACCGACCACATGGTCACCGTCCGCTGGACCGAGGGCCGGGGCTGGCACGACGCCCAGCTGGCGCCGTACGCGCCGCTGGAGATCGACCCGGCGAACATGACCCTGCACTACGGTCAGGCGATCTTCGAGGGCCTGAAGGCCTACCGCCAGGCCGACGGCTCGATCTCCACCTTCCGCCCGGAGGCCAACGCCGCCCGCTTCCAGGCCTCGGCCCGCCGCCTGGCCATGCCGGAGCTGCCGGTCGAGACCTTCGTCGAGGCCGTCGAGCTGCTGGTCCAGCAGGAGCAGGCCTGGGTGCCGAACGAGCCCGAGCAGAGCCTGTACCTGCGGCCGTTCATGTTCGCCACCGAGGTCGGCCTGGGCGTGCGCCCGGCGAACTCCTACCTGTTCATGATCATCGCCTCCCCGGCCGGCGCGTACTTCCCGGGCGGCGTCAAGCCGGTCTCGGTCTGGCTGTCCAAGGAGTACGTCCGGGCCGCGCCCGGCGGCACCGGCGCCGCCAAGTGCGCCGGCAACTACGCCGCGTCGCTGGTCGCCCAGGCCCAGGCCGCCGAGAAGGGCTGCGACCAGGTGGTCTGGCTCGACGCCGCCGAGCACCGGTGGGTCGAGGAGATGGGCGGCATGAACCTGTACTTCGTCTTCGGCGAGGGCGAGGACGCGAAGATCGTCACGCCGGAGCTGTCCGGCGCCCTGCTGCCCGGCATCACCCGCGACTCGCTGCTGACCCTGGCCGCCGACCTCGGCTACGCCGTCGAGGAGCGGAAGATCTCCACCGACGAGTGGCAGCAGGCCAACGCCGACGGCACCCTCACCGAGGTCTTCGCGTGCGGCACCGCCGCCGTCATCACCCCGGTCGGCTCGGTCAAGTCCGCCGCCGCCGACTGGACGGTCGGCACCGGCGAGCCCGGCCCGGTCACCATGGAGCTGCGCAAGGCCCTGCTCGCCATCCAGGGTGGCCAGAGCCCCGACACCCACGGCTGGCTGCACAAGATCGTCTGATCTCCGCTCCCGCCCCACCGCCTCCGGCCCGCACCGTTTCGCATCGCGAGACGTGCGGGCCGGACCGCGGAGGGTGTGCCAGACTGCCGGCGTGTCCTCGCTGTCGCTGATTATTAGCAGCAGGCGCGCCGGTCCGCAGTGACCGCTCCCGCACGACCCGATGCGGAGCGACCACCAGCGTCCAGACCCGCGCGCAGACCTCTCGCACCCGCGAGGGGTCTTTTTGTTTCCCGGACCGGCCGAGAGCCCCCACGAAGGGCTCGGGGACACCGGGGCCGCGCGCGGGATGCTGGACAGTGGAGCCGGGACGACGAACCGGCAGAGCAGTACGAAACCTCCCCGAACGGAGAACCAGGGGTCATGACCGAGGTCACCCGTACCGACGACAGCTTCCACGTGTTCGACACCACCCTGCGCGACGGCGCGCAGCGGGAGGGCATCAACCTCACGGTGGCCGACAAGCTGGCCATTGCCCGGCACCTGGACGACTTCGGGGTGGGGTTCATCGAGGGCGGCTGGCCCGGGGCCAACCCGCGCGACACGGAGTTCTTCGCCCGCGCCGCCGCCGAGCTCACGCTCGAACACGCGCAACTGGTCGCCTTCGGCGCCACCCGCCGGGCGGGCGGCCGGGCCGCCGACGACCCGCAGCTGGCGGCGCTCGTCACCTCCGGCGCCCCCGTCGTCACCCTGGTCGCGAAGGCGCACGACCGGCACGTCGAACTGGCCCTGCGCACCACCCTGGACGAGAACCTGGAGATGATCCGGGACAGCGTCGAGTTCCTGCGGGCCGCGGACCGCCGGGTGTTCATCGACTGCGAGCACTTCTTCGACGGCTACCGGGCCAACCGCGACTACGCGCTCGACGTCGTCCGCACCGCGCACCGCGCGGGGGCCGACGTGGTCGTGCTGTGCGACACCAACGGCGGCATGCTGCCGGCCGGCGTGCGCGACATCGTCGCCGACGTGATCGCCTCGACCGGCGCCCGGATCGGCATCCACGCCCAGGACGACACCGGCTGCGCCGTCGCCAACACCCTGGCCGCGGTGGACGCCGGCGCCACCCACGTGCAGTGCACCGCGAACGGCTACGGCGAGCGGGTCGGCAACGCCAACCTGTTCCCGGTGGTGGGCGCGCTGGAGATCAAGTACGACCGCCGGGTGCTGCCCGCGGGCCGGCTCGCCGAGATGACCCGGATCTCGCACGCCATCGCCGAGCTGGTGAACCTGACCCCCGCCACCCACCAGCCGTACGTCGGCTACTCCGCCTTCGCGCACAAGGCCGGGCTGCACGCCTCCGCGATCAAGGTGGACCCGGACCTGTACCAGCACATCGACCCCGAGCTGGTCGGCAACACCATGCGGATGCTGGTCTCCGACATGGCCGGCCGGGCCTCGGTCGAGCTGAAGGGCAAGGAGCTCGGCTACGACCTCTCCACCGACCGCGACCTGGCCGGCCGGGTGGTCGCCAGGGTCAAGGAGCAGGAGAACCTCGGCTACACGTACGAGTCCGCGGACGCCTCCTTCGAACTGCTGCTGCGCGACGAGGTGCGCGGCAGCCGGGAGCGCTTCTACACGCTGGAGTCCTGGCGGACCATCAGCGAGCAGGGCCCGAACGGCTTCACGGGCAACGAGGCGACGGTCAAGCTGTGGGCCAAGGGCGTGCGCCGGATCGCCACCGGCGAGGGCAACGGCCCGGTCGACGCGCTGGACAAGGCCCTGCGCACGGCGCTCGAAGGAATCCACCCGCAGCTGGCCAAGCTGGAACTGGTCGACTACAAGGTCCGCATCCTGGAGGGCCAGCACGGCACCGGTTCCAAGACCCGGGTGCTGATCGAGTCCACCGACGGCACGTCGACGTGGTCCACCGTCGGCGTGGCCGACAACGTCGTCGCCGCCTCCTGGCTGGCGCTGGAGGACGCGTACACCTACGGCCTGATCCGGGCGGGCGTGGAGCCCACCGAGTGACGAGTCGTCAACCCGCCCGTGGCCCGCGGAGGTTTGATCCGCGGGCCACGGGCGCGTCGGTTAGCGGAGTCGGGCGAGGAGGGCGTGTTCGACGAGGGTGATGAGGGCGCTCTTGG
>NZ_JBHYWI010000121.1:0-22721 GCF_042751525.1 Kitasatospora sp. NPDC059408
ACCGGGGGCGTGGCCCCGGCCGGCCCGGCGGTCGGGGGCCCCGCCGCGTCTGCGACACTGGAACAACCATGCCTAAGCCCGGAGAACTCACGTTTGTCGCGCCGCGCGGCGCCAAGCCCCCGCGACACCTCGCCGACCTCAGCCCCGCCGAGCGCAAGGAGGCCGTCGCCGAGCTGGGCGAGCAGCCGTTCCGCGCCAAGCAGCTCTCGAACCACTACTTCGGCCGGCTGTCGAACGACCCGGCGGGCTGGACGGACATCCCCGCCGCCAGCCGGGAGAAGCTGACCGGGAGCCTGCTGCCCGAGCTGATGTCGGTGGTCCGGCACGTCTCCTGCGACGACGACGCGACCCGCAAGACGCTGTGGAAGCTGTTCGACGGCACGCTCGTCGAGTCGGTGCTGATGCGCTACCCCGACCGGGTGACCATGTGCATCAGCTCGCAGGCCGGCTGCGGCATGAACTGCCCGTTCTGTGCGACCGGCCAGGCCGGTCTGACCCGCAACCTGTCCACCGCCGAGATCGTCGAGCAGATCGCCGCCGGGATGCGCGCGCTCAGGGTCGGCGAGTTCGGGGCGCGATCGGGCTCGTCCGCCGAGGACGGGAGCGGCCCCGGCAGCGAGGCGCGGCTGTCCAACGTCGTCTTCATGGGGATGGGCGAGCCGCTCGCCAACTACAACCGGGTGCTGGCCGCGATCCGCCGGCTGACCGACCCGGCGCCGGACGGCTTCGGCCTGTCCCAGCGCGGCATCACCGTCTCCACCGTCGGCCTCGTCCCGGCGATGAACCGCTTCGCCGACGAGGGCCTCAGCTGCCGCCTCGCGCTGTCGCTGCACGCCCCGGACGACGAGCTGCGCGACGAGCTGGTGCCGGTGAACACCCGGTGGAAGGTCGCCGAGGTGCTGGACGCGGCGTGGAACTACGCGGAGAAGTCCGGCCGCCGGGTCTCCATCGAGTACGCGCTGATCAAGGACATCAACGACCAGGCGTGGCGGGCGGACCTGCTCGGCCGGCTGATCAAGAACCACCGGGTGCACGTCAACCTGATCCCGCTGAACCCGACGCCGGGTTCGAAGTGGACCGCCTCCCGGCCCGAGGACGAGCGCGAGTTCGTCCGGCGGCTCCAGTCGCACGGCGTGCCGACGACCGTCCGCGACACCCGCGGCCAGGAGATCGACGGCGCCTGCGGCCAGCTCGCGGCCGCAGGCTGAGGACGCCCGGGACCGGGGACTAGCGGAGTCCGGCGGCGGCCAGTGCGGCCGTCGCCCCGCCGGTGACCAGCAGGGCCGTGCCGACGGCCAGCGTGCGCAGGGCGACCGCGCCGAACAGCAGCCTGGGCGAGGTGCCGAGGCGCAGCAGCGCGTCGGTGACGTCCCGGCGGTCGGTGCGGACCTCGGCGAGGCGGGCGGCGACGGCCGCGGCCGCGCAGCCGAGGACCAGGCAGGCCTCGACGGCGGGCAGGGCGTCGGCGCTGCCGGGGGTGCCGATCCAGTAGCGGATGGTGGTGAGCACCATCGCGACGACGAGGGTGAGCACGGCCAGCGGCGCGCCGAGGCGGCGGGCCTGTGCGGTGAGTCCGCGCCCGGCCAGCAGGCGCAGCGGGGTGGGCCGGCCGAGGGCGAGCAGGCGACCGGTCCAGCCGAGCAGCGGGCCGGTGATCAGGGCGAGGCCGAGGGCGCTCGCGGCCCAGCCGCCGAGCGCGGCGACGCTGGTGCTGCCGAGTCCGGCGGGCAGGTGGACCGGGCGGCCGTCGGCGGGGGCGCCGGGCCGCAGGGCGATCAGTTCGAGGGCGAGGCCGACCACGGCCAGGCCGATCGGCACGGCGACCCGCAGCGGCCCGAAGCCGGTGGGGGTGGTGCGGCGGCCGCCGGGCAGGGTCTCGGCGAAGGGCACCGCGCAGGCCGCGGCGATCCCGGCGGTGATCGGCACGAGCGCGAGCAGGGTGAGCGGGGCGGCGGCCGGCAGCGGCACGCCCATGCCGAGGTCGGGGGCGAGCGAGGGCCCGGCGATGTCGTTGCGCAGGACCAGGAAGACGAGCAGGGTGAGCACGCTGCCGAGGGTGCAGGCGAGGGCGACCTCGCCGGCGATCAGGCCGCGGATCCGGCCGGAGCCGGCTCCGGCGGCGGTGAGGCCGGTGATCCGTTCGGGCCGTTGGGCGGGGACCGCGCGGGCGGCGACGGCGGCGAACCAGGCCACGGCGGCCAGCGGGGGCAGGCACCACAGCAGCCGCACGAGCGCGTCGGCGTCGCCGGGCCGGTCGCTCATCGCCCGGCCGAGGGCGCGCAGCAGGAAGGCGGCGACCACCGCGGAGGCGAGGGCGGTGAGCAGCCAGCGGCCGAGGTCGGGCACCCGGTAGCCCCGGGCCAGGCGGAGATAGAACACGTCGACTCTTTCAGCGGCTCGTCGTCAGCGGCGGGTGGCCGAGACGGCCGAGGCGCCGGTGGTGCCCGGTGCGGCGGGGCCGCGCGGGACGGGGGCGGCGGGGGCGGTGAGCCGTCCGTCGACGAGGGCGACGGCGCGGTCCGCGAACCGGACGAGCTCCGGGTCGTGCGTGGCCAGGACGAGGGTGAGCTGGTGGGAGCGGGCCGCGCTGGTCAGTATCCGCAGGACCTGGTCGGCGGCCTCGCGGTGGAGCGGCGCGGTGGGGTCGTCGGCGAAGACGACGGGCGGCAGCGGGGCGAGCGCGCGGGCGACGGCGATCCGCTGGCGCTGGCTCTGCAGCAGCCGGTCGGGGCGGTGGCGGGCGATGTCGCCGACGTCGAGGCGCTCCAGCCACTCGGAGGCGGCGGTGTAGGCGGCCTTGTTGCCGGCGCCGGCGAGCAGGAGCGGCAGGGCGACGTTCTCCCGGGCGGTCAGTTCGGGCACCAGGTGGGGTTCGGAGCCGACGAAGCCGAAGCGGTCGCGGCGCAGCCGTTCGCGGCCGGCCCGGGTGAGGGTGTGCACGGGGGCGCTGTTGAACCAGACCTCGCCCTGGTCGACCGGGAGTTGGGCGGAGAGGCAGCCGAGCAGGGTGCTCTTGCCGGAGCCGCGGGGTCCGGTGACGGCGAGGACCTCGCCCTCGCGGACGCCGATCGAGATGCCGCGCAGGGCGGGGGTGCCGTGATGGGACTTGACGATCCCCCGGGCCCACAGCACGTCGTTGTCAGGCGGTGCCGCTGACATGAGGTTCCATCCTGGATGGCCGCAGGGATATGACAGTCGTCAGATTAGAACGACGGGGACCCCGCGCGGTTGCGGCGCACTGGGCCATCGCGGGCATATCACCCGCAATCAGGCATGTTTGGGTGCGAACGCCGACCGGAAACGACCGGATCGGCACCGGAACGCACCGAAGGGCGGCCCCGCGGGAGCGGGGCCGCCCTTCGGCGGAGGGTGGGAAAGAGGATCAGCCGATCAGAGCTTCGCCCACGCGTCGGTGAGGCTGGTCCGCAGGATCTGCTCGATCTCGTCGAAGGTCGACTGGTCGGAGATCAGCGGCGGGGCCAGCTGGACGACCGGGTCGCCGCGGTCGTCGGCGCGGCAGTACAGGCCGTTGTCGAAGAGCGCCTTCGACAGGAAGCCGTAGAGCACGCGCTCGGTCTCCTCGTCGTTGAAGGACTCCTTGGTGACCTTGTCCTTGACGAGCTCGATGCCGTAGAAGTACCCGTTGCCGCGGACGTCGCCGACGATCGGCAGGTCGCGCAGCTTGCTCAGGGTGCCCAGGAAGCGCGACTCGTTGTCCAGCACGTGCTGGTTCAGGCCCTCGCGCTCGAAGATGTCGAGGTTGGCCAGCGCCACGGCGGACGACACCGGGTGACCGGCGAAGGTGTAGCCGTGCAGGAAGGTGTTGTCGCCCTTGTAGAACGGCTCGGCGATGCGGTCGGAGATGATCGTCGCGCCGATCGGGGAGTAGCCCGAGGTCATGCCCTTGGCGCAGGTGATCATGTCCGGCACGTAGCCGAACTTGTCGGCGCCGAACATGGTGCCGAGGCGGCCGAAGGCGCAGATGACCTCGTCCGAGACCAGCAGCACGTCGTGGCGGTCGCAGATCTCGCGCAGGCGCTGGAAGTAGCCGGGCGGCGGCGGGAAGCAGCCGCCGGCGTTCTGCACCGGCTCGACGAACACGGCGGCGACGGTGTCGGCGCCCTCGAAGAGGATGGCCTCCTCGACCTGGTCGGCGCACCAGCGGCCGTACGCCTCGGGGTCGACGGTGCCGTCGGGGCCCTCCAGGTAGTGCGGGGCGCGGTAGATGTTGGTGTTCGGGGCCTTGTGGGTGCCCGGCACCAGCGGCTCGAACGGGGCCTTCAGGCCCGGCAGGCCGGTGATCGACAGGGCGCCCTGGGGGGTGCCGTGGTAGGCGATCGCGCGGGAGATGACCTTGTACTTGGTCGGCTTGCCGATCAGCTTGAAGTACTGCTTGGCGAGCTTCCAGGCGGTCTCGACGGCCTCGCCGCCGCCGGTGGAGAAGAAGACCTTGTTCAGGTCGCCCGGGGCGTAGTTGGCGAGGCGCTCGGCCAGTTCGACGGCCTTGGGGTGCGCGTAGCTCCAGATCGGGAAGAACGCGAGTTCCTTGGCCTGCTTGGCGGCCACCTCGGCGAGCTCGGTGCGGCCGTGACCGGCCTGCACGACGAACAGGCCGGCCAGGCCGTCGATGTACTTCCGGCCCTTGTCGTCCCAGATGTACGTGCCCTCGCCCTTGACGATGGTCGGTACGGGGGAGTTCTCGTACGACGACATGCGGGTGAAGTGCATCCACAGGTGGTCGTAGGCGGTCTTGGAAAGGTCCTTCTGGGCCGGGTCGGCTGTCATCGGGTGCCCCAGGTGTAGGTCTGTTTCCGGAGCTTCAGGTAAACGAAACTCTCGGTGCTCCGCACGCCGGGAAGCGCGCGGATGCGCTTGTTGATCATTTCGAGCAGGTGCTCGTCGTCCTCGCAGACCAGTTCGGCCAGGAGGTCGAACGAGCCGGCGGTGCAGACGACGTAGTCGACCTCGTCGAGGGCGGCCAGCGCGTCGGCGACGGGTTCGATGTCGCCCTCGACCCGGATCCCGACCATCGCCTGGCGGGTGAAGCCGACGGTGAGCGGGTCGGTGACGGCGACGATCTGCATCACGCCCTGGTCGAGCAGCTTCTGGACGCGCTGGCGCACGGCCGCCTCGGACAGGCCGACGGCCTTGCCGATGGCGGCGTACGGGCGGCGCCCGTCCTCCTGGAGCTGCTCGATGATCGCCTTGGAGGCGGCGTCGAGGGGAACGCTGGCGTTCCGGTCGCGGTTGGCCACGCCGCAACTGTGCCTGATCGTTCCCGTGTTCGCAACCGTGGAAACTGCTGATTTCGTCGCGATCTCAGAAATCGCGTACGGATTTCATCGTCCGAGTGCGTCGGGGCTGTCGATCCCATCCGTGTTCCGGCTACCCTGGCACGGTACGCGCGCGGCGACGCAGCGCAGCGCGCGTTCCCCCACCAGTGGACCGCGGCCGTCCGGGCCCGGCCACTCGGCACCCTTCGTACGCCGCGGCCGCGGACGTACCATGGCGCCGGACTCTGCAACGCCGCAGGACCAGACCGAGGAGAGACCCCGTGAGCGACCTTCGCACGCTGCGCAACTACATCAACGGTGAGTTCGTCGACGCGGCCGACGGCCGCACGCTCGACATCGTCGACCCGACGACCGGCGAGGTCTACGCGACGTCCCCGCTGTCCGGTGCAGCGGACGTCGACGCCGCGATGGCCTCGGCCGCCGCCGCCTTCCCGGTCTGGCGCGACGCCACCCCGAGCACCCGCCAGAAGCTGCTCCTGAAGATCGCCGACGCCGTCGAGGCGCGCGCCGACGAGATCGTCGACGCCGAGGTGCGCAACACCGGCAAGCCCCGCGCGCTGACCCTCTCCGAGGAGATCGGCCCGATGGTGGACCAGATCCGCTTCTTCGCCGGCGCCGCGCGTCTGCTGGAGGGCAAGGCCGCCGGTGAGTACATGGACGGGATGACCTCGATCATCCGCCGCGAGCCGGTCGGCGTCTGCGCCCAGGTCGCGCCGTGGAACTACCCGATGATGATGGCCGTCTGGAAGTTCGCCCCGGCGATCGCCGCGGGCAACGCCGTCGTGCTGAAGCCCTCGGACACCACCCCGGCCTCCACCGTGCTGCTGGCCGAGATCATCGGCGGCATCCTCAAGGACCTGGAGCTGCCGGCCGGCGTCTTCAACGTCATCTGCGGCGACCGCGAGACCGGCAAGCTGATGGTCGAGCACCGCACCCCGGCGATGGCCTCCATCACCGGTTCGGTCCGGGCCGGCATCCAGGTCGCCGAGTCGGCCTCCAAGGACGTCAAGCGCGTGCACCTGGAGCTGGGCGGCAAGGCCCCGGTCGTGGTGTTCGAGGACGCCGACATCGCCGAGGCCGTCGAGGGCATCTCGGTGGCGGGCTTCTTCAACGCCGGCCAGGACTGCACCGCGGCCACCCGCGTGCTGGTGCACGACTCGATCCACGACGCCTTCGTCGAGGCGCTGGCCAAGGCCGCGGCCGAGACCAAGACCGGCGGCGTGGACGACGAGGACGTGCTGTACGGCCCGCTGAACAACGCCAACCAGCTGAAGCAGGTGGCCGGCTTCATCGAGCGGCTGCCCGCCCACGCCAAGGTCGAGACCGGTGGCCACCGGGTCGGCGAGCAGGGCTACTTCTACGCCCCGACCGTCGTCTCCGGCCTCAAGCAGGACGACGAGATCATCCAGAACGAGGTCTTCGGCCCGGTCATCACCGTGCAGCGGTTCACCGACGAGGACCAGGCCGTCGAGTACGCCAACGGCGTCGAGTTCGCGCTGGCGTCCTCGGTGTGGACCAAGGACCACGCCCGCGCCATGCGGATGTCGCGCCGCCTGGACTTCGGCTGCGTGTGGATCAACACCCACATCCCGCTGGTCGCCGAGATGCCGCACGGCGGCTTCAAGAAGTCCGGCTACGGCAAGGACCTCTCGGCCTACGGCTTCGAGGACTACACCCGGGTGAAGCACGTCATGACCGCGATCTGAGCGGGTCATGACCGTCGGGTGCAGGATGACCGCGATCTGAGCGGGTCATGACCGTCGGGCGCAGGATGACCGCCATCTGATCGTTGGTATGAACTGACATGAGGCCCGGGTCGATTCGACCCGGGCCCTGTGTCTTTGCACCCTGTCGGCCGTTCGCGTGACCGACTGACAAGATGAAACTGCACTTCGGGCACCGGACTCCCTAGCCTTGCCGCATGAGCATCCCCACCGCTGACTCAGCCGCAGGCCAGGCCGTCAAGGCCGCCGACCGCGCGCACGTCTTCCACTCGTGGTCCGCCCAGGCGCTGATCGACCCCCTCGCGGTGGCCGGCGCCGAGGGCTCGTACTTCTGGGACTACGAGGGGAACCGCTACCTCGACTTCTCCTCGCAGCTGGTGAACACCAACATCGGGCACCAGCACCCGAAGGTGGTCGCCGCGATCCAGGAGCAGGCGGCGAAGCTCTGCACGCTCGCGCCCGGCTTCGCGGTCGAGCCGCGCAGCGAGGCCGCCCGGCTGATCGCCGAGCGCACCCCCGGCGACCTGGACAAGATCTTCTTCACCAACGGCGGCGCCGAGGCCAACGAGAACGCCATCCGGCTGGCCCGGCTGCACACCGGCCGGCAGAAGGTGCTCTCCACCTACCGCTCGTACCACGGCGCCACCGCCAACGCGATCGCCCTCACCGGCGACCCGCGCCGCTGGGCCAACGACACCGGCGTCTCCGGCGTGGTGCACTTCTGGGGCCCGTACGCCTACCGCTCCAACTTCCACGCCGAGAACGAGGCGCAGGAGTGCGAGCGCGCGCTGGAGCACCTGGAGCAGGTGATCGCGTTCGAGGGGCCGGGCACGGTCGCGGCCGTCATCCTGGAGACCGTGGTCGGCACCGCGGGCATCCTGATCCCGCCGCCGGGCTACCTCGCCGGGGTGCGGGAGATCTGCGACCGCTACGGGATCGTGTTCATCCTCGACGAGGTGATGGCGGGCTTCGGCCGCACCGGCGAGTGGTTCGCCGCCGACCACTGGGGCGTCACCCCGGACCTGCTGACCTTCGCCAAGGGCGTCAACTCCGGCTACGTGCCGCTCGGCGGCGTGGCGATCAGCGCCGCGATCGCCGCCGACTTCGACGAGCGGCCCTTCCCCGGCGGGCTCACCTACTCCGGCCACCCGCTGGCCTGCGCCTCCGCCGTCGCGACCATCAACGCGATGGCCGAGGAGCGCATCGTCGAGCACGCCAAGCACATCGGCGAGACCGTGCTCGGCCCCGGCCTGCGCGAGCTGGCCGATCGGCACCCCTCGATCGGCGAGGTGCGCGGCCTCGGCGTGTTCTGGGCGCTGGACCTGGTCAAGAACCGCGAGACCCGCGAGCCGCTGGTGCCCTACAACGCCGCCGGCGCCGCCAACGCGCCGATGGGCGAACTGGCCGCCGCCTGCAAGCAGCGCGGGCTCTGGCCGTTCGTCAACATGAACCGCTTCCACGTCGTCCCGCCGTGCACCGTCACGGAGGAGGAGGCCAAGACCGGCCTCGCGGTGCTCGACGAGGTGCTGTCGCTCGCCGACGCGCACACTGTCTGACGTAACGAATCGGACGGCCCCGGGTGCCTCGGTGCGCCCGGGGCCGTCCCACGCTCCGGAGGCCCCACCATGCCCAGCACCACCACGTCCCGACGTCCGTTGAACCCCCGTGCGCTGCGCCGACGTTCGGTGCTCGGCGGCGGGGCCGCGCTGCTCGGTGCCGGCGCGCTGAGCGGCTGCGGGATCCCGTCCGCGTACGTGGCCGAGGACCGCCGCTCGGCGCCGGACCGCTCGGAGACCGACCGGCGGATGGCGTTCTCCAACTGGACGCAGTACATCGACGTCGACGACCGGGGCCGGCGGCCGACGCTCGACGCCTTCACCGAGAAGACCGGGATCGCGGTCACCTACACCGAGGACATCAACGACAACGACGAGTTCTTCGGCAAGATCAGCCCGGTGCTCACCGAGGGCGCCGACCCCGGCCGGGACCTCATGGTGATCAGCGACTGGATGGCCGGGCGGTACGTCTCGCTCGGCTGGGTGCAGGCCATGGACCAGGCCAACCTGCCCAACGTCACGGCCAACCTGGACCCGCAGCTCGCCCGGCCGGCCTTCGACCCCGGGCGCCGGCGCAGCGTGCCCTGGCAGTCCGGGATCACCGGCATCGCGTACAACCGCAAGGCGATCGGCCGCGAGCTCGGGTCGACGGCGGACCTGTGGGCGCCCGACCTCAAGGGCCGGGTGACGCTGTTCGCCGGGCTGGACGAGGCGCTCGGGCTGCTCATGCTCTCCCAGGGCGCCGACGTCTCCCGGTTCACCGACGACGACGCGCACCGCGCGATGGACCTCGTGCAGAAGATGGTCGACAACGGCCACGTCCGCCGCTTCACCGGCAACGACTACACCGGCGACCTCGCCTCCGGCGCCGCGCTCGCCTGCCAGGCGTACTCCGGCGACGCCGTCCAGCTCACCGCCGAGAACCCGGACATCGCGTTCCTCGTGCCGGAGGAGGGCGCCGAGCTGTGGGCGGAGAGCCTGATGATCCCCAACCGGGCGGAGCACAAGCGCAACGCCGAGCTGCTGATCGACTACTACTACCAGCCCGAGGTCGCCGCGCAGCTCGCCGCCGCCGTCCAGTACATCTGCCCGGTGCCGGCCGCGCGCGAGGTCCTCGCGGCGAGCGGTGACAAGGACAAGGCCGAGCTGGCGGAGAACCCGCTGGTCTTCCCCACCGACGAGATGCGCGCCCGGCTGCGCACCATGCGCGACGTGACCTCGGCCGAGCGGCCCGCGCTGCACAAGGTCTGGGGGCGCATCACCGGGGTCTGAGGTTCACCGGCGGACGGCGTCGAGGGCGAGCAGCGCCACGTGCAGGGAGAGGCAGGACTCCACCTGGTCGAGGTCGACGCCGAGGATCCGCTCGACCTTGTGCAGCCGGTCGTAGAAGGACGGCCGGGACAGGTGCGCGGCGTCGGCCGCGGCGGACTTGTTCCGGCCCTGCTCCAGGTAGATCCGCAGCATCCGCACCAACTGGCCGTTGTGCTCGGCGTCGTGGGCGAGCAGCGGGCCCAGCTCCCGCTCGACGTAGGTCTGCAGGCGGGCGTCGTCGCGCAGGAGGTGCAGGAGGCCGCGCAGGCGCACGTCGGGCAGCCGGTAGTAGGACGACGTCCGGGCGCCGGGCGCGTCGTGCAGGGCCGCGTCGGCGACCTGGGTGGCCTCCAGGAGGGTGCGCCGGGCGTCGCGGACCGAGCCGACCGAGGAGCCGACCGCGACCACCGGTTCCGGCCCGGGGCCGGCGTCGCGCGCGGCCTCCGCCGCCATCCGGCGCAGCGCGGCCGAGAAGGCGTCCAGCGCGGCGTGCTCGTCCTGCTGCGTGCCGAGGGCGATCAGGACGCCGACGCCCTCGTCGTCCAGCGCGCCGACCAGGGCCGACAGCCGGCAGGCCCGGACGGCGCCGGCGGCCAGCTCGGTGAAGTCGCGCAGCCGGGCCTGCGCCTCCAGGGCGGCCGGGATCGGCCCGCGCCGCTGCCGCAGCACGACGCCGACCAGCCGGCGGCCCTCCAGCGGGACGCCGAGCGCCTGGGCGCGCAGGGCGGCCTCGGAGACGGTCAGCGCGTGGGTGAGGATGCCGGACAGCAGGGTGCGGTGGGTCTGCCGCTCCAGGCTCTCCCGGTCGCGCACCACGAGCCGGTTGAGCGCGAGGGCGGAGGCGCCGCGCTCCAGCAGCATGGCGTGCGGGTGCGCCTCGCCGGAGGGCAGTGCGCCGGGCTCCTGGACGAGCACGAGCCGGCCCCAGTCCTGGCCGCGCGCGCCGACCGTGGTCACCAGCCAGCCGCTGCGCGGGTCGTGGCCGGTGCGGCCGGGCGGGCGCACCCCGCGCGAGCGGCGCTCCCAGTCCTCCAGCAGTTCGGCCTCGGGGCGGCCGGCGGCGTCGTGCGCGAGCACCTGGTGGGCGAGGTTCTCCAGGACGACGGGTGCACCGGCGATCCGGGCCACCTGGCGGATCACCTCGGGCGGTTCGGCGCCCTCGACGACCAGCTCGTTGAACACCTGGTGGACGGCCTCGGAGGCGCGCAGCTGGTCGAGCTGGGCGTTGACGACCAGGGCGTGGACGGCCTCGGTGACGGCGACGAAGCGCAGTTCGCGGCGCAGCGCGATCAGCGGCAGGCCGCGCTGTTCGGCGGCGTGCACCAGGGCGCGGGGGAGCGTGTCGAAGTAGCGCCGGCCGAACTCGATGACCAGCCCGGCGACGCCGACGTCGGCCAGCTCGCGGACGTAGCGGGCGAGTCCGTCGCGGTCCTCGGGCAGCGCGATGCCGGTGGTGAGGACCAGCTCGCCGCCGCGCAGCATCCCGGCGACGTCGGGCAGCTCGCTGACGTGGACCCAGCGGACCGGCCGCTCCAGGTGGTCGGCGCCGGCGACGACCTGGGGCAGGCCGCGCCGCATCACCTCCAGGTCGAGCACGCGGGCGACGGTGGGGAGCATCGCGAGGGCCTCCAGAGCTCCTAGGGGATCCACAGTGTCAGGTAAATCATCCTGCTCACGACGAACTGTTGGGCTGTTCGGCACCTTGCAGGTTGTAAGGCCCTTCGTGTCGAGACTGTCGGAGTGACCCTTGTCACGCCGTCGCGGCAGCGGGCATGGTCAGCGGGTCGGCTGTGGCGAAGATCCGGACACCGGAATCCGTCGCGTCAGCAGGAAAGAGGCAGTGGAATCCCCTGCCCGGGGAACGTCGCACTGCCGGAACCGGCACTTGGAGGAACCAGATGGACCTGACCGACTTCGGCGCCGGCGCGCAGTACATCGCCGGCCGGCAGAGCCGGGGGAGCGGCGGGCCTTTCCAGGTCGTCAACCCCGCGGACGGCAGCGTGGTCGAACAGGTCGCCCTGGCCACCACCGCGGAGGTCGACGCGGCCGTGGCCGCCGCCCGGGCCGCGCTGCCCGGCTGGGCCGCCGCGACCCCCGGCGCCCGCGCCGAGGCGCTGAACCGGCTGGCCGCCGTCCTCACCCGGGCCGGCGACGACCTCGCCCGGGTGGAGACCGCGCAGACCGGCAAGCCCGTCCGGCTGGCCACCGAGTTCGACGTGCCCGGCACCATCGACAACGCCGCCTTCTTCGCCGGGGCCGCCCGCAACCTGGAGGGCAAGGCGGCCGGCGAGTACTCCGGCGACCACACCTCCTACGTGCGGCGCGAGCCGGTCGGCGTCGTCGGCTCGATCTCGCCGTGGAACTACCCGCTGCAGATGGCCGCCTGGAAGGTCCTCCCGGCGATCGCGGCCGGCAACACGATCGTGCTCAAGCCGGCCGAGCTGACGCCGCTGACCTCGCTGATGTTCGCGAAGGCGTGCACCGAGGCCGGCATTCCCGACGGCGTCGTCAACGTCGTCACCGGTGCCGGGCGCACGGCCGGCGAGCACCTCGTCTCCCACCCGGACGTCGCGATGGTGTCCTTCACCGGCTCCACCGCGGTCGGGCGCAGGGTCGCCGAACTCGCCGTCGCGGGCGTCAAGCGCACCCACCTCGAACTCGGCGGCAAGGCCCCGTTCGTGGTCTTCGACGACGCCGACCTCGACGCCGTCGTGCACGGCGCGGTCGCCGCGTCGCTGATCAACGGCGGCCAGGACTGCACCGCCGCCACCCGCGCGTACGTCCAGCGCCCCCTGTACGACGCGTTCGTGGCCGGCGTGGCCGAGCTGTACGCCGCCGTGCGCGTCGGCAACCCGCTGGACCCCCGCACGGACCTCGGCCCGCTGGTCTCCTACACCCACCGGGACCGCGTGGCCGGCTTCGTCGAGCGCGCCCGCGCGTACGCCACCGTCGTCACCGGCGGCCGGCTCCCCGTGAAGGGCCACGACGGCACCGACCTCGCCCGCGGCGCCTACTACCCGCCCACCCTCGTCACGGACGCCGCCCAGGACAGCGAGATCGTGCAGGGCGAGGTCTTCGGCCCGGTGCTCGTCGTGCTGCCCTTCGACACCGACGACGAGGGCCTTCGGCTGGCCAACGACACCCCCTACGGCCTGGCCGCCTCCGCCTGGACCACCAACGTCCACCGCTCGCTGCGCGCCACCCGGGAGATCGCCGCCGGGTGCGTGTGGGTCAACGACCACATCCCGATCATCAGCGAGATGCCGCACGGCGGCTACAAGGCCTCCGGCTACGGCAAGGACATGTCCCAGTACTCGCTGGACGAGTACACGCAGGTCAAGCACGTCATGTTCGACACCACCGCGGTGGCCCGCAAGGACTGGCACCGCACCGTCTTCGGCGACAGATGACCCCCGGCCGGCGGGTGCCCCCCACACCCCCGACTTCCCCCAGGAGGCCCGTTCCATGGCGTTCAACGAGCTCACCGACGGTCTGCCCGAACCGGTCCGAAGGGCCTGGGAACGCAGCCTGACCAGCGGCAGGGCCGCGATCGGCCGCCGCACCCTGCTGCGCGCCGCCGCGCTGACCGCCGGGGCCGGCACCCTGGCCGCCTGCGGCATCCCGGCCGCTCCCCGGGTGAGCGGCGATTCGAGCGCCAACGCGGCCGAGGACCACTCGGCCGGCGAGAAGGAGGTCGCGTTCTCCAACTGGCCGCTCTACGTGGACACCGACGAGAAGGACAAGCAGAAGCACGGCACCCTGGACGCCTTCACCGCGGCCACCGGGATCACGGTCAAGTACACCGAGGACGTCAACGACAACGTCGAGTTCTTCGGCAAGATCAAGCCGCAGCTGGCGTCCGGCCAGGACACCGGCCGCGACCTGGTGGTGCTCACCGACTGGATGTGCGGCCGGCTGATCCGGCTCGGCTGGGCGCAGAAGCTGGACCCGGCCAACGTCACCACCGCCATCACCAACGTCGAGGCGCGCTTCCGCGCCCCCGACTGGGACCCGGGGCGGCTCTACACCTACCCGTGGGCCGGCATCCAGGTCGTCGTCGCCTACAACAAGAAGGCCACCAAGGGGAAGGAGGTCACGAGCGTCTCCCAGCTGCTCGACGACCCCGAGCTCAAGGGCCGGGTGACCTTCCTGTCCGAGATGCGCGACACGATCGGGATGGTCCTGCTCGACATGGGCAAGGACCCGGCGAAGTTCACCGCCGACGACTACGGCGCCGCGATCGCCCGGCTGCAGAAGGGCGTCGACGACAAGCAGATCCGCCGCTTCACCGGCAACGACTACGGCCAGGAGCTCTCCTCCGGCGACATCGCCGCGTGCGTCGCGTGGGGCGGCGACCTGATCCAACTGCGCGCCGACAACCCGGACATCGAGTTCGTCATCCCCGAGAAGGGCTACGTCGCCTCGACCGACAACCTGCTGGTGCCGGCCAGGGCGCGGCACAAGGCGAACGCGGAGAAGCTGATCGACTTCTACTATCAGCCCAAGATCGCGGCGCAGCTGGTCGCGGGCATCGGCTACGTCTCGGCCGTCACCGGGATGAAGGACGAGCTCGCCACGCTCGCCCCGGACACCGCGGCCAACCCGCTGGTCGTCCCCACCCCCGAGATGGCGACGAAGGCGCACGTGTTCCGCACCCTCACCGAGGGCGAGGAGAGCGACTTCGAGGAGAAGTTCTCCAAGCTCATCGGTGCCTGACCAGCCCCCGGCCGAGACCGCAGAAACCAGGAAGACACCCCAGATGACAGACCAGCAGCGCGACGCGGCCGGCGGCGACGTCCGCCTCACCGGCATCGGCAAGACCTACGGCTCCTTCACCGCCGTCCACCCGCTCGACCTGACCGTGCCCCAGGGCTCCTTCTTCGCCCTGCTCGGTGCCTCCGGCTGCGGCAAGACCACCACCCTGCGCATGATCGCCGGGCTGGAGGAGCCCACCGGCGGCACCGTCCTGATCGGCGGCCAGGACGTCACCGCCCTGCCCCCGTACAAGCGGCCGGTCAACACGGTCTTCCAGAGCTACGCGCTCTTCCCGCACCTCGACATCTTCGAGAACGTCGCCTTCGGCCTGCGGCGGCGCGGGAAGAAGGACGTGAAGAAGCAGGTCGAGGAGATGCTCGAACTCGTCGAACTCGGCCCGTACGCGCGGCGCAAGCCGCACCAGCTCTCCGGCGGGCAGCAGCAGCGCGTCGCCGTCGCCCGCGCCCTGATCAACCACCCGCAGGTGCTGCTCCTCGACGAGCCGCTCGGCGCCCTCGACCTCAAGCTCCGCCGCCAGATGCAGCTGGAGCTCAAGCGGATCCAGACCGAGGTCGGCATCACCTTCGTCCACGTCACCCACGACCAGGAGGAGGCCATGACGATGGCCGACACCATCGCGGTGATGAACGGCGGCCGGGTCGAACAACTCGGCGCCCCCGCCGACCTGTACGAGAACCCCGCCACCACCTTCGTGGCCAACTTCCTCGGGCAGTCCAACCTGCTGCCCGCCGAGGTGACCGGCGGCGAGGGCGGCGACCTGCTGCTCACCGTGGCCGGCGCCCGGCTCGCCGTGCCGAAGGCGCGCTGCTCCACCGGCTCCCGGCAGGTCCACCTCGGCGTCCGGCCCGAGAAGATCACCATCGAGCACGGCTCGGCCGAGGTCGCCGACGGCCGCAACCGGCTGGCCGGCACCGTCCTCGACTCCAGCTTCATCGGCGTCTCCACCCAGTACGTCGTGCGCACCGACGGCGGCCAGGAGGTGACGGTCTTCGAGCAGAACATGGAGCGCGACGCCCGGATCGTCCCCGGCGCCCCCGTCGTCCTGCACTGGAACCCGGCCCACTCCTTCGCCCTGGACGCCGCGCAGGCGATCGACGCGGGCACCGCGGAGGAGGCCGCGTGACCGCCACCACCCCGGCCGCCGCGATCCCGCTGAAGGAACCCGGACCGAAGCCGAAGCGCAAGCTCACCCCGTACTGGCTGCTGCTGCCCGGCATCGCCTGGCTGGTCGTCTTCTTCGCCGTGCCGATGCTGTACCAGGCGTCCACCTCGCTGCAGACCGGTTCGCTCGAAGCGGGCTTCAAGGTCACCTGGCACGTCTCGACGTACTGGGACGCCCTGGTCGAGTACAAGTGGCACTTCGTCCGCTCGTTCTCCTACGCCGCCGTCGCCACCGTGCTCTGCCTGGCCATCGGCTACCCGCTCGCCTACACGATCGCGTTCAAGGCGAGCCGGCGGTGGCGCAACGTCATCCTGATCCTGGTGATCGCGCCGTTCTTCACCAGCTTCCTGATCCGCACGCTCGCCTGGAAGACGATCCTGTCCGACGGCGGCCCGGTCGTCGGCGCGCTGAACACGCTGCACGTCCTGGACGTCACCAACGCGCTCGGGCTCACCTCCGGCGACCGGGTGCTGGCCACGCCGCTCGCCGTGGTCTGCGGCCTGACCTACAACTTCCTGCCGTTCATGATCCTCCCGCTGTACACCTCGCTGGAGCGGATCGACCCGCGCCTGCACGAGGCCGCCGGCGACCTGTACGCCCGGCCGTTCACCACCTTCCGCAAGGTGACCTTCCCGATCTCGCTGCCGGGCGTCGTCGCGGGCACGCTGCTCACCTTCATCCCGGCGTCCGGCGACTACATCAACGCGCAGCTGCTGGGCTCGCCGAGCGAGCAGATGGTCGGCAACGGCATCCAGAAGCAGTTCCTGAACGTGCTCGACTACCCGACGGCCGCCGCACTGAGCTTCATCCTGATGGCGCTGATCCTGGTCATGGTGACGGTCTACATGCGCAAGGCCGGGACGGAGGAGCTGGTCTGATGTCCCGCATCTTCAAGTGGATCCGCGCCCACCTGGTCGTGCTGGCCGGGCTGGCGGCGCTCGCCTACCTGGTGCTGCCGAACCTCGTGGTGCTCGCGTTCTCGTTCAACAAGCCGGTGGGCAAGTTCAACTACGAGTGGAACGAGTTCTCCACCGACGCCTGGACCAACCCCTGCGGCGTGGCCGACATGTGCCAGTCGCTCTCGCTGAGCCTGCGGATCGCGGTGCTCGCCACCATCGGCGCGACCGTCCTCGGCACCATGGTCGCCTTCGCCCTGGCCCGCCACCGCTTCCGCGGCCGCGCCGCCACCACGGCGATGATCTTCCTGCCGATGGCCATGCCCGAGGTCGTCATGGCCGCCTCGCTCGGCACGCTCTTCCTCAACATGCGCATCCCGTTCGGCTTCACCACGATCCTCATCGCGCACATCATGTTCTGCCTCAGCTTCGTGGTGACGGCGGTCAAGGCGCGCGTGATGAGCATGGACCCGCGGCTCGAACAGGCCGCCCAGGACCTCTACGCGACCCCCGTCCAGACCTTCCTCCGGGTCACGCTGCCGCTGGCCGCCCCCGGCATCGCGGCGGGCGCGCTGCTCAGCTTCGCGCTCTCCTTCGACGACTTCATCATCACCCAGTTCAACTCGGGCCCGACCACCGTCACCTTCCCGATGTTCGTCTGGGGCGCCTCGCAGCGCGGCATCCCGGTGCAGGTGAACGTCATCGGCACCGCGATGTTCATCGCCGCCGTCGCGCTGACCGTCGGCGGGCAGTGGCTCGGCAACCGCCGCAAGGCCGCCGCCTGACGCGGCAAGGGCCACCGCCTGACGTAGATTCGGACCGCGGTGGCCCGTCAAACCATCACCTATCCGTGGAAAGTGGCTGATAATGCATGGACTCCGCCCGCGCACTCAGTGACGCCAGGCCCACCCCCTTCTGGCTGGAGGACCCGGGCCGGCCCGCGGCGCAGCCCGCCCTGGTCGGCGACACCGTCTGCGACCTCCTGGTCGTCGGCGGCGGCTACTCCGGCCTGTGGACCGCGCTCATCGCCAAGGAGCGCGACCCCTCGCTGGACGTCGTCCTGGTCGAGGGGCAGGAGGTCGGGTGGGCCGCGTCCGGGCGCAACGGCGGGTTCTGCGCGGCCAGCCTCACCCACGGCTTCGGCAACGGCCTGCAGCGCTGGCCCGCCGAGCTCGCGCAGCTGGAACGCCTCGGCGCCGCCAACCTCGACGGCATCGAGGACACCCTCAAGCGCTACGGCATCGACGCCGAGTGGGAGCGCACCGGCGAGATCGACATCGCCACCCAGCCCCACCAGGTCGAGGAACTGCACGAGATCGCCGAGGCCGTGCGCGCGTACGGCCTCGACCTCACCGTCCTCGACGCCGACGCGCTGCGCGCCGAGGTGGACTCGCCGACCTTCCTCGGCGGGCTCTGGGACCGCGAGGGCGTGGCCATGGTCCACCCCGCCAAGCTCGCGTGGGGCCTCAAGGAGGCCTGCCTCGGCCAGGGCGTGCGGATCTTCGAGCACACCCGGGCCACCGACCTGCGCGAGTACGGCAGCGGCACGGCCGTCCGCACCCCGTACGGCCGGGTGTTCGCGCGCCGGGTCGCCCTCGGCACCAACGCGTTCCCGTCGCTGGTCAAGCGCGTGCGTCCGTACGTCGTCCCGGTGTACGACTACGCGCTCATGACCGAGCCGCTCAGCGCGGAGCAACTCGCCGCGATCGGCTGGAGCGGGCGGCAGGGGCTCAGCGACAGCGCCAACAAGTTCCACTACTTCCGGCTCACCGCCGACAACCGCATCCTGTGGGGCGGCTACGACGCGGTCTACCACTACGGCGGACACGTCCGGCACGAGTACGACCAGCGGCCGGAGACCTTCCGGACCCTGGCGCACAACTTCTTCCGCTGCTTCCCGCAGCTGGAGGGCCTGCGCTTCACGAACGCGTGGGGCGGCGCCATCGACACCTGCAGCCGGTTCTCGGCGTTCTTCGACACCGCGTACGGCGGTCGGGTCGCCTACGCGGCCGGCTACACCGGGCTCGGCGTCGGGGCCACCCGCTTCGGCGCCGAGGTGATGCTCGACCTGCTCGCGGGCGAGCGCACCGAGCGCACCTCGCTGGAGATGGTGCGCCGCAAGCCGCTGCCGTTCCCGCCCGAGCCGGTCCGCTGGGCCGGCATCGAGATCACCACCCGCTCGCTGCAGCGCGCCGACCGCAACGGCGGACACCGCAACCTGTGGCTGCGCACGTTGGACCGATTGGGGCTCGGTTTCGACAGCTGACCCCGGCATCCACGGTTTTCCGCCCGAGTCGGTGTAAGAGAGACCCGCCGTCCACCTCTCCTTGGTGGCGGCGGGTCTCGGCATCCCCGCCGCGCCCTGAACGGTACGAGCGGCACGAAGCGGGGACAGACATGGAGAGCACCGGACTGCACTGGCTCGCCCAGGCGGCACCCGACCCGGAGGGCTTCCGGGCGCAGTGGGAACGCACCGGGCTGGGCCTGATGCTGCTGCCCGCCGGCCGCCGCTGGGACGTCCTGTCCGTCCCGGCCAGGCTCGGGCGCCCGGCCCTGGACATCCTCGACGGCGGCTTCTGCGGGCCGGCCCTCGCCGACTTCGGGGACGAGCACGTCAGCTTCCTCGTCCCCGTCGGCACCGCCGCCCGCTGGGTCGGCACCGGCGTGCGGTGCGCGGGGGAGGGCACCTGGATCGTCGTCCCGCACCCCGAGCGCAGCAGCCGGGGGGTGCGCTGGCTGGTCCCGCCCGACGGGTCCGGACGGCTCAACGACCCGGTGCTGCTGGAGCTGGCCCTCCACGAGGCCGCCGCGGACCTCAGCGACTGGTGACGGGCGCCGCCCGGCCGCCCCGCGCCCCGGCAGGTGGCGCGGGGGAGGGGTCGTCGCGGCAGACTGGAGGCGTGACCACCGCCCCGGACGCGCTCGACCCCGTCCTCCGACCGGGCCCGGCCCAGCTGCGGCTCGCCGAACTGGCCGCGCCCCTGTGCGACCGGTACGGGCTCGCGCTGGCCGGCGGCCACGCGCTGCGCGCCCACGGCGTGGCGGCCTGCGACCAGGACGGGCTCACCCTGGTGGCCGGCGGCGCGGAGCGGGGCGACGCCGGGCTGCCGGAGGTGGCCGCCGTGCTCGCCGTCGCCTACCGCGCGGCGGGCGGCGAGGCCACCGAGCGGCCCGGCACGCCGCGGCTCGAACAGCTCGCCGTCCGGCTCGGGCTCGGCGGGCGGACCCACTCGGTCGAGCTGCGCAAGGAACCGCTCGCGCACCGGGCGGTGCGGCTCGTGCTCGGGCCCGGCGCGGCGGGGGAGTCCGGCGCGTCCGCGGCGCCGCCGGTGCCGGTGGTCCTGCCGGTCGTGGCCCTGGAGGACGCGGCGGCGCTGACCACCGCGCTGCTCGTCGACCGGGGCATGCCGCGCGACCTGATCGACGTCCACGCGCTCACCGCCAACTACCGGACCGGTGAACTCGTGGCGCTGGCAAGCGCGTTGGACAACGACTTCCAGCCGACGGCGCTCGCCGAGCGGCTGGAGACGCTGGCCGAGGCGGCGGACGGCCGGTTCCGCGCCCGGGGCGTCGCCGCGGACGCGGTGGCCGGGCTGAAGCGGTGGGCGCTGGAGTGGGCGCAGGACCTGCGGCTGGACCTGCTGGAGACGCAGGAGGCGGCGGACGGGCTGCACGACCCGTACCTGGAGGACCCGGAGCTGGTCGACACGGCGGATCTGGACGACCTGCCCGACGACGAGGGCTGAGCGGCCCGGCACGCCGGCCGGGGGTTCCCCCGTCCGGTGCGCCGGGCCGGGTTCCCCCGTCCGGCCGAGCGACCGGACGACCTGTAAGGCTGAATCCCGGATCCCCGTCAGCCTGTTCGTTGAGGCCGGGCCCGGCGGCGACCAGACTGGGTGACGAGCGCGGTAGCCCCGTGATTCCCGTCGCCCGGCCCACTCGCGGGCGGCGCCAGACAAGGGACCGGCGGCAGGACGCCGCCCGGGACTTCGGAGGCAGACGGACCTTGAGCAAGCACATCACCCACTGGATCGGCGGCGAGCCCGTCGCCACCGCCGGCGCGGCCCCCCGCCGCGGCGACCTCTTCGACCCGGCCACCGGCCAGGTCACCGGCCAGGTCGACTTCGCCGGGATCGCCGAGGTCGACCAGGCCGTGGCCGCCGCGGCCTCGGCCTTCGCCGACTGGCGCACCGCCTCGATCGCCAAGCGCACCACGGTGCTCTTCGCCTTCCGCGAGCTGCTCAACGCCCGCCGCGACGAGCTGGCCCGGATCATCGTGTCCGAGCACGGCAAGGTCCACTCCGACGCGCTCGGCGAGATCGCCCGCGGCCTGGAGGTCGTCGAGTACGCGTGCGGCATCCCGCAGCTGCTCAAGGGCGGCTTCACGGAGCAGGCGTCCACCGGCATCGACGTCTACTCGATCCGCCAGCCGCTCGGCCCGGTCGCGATCATCTCGCCGTTCAACTTCCCGGCCATGGTGCCGATGTGGTTCTTCCCGCTCGCCATCGCGGCCGGCAACACCGTGGTGGTGAAGCCCTCCGAGAAGGACCCGTCCGCCGCGAACTTCCTCGCCGGGCTGTGGAAGGAGGCCGGGCTGCCGGACGGCGTCTTCAACGTCGTGCACGGCGACAAGGTGGCCGTCGACCGCCTGCTGGAGCACCCGGACGTCAAGTCCGTCAGCTTCGTCGGCTCCACCCCCATCGCCCGCTACGTCTACGAGACCGGCACCCGCTACGGCAAGCGCGTGCAGGCCCTCGGCGGCGCCAAGAACCACATGCTGGTGCTGCCGGACGCCGACCTCGACCTCGCCGCCGACGCGGCCGTCAACGCGGGCTTCGGCGCGGCCGGCGAGCGCTGCATGGCCGTGTCCGTGCTGGTCGCGGTCGACCCGGTCGGCGACGAGCTGGTCGACAAGATCAAGCAGCGGATGGCCGGGCTGAAGGTCGGCCCCGGCTGCAACGGCGACTCCGAGATGGGCCCGCTGGTCACCGGCGTCCACCGGGACAAGGTCACCTCCTACGTCGAGTCCGGCCTCGCCGACGGCGCCGAGCTCACCGTGGACGGCCGGAAGCACCCGATCACCGCCGAGGACGAGAACGGCGCCCCGACGGCGGACGGCTTCTGGCTCGGCCCCACGCTGTTCGACCGCGTGCAGCCCGGCATGTCCGTCTACAACGACGAGATCTTCGGCCCGATCCTCTCCGTCGTCCGCGTCTCCTCCTACGAGGAGGGCGTCGCCCTGATCAACGCCAACCCGTACGGCAACGGCACCGCCATCTTCACCAACGACGGCGGCGCGGCCCGGCGCTTCCAGTACGAGGTCGAGGTCGGCATGGTCGGGATCAACGTGCCGATCCCGGTCCCGGTCGCCTACTACTCCTTCGGCGGCTGGAAGGCCTCCCTGTTCGGCGACACCCACGCGTACGGCGCGGACGGCGTCCAGTTCTTCACCCGGGGCAAGGCCGTCACCCAGCGCTGGCTCGACCCGTCGCACGGCGGCATCAACCTCGGCTTCCCCACCAACAGCTGAGCCTCCGCTCCACAGGACAGCCGGCCGGACCCTTCCCCCCAGGGCCCGGCCGGCTCTTGTTCGGCCTGCGGTCGCACCCCGTCCCACCTCTCCTTGCACGCCGTTTGCATCGGGGGCCCGGAACGCGTAGTGTTCTCCGAGTTGCCTGACAGGGAGCACCGGACACGCATCGGCGCGGACGGTCCCGGGGCGGCCAATCCTCTGAAACACCACTTCCCGGTCCGGGCTGGGTCGCGTCTTGTCGCGGCTCGGTGCGTATTCGGCGTGCGCGTTTAATTGGGTTGCGGTCGGACTTCGGCTGGATTCGCTTTTCGGAGCGGGGATCGGCTAGAGTTTGAAACGTCGGACGGGGCGTCAAGTCACGGAAGACACCGGCGAGTTGGATGACGAAGCCCCGGAAAACGGAGCGGAAAACATCTGATAAGCTGGAAACACGAAAGAACGAAGCGCCCGGAGGGCCCGCTGGAAGGCG
>NZ_JBHYWI010000122.1:0-22650 GCF_042751525.1 Kitasatospora sp. NPDC059408
AGCGGCCACCCCCGGAGCCACCCCCGGCACCCCCCACCCACCCGAAAGCCCACCCCGCACCCCAAGCCCCGCGCAGCGGCCCCCACGTTTGCTCCAGCTAGCACCCTGCTTGCATTTGCAAGCGCCATGTTGCACCCTGTGGATATGGCCTCACTGAACGTCGGCTCGCTCGGCGAGTACATCCGCGAGCAACGCCGCAACGCGCAGTACTCGCTGCGCCAGCTGGCGGAGGCCGCCGGCGTGTCCAACCCGTACCTCAGCCAGATCGAGCGAGGGTTGCGCAAGCCGAGCGCGGAGATCCTCCAGCAGATCGCGAAGGCGCTGCGGATCTCGGCCGAGACGCTGTACGTCCAGGCCGGGATCCTGGAGGAGCGGCGGGACGAGGGTCTGGAGCTGAGGGCCTCGATCCTCGCCGATCCGCTGATCAACGAGCAGCAGAAGCAGGCGCTGCTGGCGGTCTACGAAGCCTTCCTGAAGGAGAACGCCGCCCGCCGGGACCCGGCAGCCGAGGCCGGCACTCCGACGACACCCGCACAGCCGACCACACCCGCACAGCCGACCACACCCGCACAACCGACGACACCCGCACAGACGACGACCGACGGCCCAGCCGCCTAGACACCCACCGGGAGGACCGGTCATGCCGATCACCGACGAGCTCAAGAAGACCCTCACCGACCCGACCCCGCTGTACGCCCTCGCCGGCGCCGGTGACCTCGCCTACGAGAAGCTGCGCGAGGTGCCGGGCAAGGTCGAGGCGCTGGCCGCGGACCGCAAGGGCGCGCAGGAGATGGCCGGTGCCCGGCTGCAGGAGGCGCAGGCGAAGCTCGCCGAGGCGCAGGCCAAGGTCGCCGAGACGGTCACCACGCTGCCCACGGACTTCAAGGCGCTGCAGGAGCGGGCCCAGGACTTCGCCATCCAGCAGGTCGGCCGGGCGGTCGAGCTGGCGGTCAAGGCGAAGGAGACGTACGACGAGCTCGCCGAGCGCGGCAAGGTCGTGGTCGAGCGCACCCGCCCGGGCTCCCAAGCCGAGCCGACCGAGCCGACCGAGCCCGCGGTGATCGACGCCGAGGTCATCGAGGACGATGCCGCAGCCGCAGCCGCAGCCGCAGCCGAGCCCGCGCCGAAGAAGACCCCCCGCACCCGCAAGGATGCTCCCCGAGGAGAGTGAAGCGCCACCGAACGGGGCACATCCACCGATCGCGGAACGTTGACGGCTTGGCGGACGGTCGCCGTGCCAGGATGGACGGCGGCCCGCACACCGGAGCCGAGAGACAGAGGAGACCGCCATGGGCGGAGTGAACCAGGTTCTGGGCCTGTCCTATCTGAACCCGATCTGGTGGATGTCCGTCGCCATCCTGGGCTTCAAGCTGTTCGCCCTGATCGACGGCGCGTCCCGCCGGGAGGACGCCTACCGGGCCGCGGACAAGAAGACCAAGGGCTTCTGGCTGGCGATCCTGGGGATCGCGTTCGGCTGGGACCTGCTGTTCGGCGTGAACTTCTTCACCGGCATCGGGACGCTCGCCGGGCTGGTGGCGTCGATCGTCTACATGGTGGACGTGCGCCCGGCGATCCGGGAGCTGACCAACCGCGGCGGCCGGGGCGGTGGCGGCCGGAGCAACATGGGGCCGTACGGACCCTGGTGACAAAGCGCGGAAAGTAAAGCGGAAAGAAAGCGGTGCTGCCCGGGAGAGGCCCACAAAACGCCTCCCCGGGCAGCACCGTTTTTCGTGCACCAGCTCAAGCAGTGCCCCGGAGCTCACCCCAGGATGAGCTGCACCGGGTTCCGCTCCAGCAACAGCACCGCGACGTCATCCGTCAGCGCGCCACCGTTCAGCTCCTCGACCTCGGCGATCGCGCTGTCGACCAGCCGGCCGCGGGTGAGGCCGGCGGACTGGTGGTCGCCGACCAGGTCGGCGAGACCGTCCTGGCCGAGGCGTCGGGACCCGGCCCCGACCCGGCCCTCGATGAGTCCGTCGGTGTAGAGCAACAGCCGCCAGCCGGGCCGGAGTTCGATCTCGTGAGCGGGCCAGGCGGCCTCGCCGTCGTCGCACGGCAGCAGCCCGAGCGCCGGCCCGGCGAGGTCGGAGGGCAGGGTCAGCGGCTGGTGGTCGGCGCCGAGCAGGAGGGGCGCCGGGTGCCCGGCGAGGTAGAGGCGGGCCCGTTCGCAGGCGCCGAGTGCGTCGAGGTCGCCGCACTCGCCGCCGGGTTCGATGACGAGCATGCAGAGCGTCGCGAAGATCTCGTCGCTGCGCCGCTCGTGTTCGAGGACGTGCTGGAGGGTGGTGAGCAGGGCCTCGCCGGTGAGGCCCGCGAAGACGAGGGTGCGCCACGCTATGCGGAGCGCGACGCCGAGCGCGGCTTCGTCCGGGCCGTGGCCGCAGACGTCACCGATCACGACGTGGATGGTGCCGTCGTCGGTGCGGACGGCGTCGTAGAAGTCGCCGCCGAGCAGGGCGCGGCGGCGGCCGGGGCGGTAGCGGCGGGTGAAGGAGAGGCCGGCGCCGTCGAGCAGCGGGGTGGGCAGGAGGTGGCGCTGGAGGCGGGCGTTCTCCTGGCCGCGCAGTTCGGCCTCGACCAGGCGGCGCTGGGACTCGTCGGCGCGCTTGCGTTCGACGGCGTAGCGCAGGGCGCGGGCGAGCAGCGGGCCGTCCGTCTCGTGCTTGATCAGGAAGTCCTGGGCGCCGGCGGCGACCGCGGCGGCGCCCAGTTCGGCGCCGGCCGCGTCGGTGAGCACGACGACGGCGGTGTGCGGGGCCCGGCGGAGGAGTTCGTGGAGGCCTTCCAGCCCGTCGGAGGAGTCGGAGGGGTGGGGCAGGTCGGAGGGCGCGGCGAGGTCGAGCAGGACGCAGCTGAACTCGGTGCCGCGCGGGCGGCCGCGCCGGGCACCGGTGGGCGGCGGGGCGAGCAGGCCGGTGGCCTGCTCCAGACCGCGGGCCCAGTGCACCTCGATGGCGGTGCCGCTGTCGGCGACCGCGGCCTTGATCAGCTGGGCGTCGGAGGCATCGTCCTCGATGACCAGCAGCTTGAGCGGGGCGCCGCCGGCCGCGGCGTCACCTTCGCCGGCCGCCGACGGGTTTGCGGCCCGCGATCGGGGGTGAGGTATCGGGGGAGCGTCCGTGAGCGGGCCGACCGGGACGGGGTGGATGCGGGCACGGCGGGGGAGGGCGCCGTCGAGGGCGTCCGACAGGTCCGCGGCACCTCGTGCCCGCCCGTCTCCCGTTGCGGGCATCGGTGGTTCCTCCCTTTCCCCGAGTGCGTAACGGCCGGCGTCCGTCCGCAGTGCCCGCGTGGCACCCTGCGTCGGGGAACTTCTCGCGACCATAACGTGATCTCCGGGGATTTCTCTGGCCCGCCGGGGCCGTTGTGGCTATTGCCACGCCGGTGGCGGTGTGGTGATCGGACTCGGACGGCGACTCGGGCCCGGCCCCGGCGGGTGCCGGGGTGGGTGGAGAAGGGGGCAACATCATGGTGACGCGGATCACCCTGGTCGAGGGTGACATCACGGAGCAGCAGGTGGACGCGGTGGTGAACGCCGCGAACTCCTCTCTGCTGGGCGGTGGCGGGGTGGACGGCGCGATCCACCGCAAGGGCGGGCCGCAGGTCCTGGAGGAGTGCCGGCGGCTGCGGGCCTCGCACTGGGGCAAGGGGCTGCCCACCGGGCGGGCGGTGGCGACGACGGCCGGCCGGCTGCCGGCGCGGTGGGTGGTGCACACCGTCGGGCCGGTGTACCGGGCGGAGGATTACGAGGAGCGGGCGGAGCTGCTGGCCTCCTGCTATCGCGAGTCGCTGCGGACGGCGGCGGAGCTGGGCGCGCGCACGGTGGCCTTCCCGGCGGTGTCGGCCGGGATCTACGGGTGGCCGCCGGCCGACGCGGCCCGGATCGCGCTCTCCACCGTCGCCGAGGCGGTGGGCGGCGGCGACGAGCGGGCCGGGGCGGGGCTGGACGAGGTGAGGTTCGTGCTGTTCGGGGCGGAGATGTACGGCGTGTTCGAACGGGCGTGGGCGGAGCTGCGGTCGGACGGTTGAGCTGGACGTGCGGCGGACGTGCGGCGGACGTGCTGCGGGCGGGCGGCGGTGTGGGCGCCGCCCGGTGACCTCCATCGTGGCGTGACGGGGCGTCAACGCGCCAGAGGAATTCGATAACTCGTTCGAGTGAAACGCGGGTGCTGCCGCCGGTGTCCGGACGCCGCACCCCGCCGCGACGCCCCGACGTCCCCGCCCAACGCCCCGACCAACGCCCCGCTACGGCGCGAGCGCCGTCCAGGGCACCGTGACCTCGCCCTGCCGCCACCGCCCGCGCGCGTCCACCAGCGGCCAGTCGCCCGCCATGGCCGTGCACGCGGCCACCCAGCGCTGGCGCGCCCCGAACGCCCCGTACGGCGCCGCGGCCGCCCAGGCCCGGTCGAAGTCGGCGAGGAACCGGTGCACCGGCCGGCCCGGCACGTTGTGGTGGATGAGCGCCTTCGGCAGCCGCTCGGCCAGGTCGGAAGGCCGTTCCAGGCCGCCCAGCCGGGCCGCGAAGGTCACCGTCCGCGGGCCCTCCGGGCCGAGCGCGACCCAGACGTGGCGCCGCCCGATCTCGTCGCAGGTGCCCTCGACGAGCAGCCCGTCCGGCGCCAGCCGCGCGCAGAGCCGCTCCCACACCGCGCCCACCGCCGACTCGTCGTACTGCCGCAGGACGTTGGCGGCCCGGATCAGCTGGGCCGGCGCGCCGCCGTCGAGCGGCACCTCGAAGCCGCCGCGCCGGAAGGTGAGCAGCGGCGGGGCGGCGTACGGCAGGGCCGCGGCGACCCGCTCCGGCTCGATCTCGATCCCGACCACCCGGACGTCCGGCCGCACCGCGCGCAGCCGTCCGGCCAGTTCGACGGCGGTCCAGGGGGCGGCGCCGTAGCCGAGGTCGACGGCGACCGGCGGCCGGTCGGCGGAGCGCAGCGCGCGGCCGAGGGCGTGGGCGATCCAGCGGTCCATCCGTCGGAGCCGGTTGGTGTTGGTGGTGCCCCGGGTGACCGTCCCGACCGGCCGCCCGCTGCGTCCGCGGGCGGACGGGGGCGAGGGGTCGAAGGAGGCGGCCATGTCCAGAAGGGTACCGAGGGGCCCGGCCCGACCCCTCCCACCTGCACCGTTGTCCGTCCATGGACCCGGTCGGCGGTCCGTGCAGGGACCGGTCGGCGGTCGATCCGGGGACCGGTCGGTGATCAGGTCGGCGATCCGGGAATGCCGGGCATCATCCGAGTGGTTGGCACACTGGTGGTGATGTGTGGGCCCGGACGGGGCAGCGCACACCGGACAGCAGGCGGGCCGGATGCGGGCCGCCGGAGACGGGCCGCACAGAGGAGGCTTCAGCCAGGTGATCCAGCACCCCGTCCGTTCGGTACGCCGCGCCCAGCCGGCCGCGCCCGCGCGCGGTCGTCTCCAGTCGTTGGTCACGGGCCGCCGCCGCCCCCGCCGGATAGCCATGCTCAGCGTGCACACCTCGCCGCTGCACCAGCCCGGCACCGGCGACGCGGGCGGGATGAACGTCTACATCGTCGAGCTGGCCAAGCGCCTCGCCGCGCTCGACGTCGAGGTCGAGGTGTTCACCCGGGCGACCTGCTCGGACGACGCCCCCACCGTCGAGCTGGCCCCCGGCGTCCTGGTGCGGCACGTCACCGCCGGGCCGTACGAGGGCCTGATCAAGGAGGACCTGCCGGCCCAGCTGTGCGCCTTCACCCACGGCGTGCTGCGGACGGAGGCGGGCCACCGCCCCGGCCACTACGACCTCGTGCACTCGCACTACTGGCTCTCCGGGCAGGTCGGCTGGCTGGCCGCCCAGCGCTGGGGCGTGCCGTTGGTGCACACCATGCACACCATGGCGAAGGTGAAGAACGCCGCCCTGGCCGAGGGCGACACTCCCGAACCCGCGGCCCGGGTGATCGGCGAGACCCAGGTGGTCGAGGCCGCCGACCGGCTGATCGCGAACACCACCGAGGAGGCCGCCGAGCTGGCCCGGCACTACGCGGCTCGCCCGGACCAGCTCGCCGTCGTCCACCCCGGCGTCAACCTCGACGTCTTCCGGCCCGACGGGCCGCGGGCGCGGGCGCGGGCGGCCGCGCGGGCCCGGCTGGGCCTGCCGCAGGACGCCGCCGTGCTGCTCTTCGCCGGCCGGATCCAGCCGCTGAAGGCGCCGGACGTGCTGCTGCGCGCCGTCGCCGAACTGGTCGAACGCCTCCCGGCCCTGCGCGAGCGGCTGGTCGTCCCGGTGGTCGGCGGACCGTCCGGCAGTGGGCTCGCCCGGCCGGAGAGCCTGCACAAGCTCGCCGCGCAGCTGGGCATCTGCGACGTGGTCCGGTTCCACCCGCCGGTCGGCCAGGCGCAGCTCGCGGACTGGTACCGGGCGGCGACGGCCCTCGTGATGCCGTCCTACAGCGAGTCCTTCGGGCTGGTCGCGCTGGAGGCCCAGGCCTGCGGCACGCCGGTGGTGGCCGCCGCGGTCGGCGGCCTGCCGGTCGCGGTGCGCGACGGAGAGACGGGCACGCTGGTCCACGGCCACGACCCGCGGGACTGGTCGCGCGCGCTGGAGCCGTACGTCACGGACGCCGGCCTGGTCGAGCGGCGGGGCGCGGCGGCGGCCCGGCACGCGTCCGGCTTCGGCTGGGACACGGCCGCGTCGACCACCGCCGAGGTGTACGCCGGCACGCTGGCCCGCCCGGCCGGCCGCCTCACCACGGCCCGCCGCCGACTGGCCTGACACGGCCCGCCCCGCCAGGGGCGAGGCCCCGGCACCGCAGGACCCCCGCCTGCTGCACGCCACCTGCTGCGCACCGACCGCTGGGCACCGCCCGTACCGCCGAGTAACGTCACCCCCATGGCAACCCGCACCAAGGACGAGGTCCTGACCCTCCTGCGCACCGCCCTGGACGAGGCCGGCGTGGCCTGGGAGCCGGCCGCCGCCGACCCGTACACGCTGGTGGCGACCCTCCCGGGCACCCGCAAGCTGAACACCACCTGCGCCCTGCGGGTCGGCGACCACACGCTGTCGGTCAACGCCTTCGTGATCCGCCGCCCGGACGAGAACCACGAGGCCGTCTACCGCTGGCTGCTGGAGCGCAACACCCGCCTCTACGGCGTCGCCTACGCGATGGACGCGCTCGGCGACGTCTACCTGGCGGGCCGCCTCCCGCTGGAGTCGCTCACCCCGGACACCGTCGACCGGCTGCTCGGGACGGTGCTGGAGAACGCCGACGAGCCGTTCAACACCCTGCTGGAGCTGGGCTTCGCCTCGGCGATCCGGCGGGAGTGGGAGTGGCGGACCAAGCGCGGGGAGTCCACCCGCAACCTGGCCGCCTTCGCCCACCTGGCCGCCCCGAAGGCCGACTGACCCGGCCTCCGCGGCGGGCCTCAGGCGCCCGCAGGAGCCTTCGCGGCCTCGGCCGCCGCCCCTGCGACCCCGGCGCCTCCGCCCGCCCCGGTGACCTCGGTGGGCGCGGCGGCCGGGACCTCCGTGACGTTCTCCGCCCGGGGCGCCCGGCCCGCCGTGCCGCCCGTCCGGCGCCCCAGCACCACGTACCCGAGCGCCGCGGCGCTGCCGAGGGCCGCGCACACCCCCCACAGCACCGCCGGCCCGGCCCGGTCCAGCAGCACGCCGCCGGCCCCCGGGCCGAGGAACGACGCGAGCGCCCAGGAGAGCGAGTAGACGCCCTGGTAGCGGCCGCGCGCGTGGGTCGGCGCGAGCTCGGAGACGAGGCTCATCATCGTCGGGGCGTTGAGGATCTCGCCGATCGTCCAGACCGCGACGGAACCCGCGAAGATCCAGGCGGACGACCCGGCCAGGGCCGCGAGGCCGAAGCCCCAGCCGGTGAGCAGGCAGCCGGCGATGAGCAGCCGGGTCCGTGAGCGGCCCTCCATCCACCGGGTGAGCGGGATCTGCAGGACCACGATCAGCAGCCCGTTGAGGCCGATGACCAGCCCGTACTCGGTGGACGTGATGCCCGCGTGGCCCATGTCGACGGCCAGGGTGGTGCTGCCCTGCTGGAAGATCAGCGCGAGCACGAGGGTCAGCCCGACGGCCGACATGAAGCGGCCGTCCCGGAACACCGTGCCGAGCCCGACCACCGGCTCCTTCGCCTCGGCGGCCGTCATCTCCGGCTTCGTCTCCGGGATGCGGACGAAGATCACCACTGCGCAGACCAGCGTGCTGAACGCGTCCAGCAGGAACAGCGTGAGGTAGCCGTGGGTGGCGATCAGGCCGGCCGCGGCGGCGGAGAGGCCGAAGCCGATGTTGATCGCCCAGAAGTTCAGCGAGTAGGCCCGGACCCGGTCCTCGGCCGGGACGAGGTCGGCGATGATCGCCGAGGTGGCGGGCCTGGTGGCGTTGTTGCACAACCCCACCAGGAACGCCACCACCGCGATCGCCACCGGCCCGTCCGCGAAGCCGAGCACGGCCGTGAACAGCGCCGTGCCGAGCTGCGCGGCGACCAGCGTCGGCCGACGGCCGATCCGGTCGGTCAGCACGCCCGCGCCGATCGCGGCGATCGCCGAGCCGAGGCCGAACAGCGAGGCCACCAGACCCGCGTAGGAGTCCGAGTAGCCCCGCTCGGTGGTCAGGTAGAGGGCGAGGAAGGTGACCACGAAGGCGCCGAGCTTGTTGATCAGCGTCGAGGTCCAGAGCCACCAGAACTGCCGTGGCAGTCCGCCCGTCGTCTCCCGGACGACTCTCCGGATCCGGGCAGGGACGGGCGGTGCGACGGGCATGTGGGGACTCCCGGAGGCAGGCGTCCGGCGAGCGGCACGGGCAGGCCCGCTCAGCCGAAAGGTGTAAGTGTCAGAAGCGCGATGCACACATTACTCATGGACAAAGGTCCCGGCCAGGGGTTTTCGGAGCTCCACTAAGCTGGGCGCCATGGCTGACACGACGTACCGACTCATCCTGCTCCGCCACGGCGAGAGCCAGTGGAACCAGAAGAACCTGTTCACCGGTTGGGTCGACGTCGACCTCAACGAGAAGGGCGAGAAGGAGGCCGCCCGCGGCGGCGAGCTCCTGGCCGCCGAGGGTCTGCTGCCCGACGTGCTGCACACCTCGCTGCTGCGCCGCGCGATCCGCACCTCGCAGATCGCCCTGGACAAGGCCGACCGCCACTGGATCCCGGTCAGCCGCAGCTGGCGCCTGAACGAGCGCCACTACGGCGCGCTCCAGGGCAAGGACAAGGCCCAGACCCTGGCGGAGTTCGGCGAGGAGCAGTTCCAGCTCTGGCGCCGCTCGTACGACACCCCGCCGCCGGTCCTGTCCGACGACGACGAGTACTCGCAGGCCGGCGACGCCCGCTACGCCGACATCCCGAGCGAGCTGCGCCCGCGCACCGAGTGCCTCAAGGACGTCGTCGACCGGATGCTCCCGTACTGGTACGACGCGATCGTCCCGGACCTCGCCGCCGGCAAGACCGTCCTGGTCACCGCCCACGGCAACAGCCTGCGCGCGCTGGTCAAGCACCTCGACGGCATCTCCGACGACGCCATCGCCGGCCTGAACATCCCGACCGGCATCCCGCTCGTCTACGAGCTCGACGCCGACTTCAAGCCCCTGAACCAGGGCGGCCGCTACCTCGACCCGGAGGCCGCCGCGGCCGCCATCGAGGCGGTCAAGAACCAGGGCAAGAAGTAACCCACTTGCCGAAACGGCCCCGTCTCCCGGTTCGCCGGGGGCGGGGCCGCTCGCTGTTCGCCCGCCGTTCAACCATCTTGCTGTGCAAGGGAGTTCACGGGAACCGGTGGGCCGACCGAAAGTGGTTCAGACCATTGACGGGCGCGGGCGGGCGCTCCTACCGTGTGGGCATCGGGCTGGCGCAGGCATGCCAAGGATTCCCCGTCCGGCCGCGCACCCCCACGCGCGCGCCTGCGCTCGGCGCACTCTCCATCCACCCCCACGGAGGAGCACCATGCGCAAACGTCATCTCGTCGGGGCGGCCGTCGCCGCCCTGGCGATCCCGCTCACCTTCGCGCTCCCGGCGCAGTCGCACGGCTACATCTCCACGCCCCCGAGCAGGGCCGCGCTCTGCGGCGCGGGCGGGGTCCCGTGGGACTGCGGCGAGATCCAGTGGGAGCCGCAGAGCGTCGAGGGGCCGAAGGGCTTCCCGTCCGACGGGCCGGCCGACGGCACCATCTGCGCCGGCGGCAACGGGCGCTTCGCCGAACTGGACGACCCGCACGGCGGCGCCTGGCCGACCACGCAGGTGACGGCGGGGCAGAGCCTCACCTTCACCTGGAGCTTCACCGCCCGGCACGCGACCTCGGGCTTCGAGTACTACCTGACCAGGCAGGGGTACGACCCGAGCCGGCCGGTCACCCGCGCCGACCTGGACCTGACGCCGTTCCTCACCGTCCCCTACGACGGCTCCCAGGTGCCGCAGAGCGTCAGCCACACCGCGACCCTGCCCGGTGACCGGACCGGCCACCAAGTGGTCGTCGCGGTCTGGGACATCGCCGACACGGGCAACGCCTTCTACTCCTGCACCGACGTCCAGTTCTGACGGTCGGCGCCACGCCGGTCGGCACTGCACCGGAACCGGACGGCCGAAAGCGCCCGGCCGCCTCGCATGAGCGGCCGGGCGCCCGGTGCCTCCTCAGTGGCCGCCGCAGCAGCCGCCGGACGCGCCGCCGCACTGGCAGGGCGCGCCGGACTGGCAGCCGCAGCCGCACCCGGGGCCGCAGCCGCAGCCGGCCGCGAGGACGGGCAGCAGCTTCGCGGGGATCGGTTCGACGGTGTCGTGTGCCGGCGCCGGTCGGGTCGGGTTGGCCTTCATCGTGCTGAACCCTCCTTGTGACGGGCACACTTCCGGTGCCTACGGCTTCGAGTGAAGCCGCCGTTCGGAGGGAGCGTCAACGGGCGCGCAGTGGTGGGCCGCCCGGGAGTCCGTGCGCCCGCACCACCCTCGCCCGAGGTTTAGTCACCCCACGGGGTGAGCCCGATCGCTCCCGAACGCGGCTCACTCCGCGGCCGAGGCCTCCGAGGACGCGACGAAGTCCGCCACGTGCTCGCCCGTCACCAGGTACACGACGCGCTTGGCGACGGACACGGCGTGGTCCGCGAAGCGCTCGTAGTAGCGGCCGACCAGGGTGATGTCGACGGCGGTCTCGATGCCGTGGGCCCAGCGGTCGTCGATCAGGTGGGACAGGAGCTCGCGGTGCAGCGTGTCGATGGCGTCGTCGTCCTGCTCCATCTCCAGGGCCTTGTCGACGTCCTTGGTGGCGATCACCAGGCCGGCCTTGGCCACCAGGCGCTGGGCGAGCTGGCCCATCTCCAGGACGGTGGACTGCAGGTCGCCGGGCACCGCCGAGTCGGGGTAGCGCATCCGCGCGACCTTGGCGACGTGCCGGGCGAGGTCGCCGCAGCGCTCCAGGTCCGAGCTCATCCGCAGCGAGGTGACCACGATGCGCAGGTCGGTCGCGACCGGCTGCTGCCGGGCGAGCAGGTCGATCGCGCGGTTCTCCAGGTCGTGGTGGAGCTCGTTGACCTTCTCGTCGGCCGCGATCACGCTCTCCGCCAGTGCGAGGTCCGCGTCGAGGAGTGCGGTGGTCGCCCGGCCCAGGGCGGAGCCGACCAGCCGGGCCATCTCGACCAGGCTGTCGCCGATCGCATCGAGTTCCTCGTGGTACGCGTCGCGCATGCTCTCTCCTCAGTAGCTGTGTCGGTGGCGGTGCCGACCGGTCATCCCGTACGACCGTCGAGCCGGCGTCCGGGCGACCGCTGCTGGTGCGCGAATGGTACGCGCACCCTCGGGGCGGCGCCCCCGGTTCGGCGCGCCACCCACTCCCACACGGGCTGCACGGCCAACTCTGTGCCGTTTGGGCGACCACGTCCGGCCGGTGCGGTGAATCGGCAGCTACGTGGAGGTGAATTCTCGGCAACAGCAGGTCGATGCCTTGATCCGACCCTTGGGGAACGCCGAGTACGTACGCTTACGCTGGCCACATGGACGTGAACGTGGCCGCCGCCGCTGCCTGCGCCATAGCCGGGCTCGGCGTCGGCCTCACGGCCTCGATCGCCTTCCGTTGGAGCGAGCGCGAGCAGGCCAAGGGGAAGTACAGCGGCACCAGTGGCAGGAACTACGGCCGGCACCAGGTTCTGGGTGTCGCCGCCCAGGAGCCCCCGCTCCCGCCGGGCGTGGACACCGTGCTGTCGGTGCTGCGCTCCTGCGCGATCGTGCTCGGCGAGGCCGACGAGGTGGTCAAGGCCAGCTCGGCGGCGTACGCGATGGGCCTGGTGCGCGGCGGCGCCGTCGCCGTCGACCCGATGCTCGCCCTCGCCCGCGCCACCCGCCGGGACGGCGAGATCCGCCAGGTCGAACTGGAGGTGCCGCGCCCCGGTGCGGCCCGCGCCGCCGAGCCGCTCGCGGTCTCGGTCCGGGTCGCCCCGCTGGGCTCCCGGCTGGTGCTGGTCCTGGTCGAGGACCAGACCGACCGCCGCCGGGTGGAGGCCGTCCGCCGGGACTTCGTGGCCAACGTCAGCCACGAGCTCAAGACCCCGGTCGGCGCCCTGTCCCTGCTCTCCGAGGCGGTCGCGGACGCGGCCGACGACCCGGAGGCCGTCCAGCGCTTCGCCGGCCGCATGCAGATCGAGGCGACCCGGCTGGCCAGCCTGGTCCAGGAGATCATCGACCTGTCCCGGGTCCAGGACGACCGGCTGATGGTCGACCCGGAGCCGGTCGCGGTGGACGAGCTGATCGCCGAGGCGATCGACCGCTGCCGCCAGCAGGCCGCCGCCAAGCAGATCCTGATCGCCGCCGGCGGCATCGCGGGCCTCTACCTGCACGGCAACCGAGGCCAGCTCGCCGCCGCGCTCGGCAACCTGGTCGAGAACGCGGTCAACTACAGCCCGCCCCGCACCCGGGTGGCCATCGCCACCCGCCGGATCTCCAGCGCCGCGGCGCTCGGCGAGGCGGACGGCGAGCTGATCGAGATCTCGGTCACCGACCAGGGCATCGGCATCTCCGAGAAGGACCGCGAGCGGGTCTTCGAACGCTTCTACCGCGTCGACCCGGCCCGCTCCCGGGCCACCGGCGGAACCGGCCTGGGCCTGTCGATCGTCAAGCACGTCGCCGCCTCGCACGGCGGTACCGTCTCCGTGTGGAGCGTCGAGGGCCAGGGCTCGACCTTCACCATCCGCCTGCCCGCCGGCCAGGCGCCCACCGCCGAGGACCTGGAGACCGCCCGGGTGGTCGAGGACGCCGACGACCTCGACGACCTCGACGGGCTCGAAGGCTTCGACGACCCCGAAGACACCGAAGACACCGAAGACACCGACGCCGGCCACGCCGGCGACGACGAACCCGCCGTGGGCGGTGACCCCGGCGCCCGCGCCGAGCCCGCCGCGGCACCCCGAACCCTCACTCCGGACCGCGCGGCCACCACGGCCCGCCCGGGCCGTTCGCTCCCCGCCGGGGAGCGGGAAGAACCCCTGTCAAAGACAACCCAGCTTGCCCCGGAGGCCCGATCGTGACCCGAGTACTGGTGGTCGAGGACGAGGAGTCGTTCAGCGACGCCCTCTCGTACATGCTCCGCAAGGAGGGCTTCGAGGTGGCCGTCGCCGCCACCGGCCCCGACGCGCTGGAGCAGTTCGAACGCAACGGCGCCGACCTCGTCCTGCTCGACCTGATGCTGCCGGGCCTGCCGGGCACCGAGGTCTGCCGCCAGCTCCGCGTGCGCTCCAACGTCCCGGTGATCATGGTGACCGCCAAGGACAGCGAGATCGACAAGGTCGTCGGTCTGGAAATAGGTGCGGACGACTACGTCACCAAGCCCTACTCCACCCGTGAGCTGGTCGCCCGCATCCGCGCGGTGCTGCGCCGCCGCGGCGAGGACGGCGGCGCGGGCGACAACGGCGGCGGCCCGGGCGCCCTGGAGGCCGGTCCGGTCCGGATGGACGTCGACCGGCACGTGGTGACGGTGGACGGCGCCAAGGTCGACCTGCCGCTGAAGGAGTTCGACCTGCTGGAGATGCTGCTGCGCAACGCGGGCCGGGTGCTCACCCGCATGCAGCTGATCGACCGGGTGTGGGGCGCGGACTACGTCGGCGACACCAAGACCCTCGACGTCCACGTGAAGCGCCTGCGCGCCAAGATCGAGCCGGACCCGGGCGCGCCGCGCTACCTGGTCACGGTCCGCGGCCTGGGCTACAAGTTCGAGCCGTAAACCGGCCCGGACACGCGGAAGGCCCCCGCCGGCACTCGCCGGAGGGGGCCTTCGCGTCGCCCCCGGCAGGCCCGTGCGGGCCCGCCGGGGGCGGTGTGGAGCGTGTGGAGCGTCAGTGGGTGCCGGCGGACGGCGTGGCCGCACCGGACGGCGTGGCACCGGCGGTGGGGGTGCCGGCGACCGGGGCGACCGGAGCGGTCGGGGTGGTGCCCGCCGACGGGGTGGCGGCACCGGTGGCACCGGTGGCCGGGGCGGACGGGGTGACGCCAGGGGTGGCACCCTTGCCCGGGACGGCGACCGGCGAGGCGGTCGGGCCGAAGCCGTCGTAGAGGCCCTTCTCGTTGGCCGGGCTCACGCCGGCCTGGACGTCGACCTTCTGGCCGTCCTTGAACGCGAAGGTCGTCGGCACCATGCCGCCGACCTTGACGCCCACGGAAGCGAGCCTGGCGGACGGGTTGCCGCCGCCGCCCAGCAGCACGGCGCCGCCGGCCGGGACGACGATGCTGCTCAGCGGGGCGCCCGCGGCATCGGCGAAGGTGGCGGCGGCACCGCTGCCGACGGTGATGGACTGCAGCTCGACCGGGTCGGCCCCGGTGTTGCTGATGTTCACCGTCACGTTGGCGGGCCCGGTCGAGTCGCCCGAGGTGTTGGCCGCGGTGACGACGACGATGTTGTTCAACCGGACGTTCGTGCCGAGCGTCGCCGCGGCGCTGTCCGGCTTGATCTGCAGGGTGTCCGGCTGGTTGCCGGCCGCGCAGGAGGACAGCGAAGCGATGGCGAAGGCGGCGAGGGCGGCGATGCTGCCGCGTCGAAGGCTGCGGCTCACGGCGGCGGCTTCTCCCTAGGTCACGTGTCGGTAGGTCAGGTCTCAGATTATCGACCTCACTTATGCGGTCCTCACGGGGTGGTCCCCGTGTCGCACTCCCGGGGCGGTATGCGGGTCCGTCCGGCCGCAATGTGACGTGCCCGCGCCACGTGATCGCGCCGTTCGGGCCGTGCCCCCGGGGGCCGTTTTCGGGCGGCGACGCGCGGACAAGCTTCGACCAAGATCGAATAACGATCCGGAAACGGCCCGATAAACGGCGAAAACTCAAGATCCAATCATGGTTTCGGGAGTGTTGCGACACGTTTCGCCGGGCGCCGGAACCGCCTCCGACCTGCGGGAAGCCGCTGTCGAACACCGGTCGCAGCACGTCATGGGGGTGCTTGTCAAGCCCCGAGACCCGCCCTGACCTGCGAAAACGCCCTTCGGGTGCGCCGAAAAGCGTGTTATTCTGGAAAGCCACGGAAGGGGTCCTGTCACATGACGTTCAAGGTTGGCGACACGGTGGTCTACCCCCATCACGGGGCCGCGCTGATCGAGGCCATCGAAATTCGCCAGATCAAAGGTGTGGACAAGACCTACCTGGTGCTCAAGGTGCAGCAGGGAGACCTGACGCTCCGCGTGCCCGCCGAGAACGCGGAGTTCGTCGGCGTGCGCGATGTGGTCGGCCAGGAAGGTCTGGACCGGGTCTTCGAGGTGCTGCGCGCACCGTACACCGAAGAGCCGACCAACTGGTCCCGTCGCTACAAGGCGAACCTGGAGAAGCTCGCCTCGGGCGATGTCATCAAGGTCGCCGAGGTCGTGCGCGACCTGTGGCGCCGCGAGCGCGAGCGCGGCCTGTCGGCCGGCGAGAAGCGCATGCTCGCCAAGGCGCGCCAGATCCTCGTCAGCGAGCTCGCGCTGGCCGAGAACACCAACGAGGACAAGGCGGAGACGCTGCTCGACGAGGTCCTCGCCTCGTAGTGCGGTCGGGCTGCCGCCCAACGCTCACAGCGCCCGGTGCCGGCGCGCCGCTCCCGGACGTATCCGGGAAGCGGTGCTTTGGTACTTCGGGCGCTGAGGCGTGTCCGGACGACGCCTCCCGCCCGAGCCGGTCCAGGCCTGCAAGACCGTTTCTGCGGATCGTGTGGGCCGCGGACCGGGTGGTTCTTCGGAAGGGGTCCGTGCGCCCGTCGTGCACGCCATGGCCATACCCACTTCGCCGAAGGAGTGAAACCTGAACGCGTCAGCAGCAGTCGCAGCAGCAGTGGTGCCCGCCGCCGGACGCGGTGAGCGGCTCGGGCCCGGCGCCCCCAAGGCCCTGCGGGAACTGGGCGGTGTGCCGCTCCTGGTGCACGCCGTCCGGGCCCTGGCCCGCAGCCGGGCGGTCGGCCTGGTCGTGGTCGCCGCACCGGCCGACGGGGTGGCGGAGGTCGTCGCCCTGCTGGACAGCCACGGGCTGGACGGCAAGGACATCCGCGTGGTGGCCGGCGGCGCGACCCGCCAGGAGTCCGTCCGGCTCGGCCTGGCCGCGATCCCGGAGGACGTCGAGATCGTCCTCGTGCACGACGCGGCCCGCCCGCTCGTCCCGGTCGAGGTGGTGGACGCGGTCGCGGCCGCCGTCCGCGCCGGGGCCGTGGCGGTGGTGCCCGCGGTGCCGCTGGCCGACACCGTGAAGCGGGTCGAGTCGAACCCGGGCGGGCCCGAGCCCGTCCTCGACACGCCCGACCGCGCCACCCTGCGCGCCGTGCAGACCCCGCAGGGCTTCGACCGGGCCACTCTGGCCGAGGTGCACGCCAAGGCGCTGGCCGAGGAGGCCGCGGGCGGCACCGGCGTGCCGCCGGTGACCGACGACGCCGGCCTGGTGGAGCGCTTCGGCGGCCGGGTCGTCGTGGTGCCCGGTCACGAGGAGGCGTTCAAGGTCACCCGTCCGCTGGACCTCGTGCTCGCCGAGGCCGTACTCGCCCGCAGGAGGGCCGCCGATGCCTACTGAGCCGCTGTCCGCAGAGCCGGTGTCCGCAGAGCCCGTGTCCGCTGGGCCGGCGCCTGCCGACCGGACCGCCCCCGTCGTTCCCCGCGTGGGCGTCGGCACCGACGTGCACGCCTTCGAGGCCGGGCGCCCGCTGTGGGTGGCCGGACTGGAGTGGCCGGACGCCGAGTTCGGGCTCTCCGGGCACTCGGACGCCGACGTGGCCGCGCACGCCGCGTGCGACGCGCTGTTCTCGGCCGCCGGGATCGGCGACCTGGGCGCCCACTTCGGCACCGACCGCCCCGAGTGGGCCGGCGCGTCCGGGGTGAAGCTGCTCGGCGAGGCCGCCCGGCTGGTGCGCGAGGCCGGTTTCGAGATCGGCAACGTCTCGGTCCAGGTGATCGGTGTCCGGCCGAAGATCGGCAAGCGCCGGGCCGAGGCGCAGGCCGCGCTGTCGGAGGCGGCCGGCGCGCCGGTGTCCGTCTCCGGCACCACCACCGACGGTCTCGGCCTCACCGGCCGGGCCGAGGGCCTGGCCGCGATCGCCACCGCCCTGGTGTACGAGCGGCGTTGAGCGCGGCGGGTCCGGCGGGCCGGGAATAACCCGGGCCTGACGAGTGTTCAACAGGCCGTGCGGGGGCCCGAGTCGATAGTGTGCGATGCGGGCCCGCGCAGGCCGCGCAGTGCCGCGTGCCGGGCCCGTACCAGCCGCCGACGAGAAGAGGTTCCCCCGTGGCTTCGCAACTCTCCGACCGTGCCAAGGCCCTGATCGACGCCAAGAGCTTCGCCGTGGTCTCGACGATCCAGCCGGACGGCAGCCCCCAGTCCTCCGTGGTCTGGGTCAAGCGCGACGGCGAGGACGTCCTGTTCTCCACCGTCGAGGGCCGCCGCAAGCACCTCAACCTCGTCAAGGACCCGCGCATCACGCTCGTGGTCAACCCGCCGGAGAGCCCGTACGAGTACTTCGAGGTGCGCGGTTCGGTCACGATGACCACCGAGGGCGGCCGCGAGCTGATCGACGAGCTCGCCGGCAAGTACCGCGGCGAGGAGGTCTACAAGTTCGACGGGCCGGACGACGTCCGGGTGGTCGTGCGGCTCAGCCCGCGCAAGGTGGTCGGCAACATCTGACCCTCCTCCGGGTCCGCCGGCCCGCCGTTCACCGGGAATGTGACCGGGAATGTGGCGGGGCACCCCCTCGTGCCCACTACGCTTGACGCTGTGAGCATTCGCCTGTACGACACCAGCACCCGCCAGGTACGCGACTTCGTCCCGCTTGTACCGGGCTGTGTCTCGATCTACCTGTGCGGCGCTACCGTCCAGTCGGCGCCACACATCGGGCACATCCGGTCCGGGCTCAACTTCGACATCATGCAGCGGTGGTTCGCCTACCGCGGCTACCAGGTGACGTTCGCCCGGAACGTCACCGACATCGACGACAAGGTGATCGCCAAGGAGCGCCAGCTCGGCACCCCGTGGTGGCAGATCGCCTACGAGAACGAGCGCGCCTTCAACGACGGCTACGCGGCCCTCGGCTGCCTGCCGCCGACCGTCGAGCCGCGGGCCACCGGGCACATCCCCGAGATGATCGAGATGATGCAGGGCCTGATCGCGAAGGGCCACGCCTACGCGGCCGACGGCAACGTCTACTTCGACGTGCGCTCGTACCCGGACTACCTCGCCCTGTCCAACCAGAAGCTGGCCGACCTGCGCCAGCCCGAGGGCGACGGCGAGACCGGCAAGCGGGACCCGCGCGACTTCGCGATGTGGAAGTCCGCCAAGCCGGGCGAGCCGAGCTGGGACACCCCGTGGGGCCGCGGCCGCCCGGGCTGGCACCTGGAGTGCTCGGCGATGGCCCACAAGTACCTGGGCCCCGCCTTCGACGTCCACGGCGGCGGGCTGGACCTGATCTTCCCGCACCACGAGAACGAGATCGCCCAGTCCAAGGCCTACGGCGACGACTTCGCCAACTTCTGGGTCCACAACGCCTGGGTCACCATGGCGGGCGAGAAGATGAGCAAGTCGCTCGGCAACTCGGTGCTGGTCTCCGAGATGGTCCAGCGCTGGCGGCCGATCGTGCTGCGCTACTACCTGGGCGCGCCGCACTACCGCTCGATGATCGAGTACAGCGAGGAGTCGCTGCGCGAGGCCGAGGCCGGGTTCGCCCGGATCGAGGGCTTCGTCCAGCGCACCGTCGAGCGCTTCGGGAAGGTCGACGCGGCGCCCGAGGTGCCGCCGGCCTTCGCCGAGGCGATGGACGACGACCTGGGCGTGCCGCAGGCCCTCGCCGTCGTGCACACCGCCGTCCGCCAGGGCAACAGCGCCCTGAACGCGGACGACAAGGAGAACGCGGTGGCGCGTCTGGCCGAGGTCCGTGCGATGCTCGGAGTGCTGGGCCTCGACCCGCTCGACCCGCAGTGGGCCGGGACGGAGCGCGGCGAGGACCTCCACGGCGTGGTGGACTCGCTGGTCCGCCTGGTCCTGGACCAGCGGCAGGCCGCGCGCGAGCGCAAGGACTACGCCACCGCGGATGCCATCCGCGACCAGCTCGGCCTGGCCGGGCTGGCGATCGAGGACACCCCGTCCGGCCCGCGCTGGACGATCAACAACCAGTAACCCCATCTGACGATCGGGGTGAGGGTGGGCCGTGCCGGACCGGTGCGGCCCTCCCGCATGACGTAGCGCATGCCGTCAGCCGCCGCCGGACAGAGCGGGGCGGCCGGGCATGCCGGACAGACAGGAAGTACAGCCATGGCCGGCAACAGCCAGCGCAGGAACCGCCGCAACCCCGGATCGAAGAAGGGCGCGTCTGTCGGGACCGGCGGGCACAGCCGGAAGGCGCTCCAGGGCAAGGGCCCGACCCCGCCCGGCGAGGAGCGCAAGGGCCACCCCAAGCAGCGCGCGGCCAACGCCGCGGTCAAGCGCGAGCGCGACGCCAAGGCCCGCGCCGGCATGCGCCGGGCCGGCGGTGCCGGTCGCGGCGGCCGCGGCGGCGCGGGCAGCGCCGAGCTGGTCTTCGGCCGCAACTCGGTGGTCGAGGCCCTGCAGGGCGACGTGCCGGCCAACGCGCTGTACGTCCAGCAGTTCATCGACACCGACGACCGCGTCCGCGACGCCTTCCAGGCCGCCAACGACCGCGGCATCCCGCTGATGGAGGCCCCGCGCCCGCAGCTGGACCAGATGACCGGCGGGATGAACCACCAGGGCCTGGTGCTCCAGGTGCCGCCGTACGAGTACGCGCACCCCGACGACCTCCTGGTCGACGCCTCCGACGCCGGCCAGGACGCGCTGATCATCGCGCTGGACGGCGTCACCGACTCGCGCAACCTCGGCGCCGTCGTCCGCTCCGCCGCCGCCTTCGGCGCCCACGGCGTGGTCATCCCCGAGCGCCGCGCGGCCGGCATGACCGCCGGTGCCTGGAAGACCTCCTCCGGCGCCGCGGCCCGGCTGCCCGTCGCCCGCGCCACCAACCTGACCCGCACCCTGGAGGCCTACCAGAAGGCCGGCCTGATGGTCGTCGGCCTGGCCGCCGACGGCGAGGCCGAGCTGGGCGACCTGGACGTGCTGACCGGCCCTGTCGTGGTCGTCGCGGGCAGCGAGGGCAAGGGCCTGTCCCGGCTGGTCTCGGAGACCTGCGACATCCGGGTGCGGATCCCGATGTCGGGCCTGACGGAGTCGCTGAACGCCGGCGTCGCGGCGGGCATCGTGCTGTACGAGGCCGCGCGGCTGCGCGCCAAGCGCTGAGGGTTGAGCGCTGAGGGCTGTGGGCTGAGCGCCGAGCGCTGAGGCGCCAAGCGCTGAGCCGCCGGCCGCCGGTTGCGCAGAGCACAGGACGTGACCGGCGCGCAGGAGATCTTCCGAATTCTCCGTGAACCGGGTGAGAAGCGATCGGGCCCGACCGGGTCCGATCGCTTTTCTCATGATCACTTCAAGTGGGCGCCGGATATCCACCCGGGAGAGTGTCCTAAGCGGCCGTCACCCGGTTAGACGGGCGTGGACACCAGAACACAACGGCGGCCCCTGTTCGGCGGCGGCAGTACCGGGATAGACGCGGACCCGGGCCTCAACACCGTCAAGGTGGAGTCGGACCCGGCCCGCCTCAGCAGCACCCAGGCCAGCTTCCGGCTCCGGCTCGGCGCCCCCGTGGAGCCACTGATCGACGCCCCCGCCGGAGCGCTCTCCACCGGCGCCGCGTTCGGGGACCCCTACGCGAGCCAGGGCCTGATCCGTCGTCCGCTGGTCACCCCGCAGGTGGTCGTGCCCGCCTCCGCCGTCCCGGCGATGGCGGGGGCCGCCGGGGGCGGGGCGCCGCGCCGCAAGGGGCGGGTCACCGCCGTCACGTGGACCGGCCAGGCGCCCCCCGGTGACCTCGCGGCCACCCAGCTCCTGGAAGCCGTGCGGCTCAGCGGCTCCCCGGGCGGCGTCGGCCTGGCCGAGGACGACACCCAGGTGATCCCGGGCCTCGCGGGCGCCCGGACCGTCCCGCGCCAGCCGCGCGAGGGCGCCGGCACCGCGACCGACGCGGGCGTCGGCCCGATCGGCGCGCCGCAGGGCTGGACCCCGAGCGGCGAGCTGCCCGAGGTCTCCGCCGCCGACGCCGAGGGCAAGCAGCCCTGGTACCCCGGCCGGCGGGTCGACCTCGGCCTGGTGCTCCTGCCGCTGCGCGCCGTCCTCGGCTCGCTGTCCGTCTACGCCGGGTTCAGCAAGCTCTGCGACCCGGTGTACTTCGACGGCGGCGAACGCGGCTCGATGATGCGCTGGCTGGCCTCGCTGCACCCGTGGAAGGTCGCCGAGCCGCTGCTCGCCTTCGCCATGGCGCACCCCGTCGGCTCCGGCCTGGTGGTGTCGTTCACCGAGATCGTGGTCGGCGTGCTGACCATCCTCGGCCTGTGGCAGCGGCTCGCGGCCGGCGCGGCGATGCTGCTCTCCGCGGCGCTGCTGTTCACGGTCAGCTGGCGGGCCGTCCCGGTGTACGACACCCCCGACCTGATCTTCCTGGCCGCGTGGAGCCCGCTGCTGATCGCCGGGGCGCCGTTCGCCTCGCTGGACGGACGGCTCAACCTGGAGGCCTGGCGGCGGTACGGCTCGGGCGCGCCCGGGGCGCTGCGCCGCCGGGTGCTGCGGCGGGGCACCGTGGTCACCACGGTCGTCGTCGGCCTGACCCTGTTGCTCGGCTCGATGCTCGGCGCGGCGGTGCGCACCAGCGCCCGGCCGCACCAGGCCCCGGGCCGCCCGACCGGCGACTACGGCACGCCGGTCTGGCCGAGCGGCTCCCCGTCCGGCGCCGCGGGCGGTCAGGGCACGTCCACGCAGCCCGCACCGGCCGGGTCCCGCCCGGCCACCCCGGCGGCCAGCCCGACCGCCGCGGCGTCCTCGCCCGCGGCCTCGCACCCGGCCACCCCGACGCCGAGCGCCAAGCACTCCACCAAGGCCGAGGGCGGCCAGAGTTCGGCCCCGGCGTCGGCCCCCACGGCCGCCGCGCAGCCGGCCGGCGGGACGCCCGCCCAGCGCTCCACGCCGGCCCCGGCCGGTTCGGGCACGGGCTCCAAGCCGAGCCCCAGCGGCTCGGGTTCGGGCTCCGGCCTGCTGGGCGGGGTGCTCGGCAGCGGCCCGCTGGCCGACCTGTCGGGCGGCGGCCACTCCAGCCGTCCGGGGACGCCGACGGCGACCTGACCGGGTGGTCCGTCCGGGAAAGGCGGTCGGCCGGGTGCTCCGT
>NZ_JBHYWI010000123.1:0-22034 GCF_042751525.1 Kitasatospora sp. NPDC059408
GGCCCGGACGGGGAACCGTCCGGGCCCGCGGCCTCGTCGTGGTGCCTGGTGGAACGATCTAGGGAGGGCACGTGAGCGTCGGCTCCGGGATAGCGGGCCTGCTGCGGCGCCGGGCCGAGCAGTGGGCCGTCCGGCTGCGGCAGCGGCGGACGCAGCGCAGGATCTACCAACTGGCCGTCCTCTGCTGCGCGGTGGCGCTGGCGCCGATGTCCTGGCTGTGGCTGACGGCGGGGGACCGGGTGGGCACGGTGGAGTCCGCGCCCTCGGCGCCGGTGGCGGTCGTCTTCGGGGCCGGGCTGGACCGCGGACAACCGACGCCCTATCTGGAGCACCGCCTGGTCGGGGCGCTGGACCTCTACCGGGAGGGGAAGGTCCAGGCGATCCTGGTGACCGGCGACAACGGGCGGGTGGAGTACAGCGAGCCCGACGCGATGTTCCGCTACCTGGTCGACCACGGCGTCCCGCAGGACCGGGTGGTCCGGGACTACGCGGGCTTCACCACGTGGGACTCCTGCACCCGGGCGCACCGCGTCTTCGGGGTGGACCGCGCGGTGCTGGTGAGCCAGGACTTCCACGTCCGGCGGGCGCTGGCGCTGTGCCGGGCGGCCGGGATCGAGTCGTACGCCGTCGGGGTGCCGGAGCTGCACGACGTGACGTGGCTGTACGGCGGCCTGCGGGAGATCCCGGGGGCCGGCAAGGCGGCGCTGAGCGCCTGGATGCGGCCGGACCCGGTGTTCCTCGGGCCCAAGGAGGACGGGATCCCGAAGGCGCTGGCGCAGGCCGCCAAGAGGTAGCGGAGGGGGTAGCGGAGCGGGGTATCGGAGGGGGCGCGGCCGGGGCGAGGCGGGGGTGCGGCCGGGTTCGCACGCACTGTCGGACCCGTGCGGCATGATCGGCGCGTGCGATCACTGCCGAGCATCATCCACCTCGACATGGACGCCTTCTTCGCGGCGGTGGAGCAGGCGGCCAAGCCGAGCCTGCGCGGCAAGCCGGTGATCGTCGGCGGGGTGGGCGGGCGCGGGGTCGTCTCCACCGCGTCGTACGAGGCGCGGAAGTTCGGGGTGCACTCGGCGATGCCGACGGCGCAGGCGCGCCGGCTGTGCCCGAACGCGGCCTTCCTGACCGGGCGGTTCGAGGCCTACCGGCAGGTCAGCGACATCGTCATGGGCCTGCTGCGGGAGCTGTCGCCGCTGGTGCAGCCGCTGAGCCTGGACGAGGCGTTCGTCGACCTGGAGGCCGGCCCGTACGGCCCGGCACTGAGGGAGGCGGACCACCAGACCGGGGAGCGGCTGGTGCTGGCGCTCGGGGAGGACCTGCGGGCCGACATCCGTCGGCACACCGGGGTCACCGGGTCGGTCGGCGCGGCCGGGTCCAAGCTGATGGCGAAGATCGCCTCCGAGCGGGCCAAGCCGGACGGGCTGGTGCTGATCGAGCCCGGGCAGGAGCGGGCCGTGCTCGGCCCGATGCCGGTGCGGGCGCTGCCCGGGATCGGGCCGGCCACCGAGCAGGTGCTGCGGCGGGCCGGGCTGGTCACGGTGGCCGACCTCACCGACGCGGGCGAGGCGGAGCTCGTCCAACTGGTCGGCAAGGCCCACGGCAGCGGTATCTACGCCATGTCGATAGGGCTGGACGACCGGCCCGTGGTGGCCGACCAGGACGCCAAGTCGGTCTCCGTGGAGGACACCTTCGAGGTGGACCTCGCCGACCGGGACCGCGTGCTGCGCGAGGTCGAGGTGCTGGCCGCCCGGTGCGTGCGGCGGCTGCGGGCCGCGGGGCGCTCGGGGCGGACGGTGGTGCTCAAGGTCCGCCGCTTCGACTTCTCGACGCTCACCCGGTCGGAGACGCTGCGCGGGCCGACGGACGACGAGACGGTGATCACCGAGACGGCGCGTCGGCTGGCGTCCCAGGTGGACATCACGGGCGGCGTGCGGCTGCTCGGCGTCGGGGTCTCGCAGCTCGCCGACTACACCCAGGAGGACCTGTTCGCCCAGGCCGTCCGGGAGGAGGCCGCGCTCGAACACGGCGGCGAGGAGGGCGCGGGGGCCGCGGAGGAGCCGGAGGAGCCCGTCCTGCGGCGCTGGATGCCCGGGCAGGACGTCCACCACGCGGAGTACGGGCCCGGGTGGGTGCAGGGCAGTGGCGTCGGGCGGGTGACCGTGCGGTTCGAGACGCCGTGGAGTGAGCCGGGGCGGGTGCGGACCTTCTCGGTGGACGATCCCGACCTGGAGGCGGCCCGGCCGCTGCCGCTGGTCGAGGGCGAGGACTGGGGCGGCCGGCGGTTCGGCGCCGGGGCCGAGGAGGGTGCCGATGAGGACGTGGGGGATGACGGCGAGGAGGGCGCCGAGGAGGACGGCGAGGAGGACGCCGAGGAGGGCGCCGAGGACGAGGGCTGAGAACGCGTTGCGGCCCCACCTGGAAGGGGAGTACCAGGTGGGGCCGCATTCCGTTACCGGGCCTCGGGCGGTCGCGATGCCCTCCCGACCGTGTGAGGTCCGGGCCCCCGCGCCCTGTCCCTGAGCGCGGGGGCGGACGCCTCGTCAGGCGTCGGTCTTCACCAGCTCGTCGCTGGGGATCTGCCCGGCCTGGGCACCGGAGGCGGTGACCGGGGCGGAGGACTTGACGGTGCGGATCAGGAACGGCACGACACCGGCGATGATGCAGACCACGGCGGTGGTCCAGAACGCGTGCTTGTAGGCGTCCAGCGTCGGCAGCAGCACCGGGATCTTGATCGGGAGCTTCATGGTGTCGCCGGTCAGGATGGCGGTCATCACGGCGGTGCCGATCGCGCCACCGACGGTGCGCAGCACGGAGTTCATGCCGTTGGCGATGCCGCTCTGCTCGACCGGGACGGCGCCGTTGATGTACGCCGGCATCGCGGCGAAGGCGAGGCCGATGCCGAGGCCGAAGATGGCGGAGGCGGTGTAGATGTCGCCCTCGTGGCTGTGGCGCAGCGCCAGGTAGGCCATCGCGACGGCGCCGAGGACGCCACCGAGGACCAGCGGCAGACGCGGGCCGCGGCGGGCGATCAGCATGGCGCCGACCGGAGCGGCCACCATCGAGCCGATGGCGGACGGCAGCAGCATGATGCCGGCGTGCAGCACGGTGGCGGTGAAGCCGTAGTGGGCCAGCTTCTCGGGGGTCTGCGCGAAGTTGCTGATCACCATGAACGAGCCGTACATGCCGAAGCCGATCAGCAGGCCGGCCAGGTTGGTGAAGGCGACCGCGGGGCGGGACATCATGCTCAGGTCGACCAGCGGGTGCTTGACCTTGACCTCGATGACGCCCCAGATCAGGGCCACGACGGCGGCGACGGCGAACAGGCCGAGGGTCTTGGTGGAGGTCCAGCCCCAGTGGTTGCCCTGGCTGACCGCGACCAGCAGGGCGGAGAGCCAGCCGGCCAGGGTGAGGGCGCCGAGCGGGTCGGCGCCGCCCTCCTTGTCGGTCACCGGGTCGGACGGGACGCGGAAGGCGACCAGGGCGACCGCGATCAGGCCGAAGACCAGGCCCATCCAGAAGATCGACTTGTAGTTCCAGTGCTCCAGCAGGAGACCGGTGGCCACCAGGCCGAGGCCGGAGCCGACGCCCATCGAGGCGCTGATGGCGGCGACGCCGCCGGTCACCTTCTGCTTGGGCAGCTCGTCGCGGACGATGCTGATCGCCAGCGGCATCACGCCACCGCCGGCGCCCTGGAGGACGCGGGCGACGATCAGCAGGCTGAACGAGTGGGTGCTGACGGCGAGCGCCGAACCGGCGACCAGACCGGCCAGCGAGATCAGCAGCATCGGCTTGCGGCCCCGGAGGTCGCCGAAGCGGCCCAGGAGGGGAGTCAGCACGGCGGCGGAGAGCAGGTTGGCGGTCATCAGCCAGGTGATGTTGGAGCCGGAGACGTCCAGTTCCTTGGCCAGCGACGGCAGGATCGGGACGACCGCGGTCTGCACCACGCTGAACGACAGCATCGCCAGGATGAGGGCCGGCAGGACCCGGGTGGTGCTCTGCTTCTCGGCCGCGGTGGTGGGCTGTGGTGCCTCACTCACGGTTGCTTCCTCCCGTACATAGTGAATGAACTGAAATAACCATGCAGGGAGATACTTCAGAGTGTCAAATATCGAGTGGTTAAGGTTTGGCAAAGGGGGGTGGTCGGATGGAGGTCGGGTGGAGGTGGGGGGCGCCTGCGGCGGGCTGGGGGGTGGGGAGTTGGGGGAGTGGTGCGGTTTGGCAGAGGGGGGTGGTCGGGCGGGGGTGGGGGGCGCCAGCGGCGGGCTGGGGGGGGGGGGTTGGGGGGAGTGGTGTGGTTTGGCGGAGGGGGGTCGTCGGGTGGGGCGTCGTGTGGTTTGGCGGACGGGGGTGGTCGGGCTGGGGGTGGGGAGTTGGGGTGGGGGAGGCGGTGGGCATGGCAAAGGCTCCCGGTGGGGGCCGGGAGCCTTTGGGTGGTGCGGTTCAGGACAGGGGGCGGAGGGAGGCGCCGTTGGGGGTGGGGGTGCCGTTGGGGGCTCCGTTGGGGGTGGCGGGGGTGTCGTCGTGGACCTCGACGTTCTCGCGGCGGAGTTCGTCGTGGATGACCTCCTCCGCCGTGTAGCGCTCGACGACGAGGCGGACCCGCTCGATCGGGGCGAGGTACTTGCGGACCACCGGGCGCTCCTCGCGCAGGGTGACCTCCTCCACCGCCTCGGCGATCTCCTTCTCGGTGAGGGCCGCCCGCTCGGCGTCGCCCACCGGCATCCGCTCCACCCGGACGCGTTCGCGGACCACCGGGACCCGGCGCTCGACCTGCTCGCTCGTCACGTACTTGCGCAGCTTCGCCGTGCCCAGCACGTGCCACTCGGTGGTGATGTCCAGCCGCTCCTCGCGGCAGGTGATCTCGACCGGGCCGCTGGGGGCGGACGGGGCCTCGGTCGCCGGGGCGTTCTGGGGCTTGGGCTGGACGGCGGGCTGGGCGACGGGGGGTTGGGCGGTCGTGGTCGCGGCCGCCATCGGGGCGGCTGTCGGCGCGGGGGTGCTGAGGGTCCGCACGTGGGCCTCCGTGGCGGTCGTGGTGGGAGCGGTGGTGAGGGTGGTCGTGGTCATGGGGGCGACGGTCGTCGTGGCGGCGGCCGCGGTGGTGCCGAAGTCGAGGTCGGGCTGCGGCGGTCCGGCGTCGCCGTTCACCGGCCGGCCGTTCACCGGGGTGTCGAGGCCGTAGTAGCGGTAGAGCTGGAGCTCCTGGGCCGGCGACAGGTGCTGGCCGACGCCGAAGTCCGGCGAGTCCTTGACCAGCGACTTGTCGTACGGCACGCGGAGCTCGTCGCCGGAGAACTCGCTCGTGGTGAGCGGGACGAAGGCGTCCCGGCCGAAGATGCCGGTGCGGACGGCGGCCCACTCGGGCTGGCCGGTGGCGTCGTCCAGGTACACCTCGTCGACCGTGCCGATCTTGTCTCCGTTGCGGTCGACCGCCTTGTGGCCGATGAGGTCGCGGGGGTCGATATCGGTTTGCACTCTTTCCTCCAGTGCGCTGCGCCTGCGGAACTCCCGCAGGACGGCGGCCGGAGCAGCCGTGCCGTCCGCCACTTCACACCAAAAGCCATCAACCGGACGGCCGCGAGCGGGGTGCGTCCGGACGGGCTGCGGGGTGGGCCGTTCGGGGGACGCGCGTAGACCCCGGGTGACCGGACACACCCGTGATCGAACGGGCTCCCGCTGGTACCCTGGGCCGCGACCGCCGAGCCCGCTCGGGAGAGTCCCCGAAGGCGAAAGCCACTGGTCGGGGCGCCGAAGGAGCAACTCCTCCCCGGAATCTCTCAGGCATCCGTACCGTGTGGGATAGGTCACTCTGGAAAGCAGGGCAGGACCGCCGGCGAGGGAGCCGACGGCCACCACCCTCACCGACGGTGCAAGCCGGCGGAGCGCCCACGGCGCGCCGCGCGGGCGAAGCTCTCAGGTCCCGATGACAGAGGGGGAGGCCTGTCGGGTCCGCCCGCCACCAGGCCCACCCGCTGTCCGCAGCGGTGCAGGCCGACCGGCGTGCGTACCCCCGCCGGTCCGTGACCAGGAGGCCTCGACCACCATGAACGCCCAGTCGAACGCGGGACGCCCGAGCGGCGCCGTCACCCTCACCGAGCTCGAGCAGGCCAGCCCCTTCGAGAACCGCCACATCGGCCCCGACGCCGCCGCGCAGGAGAAGATGCTGGCGCAGGTCGGCTACGGCTCGCTGGACGAGCTCGCCGCCACCGCCGTGCCCGAGGCGATCCGTTCCATCACGGGTCTGGACCTGCCCGCCGGCCGCAGCGAGGCCCAGGTCCTCGCGGAGCTGCGCGAACTGGCCGGCCGCAACCAGGTGCTCCAGCCGATGATCGGCCTGGGCTACTACGGCACCTTCACCCCGCCGGTGATCCTGCGCAACGTCCTGGAGAACCCGGCCTGGTACACCGCGTACACCCCGTACCAGCCGGAGATCTCCCAGGGCCGCCTGGAGGCGCTGCTCAATTTCCAGACCCTGGTCTCCGACCTGACCGGCCTGCCCACCTCGGGCTCCTCGCTGCTCGACGAGTCCACCGCCGCCGCCGAGGCGATGGCGCTGGCCCGCCGCGTCACCAAGGTCAAGGGCGGCGTGTTCCTCGTCGACGCCGAGACCCTGCCGCAGACCGTCGCGGTGATCAACACCCGTGCCGTGCCGACCGGTGTCGAGGTCGTCGTGGCGGACCTCTCCGAGGGCATCCCGGCCGAGATCGCCGAGCGCGGCGTCTTCGGCGTGCTGCTCCAGTACCCGGGTGCCACCGGTGTCGTGCGCGACCTCGCCCCCGTCATCGAGCAGGCCCACGGCCTCGGCGCGATCGTCGCGGTCGCCGCCGACCTGCTGGCGCTGACCCTGCTCAAGTCGCCCGGCGCGCTCGGCGCCGACATCGCCTGCGGCACCTCGCAGCGCTTCGGCGTGCCGATGGGCTTCGGCGGCCCGCACGCCGGCTACCTGTCGGTGCGCGCCGAGTACGCCCGCTCGCTGCCCGGCCGCCTGGTCGGCGTCTCCGTCGACTCGGACGGCAACCGCGCCTACCGCCTGGCGCTGCAGACCCGCGAGCAGCACATCCGCCGCGAGAAGGCCACCAGCAACATCTGCACCGCCCAGGTGCTGCTCGCCGTCATGGCCTCGATGTACGCCGTCTACCACGGCCCGGACGGCCTGGCCGACATCGCCCGCCGCACCCACCGTTACGCCGCCGCCCTCGCCGAGGGCCTGCGGGCCGGCGGCGTCGAGCTCCTGCACGGCGAGTTCTTCGACACCGTCACCGCCGTCGTCCCGGGCCGCGCCGCCGAGATCGCCGCCGCCGCCCGTGCCAACGGCATCAACGTGTACCAGGACGGCGAGGACCGGATCTCGGTCTCCACCGACGAGACCACCACCCGTGAGCACCTGGCCGGCGTCTGGGCCGCGTTCGGCGTGCCCGCCGTCGAGGCCGCCGAGACCGCCGAGGCGCTGCCCGCCGCGCTGCTGCGCGAGGACGAGTACCTCACCCACCCGGTCTTCCACAGCCACCGCTCGGAGACCGCCATGCTGCGCTACCTGCGCCGCCTGTCGGACCGGGACTACGCGCTGGACCGCGGCATGATCCCGCTGGGCTCCTGCACCATGAAGCTCAACGCGACCACCGAGATGGAGCCGGTGACCTGGCCGGAGTTCGGCCAGCTGCACCCGTTCGCGCCGATCGACCAGGCCCAGGGCTTCCTGACCCTGATCCGCCAGCTGGAGCAGCAGCTGGTCGAGGTCACCGGCTACGACGCCGTCTCGATCCAGCCGAACGCCGGTTCGCAGGGCGAGCTGGCCGGCCTGCTGGCCGTCCGCGCCTACCACCACGCCAACGGCGACACCCAGCGCGACGTCTGCCTGATCCCGTCCTCCGCGCACGGCACCAACGCGGCCTCCGCCGTGATGGCCGGCATGCGGGTCGTCGTGGTGAAGACCCTCGTCGACGGCGACGTGGACGTCGAGGACCTGAAGGCCAAGATCGAGAAGCACCGCGACAGCCTGTCGGTGCTGATGGTCACCTACCCGTCCACCCACGGCGTCTATGAGACCGAGATCACCCAGATCTGCGCCCTGGTGCACGAGGCCGGCGGCCAGGTGTACGTGGACGGCGCCAACCTGAACGCCCTGGTCGGCCTCGCCAAGCCGGGCAAGTTCGGCGCGGACGTCTCGCACCTGAACCTGCACAAGACCTTCTGCATCCCGCACGGCGGTGGCGGCCCGGGCGTCGGCCCGGTCGCGGTGCGCGCCCACCTGGCGCCGTACCTGCCGAACCACCCGCTGCAGGAGGAGGCCGGCCCGGCCACCGGTGTCGGCCCGATCTCGGCGGCGCCGTGGGGCTCGGCCGCGATCCTGCCGATCTCCTGGGCGTACGTCCGCCTGATGGGCGGCGAGGGCCTCAAGCACGCGACCCAGGTCGCCGTGCTGAACGCCAACTACATCGCCAAGCGCCTCGCCCCGCACTTCCCGGTGCTCTACACCGGGCCGGGCGGGCTGGTCGCGCACGAGTGCATCATCGACCTGCGTCCGCTCACCAAGGAGACGGGCGTGACGGTGGACGACATCGCCAAGCGCCTGATCGACTACGGCTTCCACGCGCCGACGATGTCGTTCCCGGTGGCCGGCACGCTGATGATCGAGCCGACCGAGTCCGAGGACCTGCACGAGATCGACCGGTTCTGCGACACGATGATCGCGATCCGCGCCGAGATCGACAAGGTCGGCTCGGGCGAGTGGGCGGCCGACGACAACCCGCTGTGCAACGCCCCGCACATCGCCGCCACCCTGGCCGGCGACTGGGCGCACGGCTACTCGCGGCAGGAGGCCGTCTTCCCGGCGGGCGTGAACCCGGCGGACAAGTACTGGCCGCCGGTCAGCCGGATCGACGGCGCGTACGGCGACCGCAACCTGGTCTGCTCGTGCCCGCCGCTGGACGAGTACGGCGTCTGAGCCGGATCCGGCAGGCGTGAGTGGCAGGGCCCCGGCGGTACGTTCGCCGGGGCCCTGCCCCGTTCTCGTGGACTGTCCCCCGCTGATGGTGGCGTGCGTACGGTCGGACCGCGGGTCAGGCCGCGGGTCGGACTGCGGGTCAGGCCGCGTGGGCGACCGGGCGGCGCGGTGCGATCACCCGGCCGTCGGGCAGCAGCTCTCCGGTGTCCTCGAACATGAGGACACCGTTGCAGAGCAGGCTCCAGCCCTGCTCCGGGTGGCAGGCCACCGGGACGGCAGCCTCGCGGTCCTCGGACTCGGCCGACGGGCACTCAGGACGGTGCTGGCACATGCGTACCCTCGCTTCGCTCTGCGATCCTCCCCGTGGGGCGGCCGCCGACGGCGAGCCGTCGGGAACCGCCGCGCAGTCGGATCCTGTCCGCGCGCCGACCAGGTGTTGAGCGGCGCTCAAGTGGGTAGGACAGGTGGTCCTTCCACGCTGGTTCCCAGTGTCGGCATCTGCGGACGTGCGCGCAGCGATTTGGTGACATGCGCCACAACTCCCGCGCAGAGATCACCCGTTCAGGTGGGGCTGGTGGCGAAATACGCACAGACGGGTCAGGCGCAAGGTGACCCATCAGGGCCATGGACGGTGACCCGTCCGGGTGGGTGAGAGGTCCGGAGAGCCCTGGGGTCGGGGGTGTCGCCAGGGGTGTCCGGGTCAGGAGGTGCCGAGGAGCAGCGGCTTGGCGAGGGGGGCGCGTGCGAGCAGCGGGAGGAGTTCGGCGGCCGGGTACGCGCGGTGCGCGGTGACGCCGAGCGGGGCCGGGGCGAGCGGGATCAGGAGGTCGGCGGCCGGGCCGGTGTCGGGGCTGTGCAGCCACAGCGCCGTCGCGTACTGGCCGGGGAAGGTCAGCAGGCGGGGCTGGTGGCGCACCCGGGAGCCCTGCGCGAGCTGCCAGGCCTGGCGCAGCGCCCGGACCGTGGAGTCCAGGTAGGGGCCGGCGGTGAAGTGGGAGAAGGTGTGGCCCTCGATGTCCAGCACCACTTCGGCGGCGGCGGCCACGTCGGCGCCGTCCTTGATCAGGAAGCGCCAGCCCGTCCGGCGGGCGGCGGTGAGCTCGGGGTGCGGGCCGTCCAGGACGTGGACGGCGAGCGGGTGGGCGGGCAGCAGAGGGCCGGCCGGATGACGCAGCGCTGCGGCGGCGGGCTGGCGCAGCGCGGTCTCCGAGTCGAGTGCGGCGAGGACCGCGCGCAGGGCGCTCGGTGGGGGTTGCGGGGTCTGCAGTGTCATGGCGAGGTCGCCTCTCCGTGTGAGATCGGCGTGCGAGTGCGGCATACCGGCGTGGCGCGGTGTGTCAACGGTGACGGGACCTGGCCGTGTCCGGTTGTGCAGGATCGCGGAGCCGGCGCGGTCGCCGCCCTCGACGAGGGCCTCGGGGCGGGGGGCGGACCGGCCGGAGCGCAGTGCGAATTCTATCGAACAGGTGCGCAGGGTGACCTGTTTATCACAGGCGGTGGCGTCGGGCAAGTCGGCAGATACTCTGAATAGTCGTCAGTTTCCTTGCATTGCAAGCCAGTACACGCCTTCGGGTATCGATCTTCCGGGCGGGCATGATGTCTGGCACGGTCGGTCGGCCGGTGGCTCAGGAGGAGGGGACCATGGGCGAGAAGGTCGTGGCGACGCGTGCGGATCTGGCGGACCGGCAGCTGTACCGACGAAAGCTCCAGGCCTGCCTCGACGCGCTCGGGCGGATGCTGCAGGAGGACCGCTTCGACCGCCCGCGCGCGGTGATGGGCGTGGAGATCGAGCTCAACCTGGCCGACGAGCAGGGCCTGCCGGTGATGCGCAACGCGCAGGTGCTGAGCTCGATCGGCTCCAGCGACTTCCAGACCGAGCTCGGCCGGTTCAACATCGAGGTGAACATCGCGCCGCACCGGCTGGGCGGGCACGTCTTCGAGGAACTGCGCGAGGAGATCGACACCGGGCTGCGCTACGCCGACCGGCGGGCGGCCGAGGCCGGCGCGCGGATCGTCATGGTGGGCATCCTGCCGACGCTGGAGCACGACCACACCGGGCTGGACGCGATGTCCCACAACCAGCGGTACAGCTTGCTGAGCGACCAGATCCTGGCCGCCCGCGGCGAGGACATCTCGCTGGACATCGAGGGCGTCGAGCGCCTCCAGCTGGAGTCGATCACCATGGTCGCGGAGGCGGCGGCGACCTCGCTCCAGCTGCACCTCCAGGTGACGCCGCAGCGGTTCTCCTCGGTGTGGAACGCGGCGCAGGCGATCTGCGGGCCGCAGCTCGCGCTGGGCGCCAACTCGCCGTTCCTGTTCGGGCGGGAGCTGTGGCGCGAGACCAGGCCGGTGCTGTTCCAGCAGGCCTGCGACACCCGTACGGCGGAGCTCAAGGCGCAGGGCGTACGCCCGATCACGTGGTTCGGCGAGCGCTGGGTGGACTCGGCGTACGACCTGTTCGAGGAGAACCTGCGCTACTTCCCGGCGCTGCTGCCGATCTGCGACGACGAGGACCCACTGAAGGTGCTGGCCTCCGGCGGCGCGCCCCGGCTGGCGGAGATGCGGCTGCACAACGGGACGATCTACCGGTGGAACCGGCCGGTGTACGACGTGAGCGGCGGGGTGCCGCACCTGCGGGTGGAGAACCGGGCGTTGCCGGCCGGGCCGACGGTCGCCGACACCCTGGCCAACGCGGCCTTCTACTACGGGGTGGTGCGGGTGCTGGCCGAGCAGTCGCGGCCGGTGTGGACCAGGCTGCCGTTCGACCGGGCGGACGAGAACTTCCGGCAGGCGGCGCGGTACGGCGTCGACGCCGTCTTCCAGTGGCCGCGCTCGGGCCGGGCGGGGCGCGGCGGCGGGCTGACCACGGTGTCCGCCGTCGACCTGGTGCTCGGCGAGCTGCTGCCGATGGCCTACCAGGGCCTGGACGCGTGGGGCGTGGAGCCGGCCGACCGGGACCGCTACCTCGGGATCATCGAGCAGCGCTGCCTGCGGCGGACCAACGGCGCGGCCTGGCAGAGCGCGACCTTCCACCGGCTGCGGGAACGGTACGGGATGGACCGGCCCGCGGCGCTCGCGGCGATGACCCGGCGGTACATCGAGCACATGCGGGGCGGCGAGCCGGTGCACACCTGGCCGGTGGGGTAACGCCGTGGCCGGGGGGCGCAACGTGGTGGACCCGTCCGGCCACGGCACCAGCGCCCGCCGGCCGGATCGCGCGGCCGCTGTGTCAGGATGATCGCCCCGGTGGTCGGCCGACGGCCGGAGGCCTGATCGCCGCACTGGAGCCCGCCCGTGACCACCGTCCCGACCGAACCGGGGACCGCCCGGCCCACGCGCCGGCTGCTCGGTGCCGAGCTGCTGATCGTCCTCGGGCTGTCGCTCGGGGCCAGCGGCATCAGCGCGGTCATCGACTTCGCGGGCTCGCTCACCGCGCCGCTCTCGCTCGGCCAGCAGGTCGCGACCCTGAACGGCTCGCGGGCGCCCGGGCGGCCGTGGCTCGACCTGACCTGGCAGCTCTACTACATCGGGCGCGGGCTGATGCCCGTCGTCCTGGTCGGCTACCTGCTGGTGCGCGAGGGCGTGACGCTGCGCGTGCTCGGCTTCGACCTGCGGCAGAAGCTGCGCGACCTCGGGCGGGGCGCGGGCGTCGCCGCCGCGATCGGCGGGTCCGGGCTGCTGCTGTACCTGGCGTCCCAGGCGGCCGGGTACAACCTGACGGTGGCGCCGTCGGGGCTGCCGGACGTGTGGTGGCGGGTGCCGGTGCTCGTCCTGTCCGCGTGGCAGAACGCGATCCTGGAGGAGGTCGTCGTCCTCGGCTACCTGCTGCGCCGGCTCGGGCAGTTGGGGTGGTCGTGGCCGGCGGCGCTGGTCGCGAGTTCGGTGCTGCGCGGCTCGTACCACCTGTACCAGGGCGTCGGCGGGCTGGTCGGCAACATGGTCATGGGCGCGGTGTTCTGCCTGGCCTACCGGCGGTGGGGGCGGGTGATGCCGCTGGTGGTGGCGCACGCGCTGATCGACACGGTGGCCTTCGTCGGGTACGCGCTGCTCGCCGGGCACGTCAGCTGGTTGCCCACTCCTTAAGCCTGGTGCCCACTCCTTGAGCTAGCTTCCTACTCCTTGAGCCTGTGCTGCCTACCCCTTGAGCGTCAGCTTGCTCTGGGACCTCGGCGGGCGGGCGAGGAGCCGGTCGACGTGGCGGCGTTCCAGGCCCTGGCCGGGGTCGATGCGCAGCAGGACGCGGTCGCGGCGCCACAGTGAATTGCGTACCAGGCGCTGGGGGATGACATCGTCCATCCACGCGAACGGGCGGCCTCCGGCGTAGCGCAGCAGTGGGGCCCACTTGCGGGACGAGAACAGTTGCATGAGGGGGACGCGCGGGTCGCCGGGCTGCGGGACGTAGCCGGTGAAGCGGACGAAGGGGAGCTCGGGCAGGCCGATCGCGGGGGAGATGTGGGTGTTGGCGTGCTCCTCCCAGGTGGTGGCCCACACGAGTTCGTACGTGTCGGCGAGTTCGCGCAGCCAGTCGCCGTGGCGGGCGGAGAGCAGGACCGAGTAGCCGAGCAGGGTGTGGGCGTCGAACCCGGCGTCCGGGTGCGGGCAGACCGGGTTGAGGACGCCGTCGACGTCTAGGAACAGCAGAGGCTTCGGCACCAGTGGCCCCCCAGGTGGTGGTGAATGACTCACCTGGTCGGACGAACCGCGTGCGCCGGTGGTTGCGCACCACCTGGCGGACGCAGGGCGCACGCGGGGCGCAGGGGGCGCTCGCGGAGCCGGGTGCGGGAGTCACCCGAGGTGGCCCCGGAGGAAGCTCAGGGTGCGGCGCCAGGCGGTGCGGGCCTGGAGGGCGTCGTAGGTGCCGAGCGGGTTCTCGTCGTTCATGAAGGCGTGTCCGGCCGGGTAGAAGTGGATCTCCGGGCGGATGTCGGTGGCCTCGCCGATGCGGGTGGCGGCCTCGTCGACGGCGGACATCGGGATCGAGCGGTCGTGCTCGCCGAAGTGGCCGAGGACGTGGGCGGTGAGGCCGCGGTAGTCGAAGTCCGGGTCGGGCGGGAGGCCGTAGAAGGGGACGGCGGCGGCCACCTTGTCGCCCGCGCGGGCGGCCAGCAGCAGCGCGAAGCCGCCGCCCATGCAGAAGCCGACCACACCGACCGCGTCGCCGACGACGCCGTCCAGGGCGAGCAGGTGGTCGACGGCGCCGGCGAGGTCCGTCACTGCGTGCTCGACGGGCAGCTCGCGCTTGAGGCGGGCGGCTTCGGCGCCGTCGTGGGTCGTCGCGCCGCCGTACAGGTCGGGCGCGAGGACGGTGAAGCCCTCGGCGGCGAAGCGGTCGGCCATCGTGGCGACGTGGGTGGTGAGGCCCCACCACTCCTGGACGAGGACGAGGCCGGGGCCGACGCCCTGGGGCGGGCGGGCCAGGTAGCCGTGCGCGGTGCGGCCGTTGCTCGGGAAGGTGAGGTTCTGCCGGGAGCCGCCCTGGTCTGGCATGGCTTCCTCTCGGTGGGTCGGGCCGCGTGCGGCGGTCGTCCTGCGGCGGTCGTCGGTGGGGACCGTTGGGGGGCGTCGGTGGGGGTCGGGGTCAGCCCATTTCCTCCAGGGCGCGGCCCTTGGTCTCCTTGATGCAGAAGGCCACGAACGGGATGGAGAGCAGCGCGAAGGCCGCGTAGATCACGTACGTCGCCGAGAGGTTCCAGTCGGCGAGGTCCGGGAAGCTCACGGTGATGGCCCAGTTGGCGATCCACTGGGCGGAGGCGGCGACGGACAGGGCGAGGGCGCGGATCCGGTTGGGGAACATCTCGCCGAGCAGCACCCAGACCACCACGCCCCAGGAGAAGGCGAAGCAGAGCACGAAGACGTGCGCGGCGACCAGGGCGACGGTGGCGTGGGTGTTGTCGAGCGTCGCGGTGTCGCCGGTGCCGTGCCGGTAGGAGAACGCCCAGGCGGCGGTGGCGAGCGCGAGCGCCATGCCGATCGAGCCGGCGAGGGCGAGCGGCTTGCGGCCGATCCGGTCCACCAGCACCATCGCGATCACCGTGCCGATCACGTTGACGATCGAGGTGGAGAGGCTGATCAGCAGCGAGTTGGACTCGTTGATGCCGACCGACTGCCACAGGAGCGACGAGTAGTAGAAGATCACGTTGATGCCGACGAACTGCTGGAACGCCGAGGCGCCGATGCCCACCCAGACGATCGGCAGGAGGCCGAAGCGGCCGCCGAGCAGGTCCTTCAGCCGCGGCTTGTGCGCGGACTCCAGCACCGCGCGGATCTCGGCGACCCGGGCGTCCAGGTCGACGTCCTCGCCCTCGACCTCCCTGAGCACCTTGCGGGCCTGCGCCTCGCGGTGGTCGGCGATCAGGAAGCGCGGCGACTCGGGGATGGCGAGCGCCATCAGGCCGTACACCAGCGCCGGGATGGTCTCGACGCCGAGCATCCACTGCCAGGCCTGGACGCCGCCGAGGTGGCCGGTGGACTCGCCGCCGGCGGCCTGGTTGAGCGCCCAGTTCGCCAGCTGGGAGACGGTGATGCCGAGCACGATCGCCATCTGCTGGAACGACGCGAGCCGGCCGCGGTACGCGGTCGGGGCGACCTCGGCGATGTAGGTGGGGGCGATGACGGAGGCGATCCCGATCGCGACGCCGCCGACCACGCGCCAGGTGGCGAGCACCTGGATGCTCGGCGGGAACATCGAGCCGAGGCCGCTGATCGCGAAGAGCGTCGCCGCCAGCAGCATCGTGCGCACCCGGCCGAGGTGGTCGGCGAGCCGGCCGGCGGCCACCGCGCCGGCGGCCGAGCCGAGCAGCGCGATGGCCACGACGAACGCCGTCTCGCCGTTGCCCACCCCGAAGTGCTTCTGGATGCCGGTGACCGCGCCGTTGATCACGGCGCTGTCGTAGCCGAACAGGAAGCCGCCCATCGCCGCGGCCGCGGAGATGAACACGACGTGTCCGAGGTGGGCCTCTCCGGCGGTGGACCGGGTGTTGGTTGTGGACACGCGCGCTCCCCGAGGTGGACGGGCCCGCCCGGCGGGGACGGCGGCGTGCGGGGCCGCCGGCTCCGCCGGGCGGGCAGGGTACGTCTCACATTCGACCAGTGGCGGGGGGCCGAGGCCCGGTTTCGTGGGCCGATCGGGTGATGCCGTGTCAGGCGGGTGGCCGGGTGTGCGGCCTGTGGTCGGGCGCGGGGCGCTGGGCCCGTGGTCGGGCGCTGGACGCGGGCTCAGCCGGCGGTGCGCCGCTGGTTGCGGCGCAGCAGCTGGGTGCGGGCCAGGGTGTCCTGGCCGCTGCCGCGTTCGGCGAGGCGGTCGGCGATCGCGTGCTGCTCGTCGGCCGGCTTCTTGTCGTCGTACTTGAACTTGGCGCGCACCTGGAGGACCGTCAGGCGCAGTCCGCGCAGGCCCGGGAGCAGCCGGGAGAACTCCCCCTCGCCCGGGACGACCCGGGTGTCCGGGGTCTCGGGCTGGAAGTGTGCCAGCTGGCGGTTGAGGATCTCGGCCTTCCCCGCGGCCGACTCGACGATCTCCGCCGTGCACTGGAAGTGGACGGACGCGTAGTAGCTGGTGGGCGTGCCGGGTGCGCCGCGCCAGTGGCCGGGGGCGAAGGCGTAGCCGTCGGTGACCGCGAGGGTGACGTGCGGGTCGGCCCGGACGGCGGCGAGCAGCGGGTTGGGCGCGGCGAGGTGCAGCAGGATCTCGCCGCGGTCGGCGTCGAGCAGGAAGTGCGTCGGGACCAGGACGGGGCCTTCGCCCTGCCCGCCGTTGGCGGCGAGCAGGCCGAAGTCCCGGCCCTCGGCGAGCCAGGCGCGCCACTCGGCCTCGTCGCCGCGGTCCCAGGAGCGGATCAGCATGACGCGTTCTCGTTCTCGTTCTGGGTCTGAGTCTGGGTCTGGTCGTGCATCGGCGGGGTGCCTTCGTCAGCCGGCCAGCTCGCGCAGGTGCGCGGGGAGCGGGACGGTGGTGGAGGCGGCCGGAGCGGGGGTGCCGAAGCCGCTGGTGACGGGGACGACGCCGGCCCAGTAGGGCAGGTCGACGTCCTCCGGCTCGTCGTTGGCGCCGTCGTCGCGGGACTTGGCGGAGACCTCGTCCAGGTCGAGGCGGATCACGGCGGTGGCGGCGAGCTCCTTGGCGTTGGCCGGGCGGACCTCGGCGGAGCGGCCGGGGACGGTCTGGTCGACCAGCGCGTCCAGGGCGACGTTCAGCTCCTCCGGGTCGGTGACCTGGTGGGCGGTGCCGTGCGCCACCACCGAACGGAAGTTGACGGAGTGGTTGAACGCGGACTTGGTCAGCACGAGCGCGTCGACGAGGGTGACGGTGACGCAGACCTTCAGGCCCTCGTCGTCCTTGGCGCCGCGCATCGGGCGGCTGCCCGTCGAGCCGTGGACGTAGAGGTGGTCGCCGACGCGGGCGTAGATCGTCGGCAGGACGACCGGTGCGCCATCGGCGACGAAGCCGAGGTGGCACAGGTAGGTGCTGTCGAGTATCGCGTGGATCGCGTCCCGCTCCCAGGTGGCGCGGTCCTTGTAGCGCGTCGGCGTGGTGCGGGCGGTGCGGGCGTAGGTGGCACCGGCGGCGGTGGTGGCGGCGGTGGCGTCCGACGTGGTGCTGTGCGACGCGGTGCTGTCCGTGGCAGGGACCGACATGACAAACCTCTATGTACTAGTGCATAATTTGCTTTGTGCTAGGAGACTATCCGCTGAAAGGGCGACGCGCCAGCGAAATCGCGGCCCACATCGAACAGGGCGTCAGTGGCGGGCAGCTCGCGCCCGGAACCGCGCTGCCCCCGCTGCGCGACCTCGCCGCCGAGCTCGGCGTCAACGCCAACACCGTCGCCGCCGCCTACCGCCTGCTGCGCGACCGCGGCGTGATCGAGACCGCCGGTCGCAAGGGCAGCCGCATCCTGCCCCGGCCCGCCCTCACCACCCGCGACCAGATCCGCGTGCCCGTGCCCCCGCACGCCCGCGACCTGTCCGCCGGCAACCCCGACCCGGCCCTCCTGCCCGACCTCGCCCCGGCCCTCGCCGCCGCGGCGGAGGCGGCCCGCGCCGAACCCGTCCTCTACGGCCACCCCTCCGTCGACCCGGGCCTGCTCGCCCTCGCCCGCGCCTCCTTCGAGGCCGACGGCCTGCCCGGCGGCCCGATCGCCGTCGCCTCCGGCTCCCTCGACACCGTCGAGCGCATCCTCGGCACCCGGCTGCGCCCCGGCGACGCGGTGGCCGTCGAGGACCCGGGCTGGGGCAGCCTGCTCGATCTGCTGCCCGCGATGGGCCTGCGGCCCGCGCCCGTCCGGCTCGACGACGAGGGCCCGCTGCCCGACTCGCTCGCCGCGGCGCTCGACGAGGGCGCCCGCGCCGTGATCGTCACCAGCCGGGCCCAGAACCCGACCGGCGCCGCACTCACCGCCGCCCGGGCCGCGGCCCTGCGCGAGGTGCTGGCCGGGCACCCCGACGTGCTGCTGATCGAGGACGACCACGGGCACGGCATGGTCGACCAGGCCTACCACCCGCTGGCCGGCGCCGGTTCGCGGCACTGGGCGGTCGTGCGCTCGGCGGCCAAGGCGTACGGGCCCGACCTGCGCCTGTCCGTCGCGGTCGGTGACGCGGACACCATCGGGCGCGTCTCCGGGCGGCTGCGGCTCGGCGCGGGCTGGGTCAGCCACCTGCTCCAGCGGACCGTCGCCGAGCTCTGGCGCACCGACGCGGCGCCCGTCGCCACCGTGGCCGCCGTCTACCGGGCCCGCCGGGACGCGCTGCTCGGCGAGCTCGCGGCGCGCGGCATCGCGGCGCACGGCGAGAGCGGGCTGAACGTCTGGGTGCCCGTGCCGGACGAGACCTCCGCGCTCACCGCGCTCGTGCAGCGCGGATGGGTCGCGGCGCCCGGCGCGCGGTACCGGATCCAGTCGCCGCCCGGGATCCGGATCACCACGGCCGACCTCCGGCCGGACGAGGCGCCGCGGCTGGCGGACGACCTCGCGGCGGTGCTCGGGGCGGGCGGGGGCGGGTCGCGGCTGGTGTGAGTGCGGCGGGTGTGGCGGGTGCGGGTGCGGCAGGTGCAGGTGGCCGGGGAGGGGGTTCGGGGCGGGGGTTCGGGGAGGGGGTTCGGTGGCCGAGCGGGTGGGGGCTGGTCTGAACCCGTGGGTAACAAAGCGGGAAACCTGCTGCACGTACCTAGCGGTAACCAGCTCTGTCATGCCATCTTCATCGCGCCACCGGCGCCGGCGGCCTACCCTCACACGCGTCTTCCCGTCCCCACACCACGGGGAGACCGAGCCGCAGGAGTTCCGCCGTGCCCGAAAACGGTTCGAGAAACACCCGCACGACCCCGCGACTCGCCCGCAGGCTGCTCACCGCGGCCTTCGCCCTCCCGCTCGCGATCGGCGGCGGTGTCGCCGTCGCCGCGCCCGCCTCCGCCGCCTCCGCCGCGGTGCCGAGCGGGCCCACCGCCAGCGTCACGCTCGGTGACAGCTACATCTCCGGCGAAGCCGGCCGGTGGATGGGCAACTCCGCCGACGGCAGCGGCGACCGGAGCGGCACCGACCGTGCCTGGAACGGAAGTTCCTACGACCCGAGCGCCGTCTACGGTGCCACCGCCGCCAACGGCTGCGACCGCTCCGACGTCGCCGAGGTGACCGGTGCGTCCTCGGTGGCGGCCAAGCAGATCAACCTGGCCTGCTCGGGCGCCGTCACCAACAACGTCTTCCGCGCCTCCAGCGGCGGCCAGTCGCTCAAGGGCGAGGCGCCGCAGGCCGACCAGCTCGCCGCCGTGGCCGCGCAGAACAACGTCAAGCTGATCACGCTGTCGATCGGCGGCAACGACCTCGGGTTCTCCGGCGTCATCTCCAGCTGCGTCCAGGACTACCTCGTCTGGTACAGCTACTGCCACGGCTCGCAGCAGTCCGCGATCGACTCGAAGATGCCGGCGGCGATGGCCGGCGTCGGCAAGGCGATCGACGAGATCCGTGCCGTGATGTCCAACGCGGGCTACGGACAGGGGACTTACCGTCTCGTGCTGCAGTCCTACCCGTCCCCGATCCCGCGCAGCTCCGAGATACGCTACCCCGAGAGCGGCTGGACCCGCTCCAACACCGGCGGCTGCCCGTTCTGGGACGGCGACGCCGACTGGGCGCGCGACTCGATGGTGCCGCAGGTCTCCAAGGCGCTGGCGCAGGTCGCCGCGGCCAAGGGCGTCCAGTTCCTCGACCTCTCCGACATGCTGCAGGGGCGCGAGGTCTGCTCCACGGCCACCCGGCAGCCGACCACGGACGCCGCGCCGTCCGCGGCCACCAGCGAGTGGGCGCGCTTCCTCGACGGCGGGCTCAACACCACCCAGGGCGCGTTGCAGGAGTCGATGCACCCGAACTACTACGGGCAGCAGGCGCTGGGCAGTTGCCTCACCCAGCTGTTCGCGCGGAGCAGCGGGAACTACGCGTGCCGCAACACGGCGGGGCAGGACGCGAGCGGGATGTACCTGGCCGCCGAGTGACGTTCTGCGATGTGACGTGATGTGACCCGATGTGACGTGGCGCGACGTGGCCCTGGGCTTCCCCGTGTGGAACGGGGGAGGCCAGGGCCCCTCGGGGTCCTCAGCCCTTCGCGAGCAGCGCCTGGGCGTGTGCGCGGACCTGATCCTTCGTCAAGTACGCGTCCGTGTACTCGAAATCCTGCAGTCGGGCGGGCTGGCGGGCCAGGAAGCCCGTGCGGACGAAGTCGTCGCCGGCCGTCGCGTTCAGCAGCCAGTTCGCGCCCACCCGGAACTTCGCCACGTTGGTGCGCATCGCCATCAGGTGGTAGCCGCGGGCCACCAGCTGCGCCGGCACCCCGCGCAGCTCGACGCCGACCGGCTTCGACACCGCGTCCTTGCCGCCCAGGTCCACCACCAGGCCCAAGTCCTTGTGGTAGTACGGCTCCAGCGGCTGGTGGCGGAGCGAGGCGATCACGTTGTTCGCCACCGCGCGGCCCTGCCGGGCCGAGTGCTGGGCGGTCGGCGGACACACCGCGCCGTCGCCCTTCGCGAGGTCCGGGACGGCCGCGGCGTCGCCCAGCGCGAACACCCCGTCGAACTGCGGCACCCGCATCTCCGCCGTCACCGCGATCCGGCCCCGCACCGTCTCCGCGTCCAGCGTGCCGATCAGCGGGCTCGCGGCGACGCCCGCCGTCCAGATCAACGTCCGGCAGGGGAGCACCCGGCCGTCGGTGAACTTGACCGACTCGGCGCCGACTTCGGCCACCGACACGCCCAGCGACACCTCGATGCCGCGCGCCCGCAGCACCTCCAGCGCCGCCGTGCCGAGGGCGTCGCCGAGTTCGGGCATCAGCTTCGGGGCGATGTCGATCAGGTGCCACTTGATCTGCCGCGCGTCCAGCCGCGGGTAGCGGCGGGCCGCGGCGGTCGTCAGGCGCTGCAGGCAGGCCGCCGTCTCGGTGCCCGCGTAGCCGCCGCCCACCACGACGAACTGCAGCCGGGACTCGCGCTCGTTCTGGTCCAGCGTCGTGGAGGCCAGGTCGAGTTGGGCGATCACGTGGTCGCGGACGTAGGCGGCCTCGGCGAGCGTCTTCATGCCGCGGGCGTAGTCGGTGAGGCCCGGGATGTCGAACGTGCGGGTGACGCTGCCCGGGGCGAGCACGAGGATGTCGTACTTCTGCGCGATCACCTCGTCGGTGATCTTCCGGACGACGCAGACCTTGGACACCGGGTCCACCCCGATGGCCCCGCCGGGCACGATGTGGGTCCGGCGCAGGCTGCGGCGCAGCGACACCGCCACCGACTGCGGCGTCAGGACGCCGGCGGCGACGTGCGGCAGCAGCGGCAGGTAGAGCTGGTAGCTGAACGGCGTGACCAGCGAGATCTCGGCCTCGGAGGGCGCCAGCTTGTGTTCGAGGCGGCGGGCGCACTCCAGGCCGGCGAAGCCACCGCCCACGATCAGGATCCGGGGTCGTTCCATCGCTCATCCCTTTACCGTGCGGGTCTTACCGGGAGGGGTCCTTGGTGCTGTCCGCCACACTCGCATGGGGGAGGGGTGGGTGCCACTGGGGTGGGGCGGATGGGGGCCGCTGCGCGGGGCTTGGGGGGTCGTGGGCTTTCGGGTGGGTGGGGGGTGCCGGG
>NZ_JBHYWI010000124.1:0-9414 GCF_042751525.1 Kitasatospora sp. NPDC059408
CCGCGGGGGTGCCGGGCAGCGGCGTTCTCCGGCCTTCCCGGCGTTCTCCGTGCTTCCCCGTGGCGGGCGGATCAGGCGTCGGCGGTGCCGCAGGCCCCGATCGCCCGGCCAGCCTCGACGGAGGCGCGCTGGGCGTCGCCGGCCCGGATCGCGTCGAGGATCGTGTCGTGGCCGATGTAGCGCTCGGCGATCAGCTCGGGGCCGACGTCGTGCCGCAAGTGGGCGCGGGTCACCTCGCCGAGGTCGGCGTAGACGGCGGCCAGCACGTCGTTGTGGGCGGCGGCGACCACGGCCTGGTGGAAGGCGGCGTCGGCCTGGACGAAGTCCTCGGCGTCGCCGGAGTGCCAGGCGGCCTCGCGGCGGGCCAGCGCGGCGTCCAGGAGGCCGAGGTCGCGCGGGGTGCGGCGGACGGCCGCCAGGCCCGCGGCGGAGGTCTCCAGGGCCGCGCGCAGCTCGGCGACCTGCGCCTGGTCGGCGTCGGCGAAGCGGCGGTGCATGACGCCGGCCAGCTCGCTGGTGGCGAGGACGTAGGTGCCGGAGCCCTGGCGGATGTCGAGCAGTCCGTTGTGGGCGAGGGCGCGGACGGCCTCGCGGACGGTGTTGCGCGCGACGCCGAGCTGTTCGACCAGGGCGGCCTCGGTCGGGATGCGCGAGCCGACGGGCCACTCGCCGGAGGTGATCTGGGCGCGCAACTGCGCGATCACCTGGTCGGACAGCGGGGTGCGCCTCGGCGAGGACAGCGCCACGGGGGACTCCTAGCGGCTTCGGGGCGGTGGACGGGGCCCGGTGGACTCCGGCGGGCCGGTGGATGAACGGTCGGCACATCATGCCAATTCCGTGGTGCGTCAATTCATCCCATCATTCTATGATGGTGCCCATGCCTCCCGCAGCAGACACCACCACCACCCCCCGAACCGAGGTGCGGCCGCAGACCGAGCGGCCCACCGCCACCCCCAGCCCCCTCGTCGTCGGACTGTTCGCCGTCGCGATCGCCGCCGCCGCCTTCAACCTCCGTCCCGTCGTCACCAGCCTCGGGCCACTGCTCGACCAGGTCCGCTCCGGCCTCGGGATGAACGCCACGGTCGCCGGACTGCTCACCGCCGTGCCGTCGCTGTGCTTCGGCCTGTTCGGCTTCGCCGCGCCCACGATGGCCCGCCGGATCGGCCCGATCGCGGTGATCACCGCCGGCATGGGCGCGATCACCGCGGGCGTGCTGGCCCGCTCCTTCGCCGGCGGCACCGCGGTCTTCCTGCTGCTCACCGCGCTCGCGCTGGCCGGTGTCGCGGTCTCCAACGTGCTGATCCCGGTGGTGATCAAGCGCTACTTCCCGGCCAAGGTCGGTCCGATGATCGGCCTGTACTCCATGTCGCTGTCGGCCGGCACCTCCCTGGCCGCCGCCGTCACCGTGCCGCTGACCAGCGCCCTGGGCGGCGACTGGCGCTACGGCCTCGGCGTCTGGGCCGTCCTCGGCGCCGTGGCGCTGGTGCTCTGGACCGTCGTCGCCGTGGCCAAGCGCGAGCGCGGCGGGAAGGCGGGCGGGCCCGCCGCCGACAAGCTGCCGATCACCCGCAGCCGGACGGCCTGGGCGATGGCCTGCTTCTTCGGCCTCCAGGCCACCGGCGCCTACGTGGTCATGGGCTGGCTGCCGAAGATCTTCCAGGACGCCGGCGTCGACAAGGGCACCTCGGGCGTGCTGCTCGCGGTGACCATGGTGATCGGCGTGCCGGTCTCCTTCGTCCTGCCCAACCTGGCCGCCCGGCGCGGCGACCAGCGGCTGTTCGTCGTCGTGCTGGCCTCCTGCGGCATCGCCGGGTACGCCGGGCTCGCGCTCGCCCCGGCCGCGCTGCCGTGGGTGTGGGCCGTCCTGGTGGGCCTGTCCAACTGCGCGTTCCCGCTGGTGCTGACGATGATCGGGCTGCGCGCCCGGACCGCGGGCGGCGTCGCCCAGCTGTCCGCCTTCGCCCAGGGCGTCGGCTACCTGATCTCCATCCCGGGTCCGATCCTGATCGGCCGGATCTACCAGGTGACGGGCCAGTGGTACTGGCCGCTCGGCTTCCTCGCGCTGCTGCTGGTGCCGCAGATGCTGTTCGGCCTGCGGGCCGCGATGGCCCGGCACATCGAGGACGAGGCCCTGGCGCCGAAGGTGCCGGCCAAGGCCTAGAGGTTCGTCCACCTTCCCCGGCCCGTCGCCCGGTCGGCTCTGTGCGGCGGGGTCGGGCCGGGGAAGGTCAAGGGCCGGCCAAGGGCGAGGGGTCGGGGGTCGGCGGGCGCGTCCGGGGTGGGAGAATTCCGGACATGCCCGTTCTCGAACCGAACCCGACCGACGGCCGCAAGCAGCTCGGCCGCATCGCCCTGGCGTTTGCCGGCATCGTGGTGCTCGTGGCGATCATCGCCACGATCGCCGCCGGCATGGGCTGACCGGCCCCGCGACCCGGCCCGGGCCCCGGCCGTCCGGCGGGAGAACTCCCGGTGAACGGCGCATGATGGCACCCGCCACCCCTGGGAGTGGCGGCAACCGGGAGCATCGCGCCCCCGGACGGCTTTTCTGCCAAGCTTGCTGGGTATGAGCGCCGACACGCCCCGCAGGATCATCGTTCTCCGCCACGCCAAGGCCGACTGGCCCAACGGCGTCGACGACCACGAGCGGCCGCTGGCCGACCGGGGCCGCAACCAGGCCCCGGACGCCGGCCGCTGGCTGGCCGACTCCGGGATCAACCCCGACTTCGTGCTCTGCTCCACCGCCCTGCGCACCCGCGAGACGTGGAAGCTGGCGGCGCACGAGCTGCCCAAGCGGACCCGCAGGACCGTGTACGAGGAGCGGATCTACGAGGCCAGCCCGGGCGAGATCATCGCCGTCCTCCACGAGACCCCGGAGGAGTACGCGGACGTGGTGCTGGTCGGGCACAACCCGGGCGTGCTGGGCCTGACCCAGGTGCTGGCCGGCGACGCGGGTGACCGGGACGCGCTGGACCGGCTGCGGCTCGGCGGCTTCCCCACGGCGGCGATCGCGGTGCTCAGCTTCGGCGGCTCCTGGAAGGACGTCGAGCCGGGCGTGGCCGAGCTGGTCTCCTACCACACGCCGCAGGACTGACGCCCGGACGTCTCCTTCGACGGGAGCGACGTAAGGGGCGCGCGGACTCGGTCCGCGCGCCCCTCACCTTCGTCTCCGGCCGCCCGTGCGGGCATTCGGCGGACTACTCGGCCGGGCCGCCGTCGACGGTGTCGGCCGCCTCGACCTCCTCGCGGGTGATGCCGAGCAGGTACAGCACGGTGTCCAGGAACGGCACGTTCACCGCGGTGTCGGCGGCCTCGCGCACCACCGGCTTGGCGTTGAACGCCACCCCGAGGCCGGCCGCGTTCAGCATGTCGAGGTCGTTGGCGCCGTCGCCGATCGCGACCGTCTGCTCCAGCGGCACCTTGGCCTGCTCGGCGAACCGGGCCAGCCAGCGGGCCTTGCCCGCGCGGTCCACGATCTCGCCGACCACCCGGCCGGTGAACTTCCCGTCCGCCACCTCCAGGGTGTTGGCCGCCGCGAAGTCCAGCCCCAGCTGCTCCACCAGGTGGTCGGTGACCTGCGTGAACCCGCCGGACACGATCGCCACCTGGAAGCCCAGGCGCTGCAGCGTGCGGATCAGGGTGCGCGCCCCCGGCGTGAACCGGACCTCCGCGCGCACCTTCTCCGTCACCGAGGCGTCCAGCCCGGCCAGCAGCGCCACCCGGGCGCGCAGCGACTCGGCGAAGTCCAGCTCGCCGCGCATCGCCGCCGCCGTCACCTCGGCGACCTCCTCCTCGCAGCCCGCGTGCGCCGCGAAGAGCTCGATCACCTCGTCCTGGATGAGCGTCGAGTCGACGTCCATCACCACCAGGCGCTTGGCGCGGCGCTCCAGGCCGGCCGCGACCACGGCGACGTCGACCCGCTGGGCCGCCGCCTCCTGGGCCAGCTCGCCGCGCAGCTCGTCGGTGGCGACACCGGACACGGCCAGCTCGACCGCCGTCACCGGGTACTTGGCGAGGCGGAAGACGCGGTCGATGTTGCCGCCCGCCGCGGTGATCCGGGAGGTGAGCGCCGAGACCGCGGCGGCGGTCAGCGGGTGGCCCAGCACCGTCACGTGCGAGCGGCCCTCGCGGCGCGGCCGGTTGTCGCCGATGCCGGAGATGATCTCGGCCTGGAGCTTCTGCTCCTCCGACCAGCGGTGCACGGTGGCCCGCAGGCCGCCCTCGGCGCCTGGCGCGGTGGGCGGGGTGACCAGGGCGCACAGCGTGATCCGGCCACGCGTGACGACCTGCTCGATGTCGATCACGTCGACGCCGAAGCCGGCCAGGGTGGCGAAGAGGCCGGCCGTGATGCCGGGGCGGTCCTTGCCGAACACCTTGACGAGCAGGGTGCGCTCGTCCTCGGTCCGGGGCTGCGAGGCGGGGGAAGGCTCAGCGGCCAAGGGCGATGCGTTCATGGTGGGTCCCACGCTACCGGGCGGGAAGGGCCCGCAGGGCACCCGTCCACCCCCCGGACGCACGGGTCGGGGGTGCCCGGAGCGTGTGTGCGGGAACCGGCCGACGTGCAGGTGACGGGGAGGTGGCGTGGGGGTGCGGCGAAGCCCGGGACACCGCGCCGTCCGCGAATCGTTGCCGCCTGGTCACAGTCCCCAGGGGCGACTTTCGTCGACGGTCCGTCGGCTGGAATGATTCCCCCGTCAGTTACAGGAAGTACGCACCCCCGGCCGGGGGACACAATCGGGGGACCGAGAGAGCGGGGCAGGCGAGCAGTGCCGCAACTCGTCATTGAGATCAACGGACAGCAGCGGACTCTGGAGCCGGGGCGGTCCTACACCATCGGGCGCAACCCGCAGTCGGACTTCCCGTTCGACGACGCGCGGGTCTCCTGGCACCACGGGACCATGTCCTTCAACGGGACCGGCTGGCAGCTGGACGACCACGGCAGCACCAACGGCACGTACGTCGCCGGTGCCCGGACCCAGCAGGCCCAGCTGTTCCCGGGCGCCGTCGTCAACCTCGGCAACCCGGAGAACGGCCCGCGCCTCTCCTTCTCGGCACCCGTCCAGTCCGCCGCCCCGCAGGCGCCTGCCTGGCACGAGGCCGCCACCAGCCGCAGCAACGCGCCGGCGCCGCAGCAGGCCGCGCAGCAGCAGGCGTGGGGGCAGCAGGCCCAGGACCCGTACCAGCAGCAGTCCGAGCCGTGGGCCGCGCAGCAGCAGGGCGGCTTGCCGCAGCAGCAGGCCGCGCAGTCGCCGTTCCCGCAGCAGCAGGGCTTCCCCGCCCAGCAGCAGGGCTTCACGCCCCAGCCCCAGCCGCCGCACGGCGGCGGTGGCGGCGGCCCGCAGCCGACGATGATCCGCAACCTGACGTCCGCGATGCGCACCGTCCGGATCGGCCGCGCGCTCGACAACGACATCGTGGTCTCCGACCTCCAGGTCTCCCGCCACCACGCCGAGCTGCGCCAACTGCCCGACGGCCGCTACGAGATCGTCGACCTCGGCAGCCACAACGGCATCTTCCTCAACGGCCAGCAGGTGCAGCGCCAGCTGATGGGCCCGCAGGACCGGCTGACCGTCGGCCACTCCAGCTTCGTGCTGGTCGGCGACCAGCTGCAGGAGTTCGTCGACGACGGCGCGGTCTCCTTCTCCGCCCGCCACCTGACCGTCGAGGTCGAGCACAAGGGCGCGAAGAAGATCCTGCTCAACGACGTCAGCTTCGGCGTCCCGGAGAAGTCCCTGGTCGCCGTCATCGGCCCGTCCGGCTCCGGCAAGTCGACCCTGCTGCGCGCCCTCACCGGCTACCGCCCGGCCGACCGCGGCGAGGTGCTGTACGACGGCCGCAACCTCTACAAGCAGTTCGCCGAACTCCGCTCCCGCATCGGCCTGGTGCCGCAGTCGGAGATCCTGCACCGCGAGCTGACCGTCCGCAAGGGCCTCAAGTACGCGGCCCAGCTGCGCTTCCCCGGCGACACCGAGGCCCGCGAGCGCGACGCCCGGATCGACGAGGTGCTCTACGAGCTGCGCCTGGACAAGCGCGCCGACAACAAGATCACCGCGCTCTCCGGCGGCCAGCAGAAGCGCGTCTCGGTCGCCCTGGAGCTGCTCACCAAGCCGTCGCTGATCTTCCTGGACGAGCCCACCTCGGGCCTCGACCCGGGCATGGACCGCGAGGTCATGCAGATGCTGCGCGGCCTGGCCGACGACGGCCGCACGATCCTCGTCGTCACCCACTCGGTGGCCGAACTGGCGCTCTGCGACCGCCTGCTGGTGATGGCGCCGGGCGGTTCGGTGGCCTACTTCGGCCCGCCGGACGAGGCGCTGCACTTCTTCGGCTACGAGACCTGGGCGGACGTCTTCCAGGCCTTCGAGAACTACCCGGACCACGACTGGGCCGGCCGCTACCGCGGTTCGGTGCACTACCAGCAGTACTCCGCCCCGACCGTCGAGGCGGGCGAGGTCCAGCACGTCCAGGTCGCCCAGGAGGCCATCAAGCCGCCCAAGCCGCAGAGCTGGGGCTCGCAGCTGTGGACCCTGATGCGCCGCTACATGTCGGTGCTGGCCTCGGACCGCGGCTTCCTCGCGCTGTCGGTGCTGCTGCCCGCGGTCATCGGCGCGGTCAGCGTGCTGATCCCCAACGAACCGGGGCTCGCGCCGAACCCCAAGTCGCAGCTCCACCTCAACAACGGGGCCGCGACGATCCTGCTGATCCTCGCGATCGGCGCCTGCTTCTCCGGCGCGGCCAACTCGGTCCGCGAACTGATCAAGGAACGGGCGATCTACGAACGGGAACGGGCCACGGGCCTGTCCCGCTCGGCGTACATGATGTCCAAGATCATCGTGCTGGGCATCTTCAGCGTGATCCAGGGCGCGATCATCTCCGCCGTCGGCTTCCTGCCGCGCAAGCTGCCCGCGCACGGTCTGATCGTCGCGAACACCCCGCTCGTCGAGATGACGATCGGCATGATCCTGCTGAGCTTCGCCGCGATGATGTTCGGGCTGATGATCTCCGCGCTGGTCAAGACCGCCGAGAAGACCATGCCGCTGCTGGTCATGTTCGCCATCATCCAGGTCGTCTTCACCGGCTGCCTCTTCCAGATCTTCGGCAAGCCCGGCCTGGAGCAGGTCGCCTGGCTGATGCCGGCCCGCTGGGGCACCGGCATCGTGGCCACCACGCTCGACCTGTCGCACCTCATGGGCCCCTGGAACAAGGACTTCCAGAACCCGAACTACGACCCGCTGTGGACGCACTCCGTCGCGCAGTGGTCGATCGACGCCGGCGTGCTGGTCGCCATCTCGGTCGTCATCGGCATCATCGTGACGCGCCTCCAGCGCCGGCACGAGCCCGAGGTCATGCAGAAGGGCTGAGGCCCGCGCCTGTCCGCCTGAGGGGCGGCTCTCCCGACCGGGAGGGCCGCCCCTCTTCGCGTTCCGGTCCTCGCGTTCCGGCTTTTTGCGCTCCGGTCTTCGAGTGGCGGGTCCTCGCGTTGCGGCCTTTGCGCTCCGGTCTTCGCGCTCCGGCTCTCGTGCTCCGGGCCCATCGGCCTAGGTCCCCGGACCTGCGACCTAGGCGGCTGCGGACGGACGCGGGGCCGGGGGCGCGGCGGTAGGTTGGCGGTATGTCCAGCGCGCCCAGTGACCACCGCCCGGCGGCCGGTCCGCTCACCGACGGTCCGCTCAGCGACGGTCCGCTCAGCGACGGTCCGCCGCTCGACGGCCGGATACCGGTCGGTCACTCCCACCACGACCGGCTGCCGGCCTGCGACCCCTGCCTGGCCGGCATCGAGGCGGTGAGCCGGGCGCTGCTCGCGATGAGCCGGCACCTGGAGGTCCGCGAGGTGCTGCGCCGCATCACCGCCTCCGCCCGGGAACTCCTCGGCGCCGAGTACGCGGCCCTCGGCGTCCCCGACGACCACGGCGGCTTCGCCCAGTTCGTCGTCGACGGCATCACCGACGAGCAGTGGCGCGCCATCGGCCCGCTGCCCCGGCAGCACGGCGTGCTCGCCAAGATGCTCCACGAGACCGGGCCCACCCGGCTCGCCGACGTCCGTCAGGCCCCCGCGTTCGGCGGCTGGCCCGCCGCGCACCCCGAGATGGACGCCTTCCTCGGCATGCCCGTCCTCGACACCGACGCCGCCGAGGACGAACCGCAGGTCACCGGCGTCATCTTCCTCGCCAACAAGCGCGGCGGCGGCCTCTTCACCGACCACGACGAGGAGCTGCTGCGGATACTCGCCGCCCACGCCGCCCTCGCCCTCTCCAACGCCCGCCTCTACGAGCGCAGCCGGGAACTCACCCTGGCCGGCGAGCGCGCCCGCATCGCCCACGACCTGCACGACGCCGTCTCGCAGAAGCTCTTCTCGCTGCGGCTCACCGCCAAGGCGGCCGCCAAGCTCGTCGACCGCGACCCGGTCCGGGCCCGCGCCGAACTCGCCGAGGTCGCCCGGCTCGCCGCCGAGGCCGCCGACGAACTCCGCGCCGTCGTCGTCGAACTGCGCCCCGCCGCCCTGGAGGAGGACGGGCTCAGCGCCACCCTCGCCTCCCAGGTCCAGGTGCTCGACCGCGCCCACACTGCCGACGTCGCCTTCGTCGCCGACGGCGTCCGCGCCATGCCGCCCGCCCAGGAGGCCGCACTGCTGCGGGTCGCCCAGGAGGCGCTGCACAACGCGCTGCGCCACTCCGGCGCGCGGCGCGTCACCGTCACCCTGCTCGGCACGCCCGAGCGCGGGGCCGTCCTCCAGGTGCGGGACGACGGGCAGGGGTTCGACCCGGAGTCCGTCCGCCGGGCCGGCAAGCACCTCGGACTGGCGTCGATGCGCGACCGCGCCGCCGCCGTCGGCGGCCGGCTCACCCTGGAATCCGCCCCCGGCCGGGGCACGCTCGTCGAGATGGAGGTCCCCGGTGCCTGACAGCACGCCACCGATCCGCGTCCTGCTCGTCGACGACCACCAGGTCGTGCGGCGCGGCCTGCGCACCTTCCTGGAGGTGCAGGACGACATCGAGGTGGTCGGCGAGGCCGCCGACGGCGCCGAGGGCGTCGAGCGGGCCCGCGAGCTCGACCCGGACGTCGTCCTGATGGACCTCAAGATGCCCGGCGTCGACGGGATCGAGGCGCTGCGCACGCTCAAGGGCGAGGGCAGCCGGGCCCGGATCCTGATCGTCACCAGCTTCACCGAGCACCGCACGATGGTCCCCGCGCTGCGGGCCGGCGCCGCCGGGTACGTGTACAAGGACGTCGACCCGGAGGCGCTCGCCGGGGCCATCCGCTCGGTCCACGCCGGCCACGTCCTGCTCCAGCCCGAGCTCGCCGAGGCGCTCCTCTCCGACGACGGCCCGCGCGCCCCGCAGGGCCGGGGCGGGACGCTCACCGAGCGCGAGCGGGAGGTGCTGGGGCACATCGCGGACGGGCGCTCCAACCGGGAGA
>NZ_JBHYWI010000124.1:9512-20942 GCF_042751525.1 Kitasatospora sp. NPDC059408
ACGTGTCGAACATCCTGATGAAGCTGGACCTCGCCGACCGCACCCAGGCCGCGCTCTGGGCCGTTCGGCACGGGGAGGGCCGGGAGGCGTAGGGCGTGCCGCTGGGGCATGCCGCTGGGGCGTGCGGCCGGGGCGTGCGGCCCGCGCGCCCCGCAGGGCCGGGGCGGGACGCTCACCGAGCGCGAGCGGGAGGTGCTGGGGCACATCGCGGACGGGCGCTCCAACCGGGAGATCGCGCGCAGCCTGCACCTGTCGGAGAAGACCGTGAAGACGCACGTGTCGAACATCCTGATGAAGCTGGACCTCGCCGACCGCACCCAGGCCGCGCTCTGGGCCGTTCGGCACGGGGAGGGCCGGGAGGCGTAGGGCGTCCCGCTGGGGCATGCCGCTGGGGCATGCCGCTGGGGCGTGCGGCCGGGGCGTGCGAGGGGTGCCGTCGCGCTGTGCCGGGTGGGAGGTAATCCGGGGCGAGGGCCGCGAGGAACGGTTCTGGCGTATGCCGTTCGGCAGGGGGAGGGCGGAAATGACGTGATGGGGCGTCAGGGCGGTGTGCCAGGCTGAGCGCCGACATCGAACCCGGGGGAGGACCTGATGAACGCGCCGCGCAGCGAGTACGGGCCCGTCGTGCTCGCCAACGAACTGGAGCTGACGCACCGCCTGTTCGAGCGGGCCAAGCACCTCGGCCTGGTGCCGCCGCCGGACGTCGAGGACCGGCGGTGGTCCCCGGCGGCCGTGGAGCCCCTGCTCGAACGCCGCTCCGACATCGCCGCCGCGCTGGCGGCGGACGTCGCGGAGCGGGCCGCGAAGCTGGCGCACGAGACGGCCCGCGAGCGCGATGCCTACGGTCCCGAGGTCCTGCGCCGACGGCTCGGGCTGGTGCGCTGGCAGTTCGACCAGGCGCGGGAGCGCGGGCTGATCCCCGAACCGGACGTCGACGGCCGGGCCTGGTCGGCCGCGGCGGAGGCCGAGCTGCGGGCCGGCGCCGCCGAGCTCACGGCCGCGCTGGGCGCCGTCCCCCGGGTGGGCGCCGGCAAGGCCGCCGTCGCCCTGGGCCACACCACCGGCCTCCCGGTGACGGCGGACGACATCCGCCGGCTCGCCGAGGCCGGGGCGCTCCGGGCCTCCGGCGAGTTCCGCGGCCACCCCACCTACAGCCGCGAGGCGTTGGCGGCGGTGCCGGAGGCCGCCGTCGAGGAGGCGGTCACCGAGCGGCTGCGCCGCGCCGAGACCGAGGCGGAGGCCGCCGCCGCGCTGCTGCGACAGCGGATGGCGGAGAGCCTGTCGGCGGCGGAGGCGGCCGAGCAGCTGGGCTGGTCGGCCGCGCGGTTGGAGGCCGCCGTGGCGAAGGGCGGGCTGACCCGGGCCCAGGACGGGCGGTACGACCGGGCGGAGGTGATGGCACTGGTGGCGGCCGATCCCTGGCGGTAGGGCGGCAGGCGGGTGTTTCGGCGAGTGCTGCGCGGCGGTCCGGGGGGTTGGGCGGTCGGCGCGGGCGCGGGGTGCTGGGTGCTGCGCGGTGGCGGCGTAAGCCGGGCGGTGGGCGCGGGCCCGGTGTTGGGCGCCGCGCGGTGGCCGGGCGCTGGGGCGGCGGGCCCGGCCGCGGGTGTTGTGCGGTGGCCGGGCGCTGGGGCAGTGGGCTCGGCCGCGGGTGTTCCGGCGAGTGCCGTGCGGCGGTCGGGCTGGTCGGGCGGTGGGCGTGAGCTCGGTGCTGTGCGGTGGCCGGGCCTCCGGCGGCCTCTCTGCACGGCGGCCTCTCCGCACGGTGGCAGGCGGGCGGCGTTGGCGCAGGGCTCGCGGTCGGGTGGTGCGGGTGCGGGGCCCGCGCATGGCTGCTTTCCGGCCATGTCTTCGTCACCCCGGCCCGTCCCGCGCGCGGGAAGTCGGTCCGTCCGACCTCCCGCGCGGGTGCGGTGCCGTGGAGCTCAGTGAGGCTCAGAGGTGCTCAGTGGGGCTCAGCTGTCCTGGCGCTCGTCCACGAGGGCGTTGTAGGCGGCCACCTGGGCGCGGCGGGCGGTGCGGCGCAGCGGGTCGAGGACGGACTGGCGGGCGGCCATCTCCGAGGCGCTGACGGCGGCGCCGTGGCTCCCGGCGGCGATCGTCAGGAGCGCGGACACCTGGCGGGCGGACTCCAGCACGCGCACGGCGCGGGCCGGGTAGCCCGGCGCGAGCAGCTCGGCGTGCCCGCGGCGGCGGTAGGCGTCCAGGGCCTGCAGCGCCTCCGGTCCGGCGCCGGCCACGTCGAGGCGGGTGAGCAGGAGGGTCGCCTCCCGCAGCCCGTCGGCGAGCTCGCGCTCGGCCTCGTGCAGGGACGGCACGTCGGCCGGCGGGCCGTCGTTGACCGTCGAGCAGCGCCACAGCACCGTCGCCGAGCGGTCCCCGGCCGGGCCGAAGACCTCGACCTCGGGCACCAGCCCGAGCGGTGCACCGACCGCCAGGACGGCCTCGCCCGCGCCCATGGCCCGCTCGTTGAACGCCGCCGGGCCGGTCAGCCCGATCGGGTGCCCGGCCGAGGGGAGCGCCAGCCGCAGGCCCTGCACGCCGAGCACCCGCAGCCGGCCGAGCGCCCAGGTGAGCCCGTGCTGCTCGCCCGGCTCGTCCCCGGGCAGGCCGGTCACCCGGTGGACCTCGTCGTCGCCGAGGACGGCCGCGGCGGCGTTGTCCGGCGGGACGAGCCCGGCGAGCAGGGCGTTGCCCCAGGCGGTCAGCCGCCCCGAACGGGGCTCTTCGTACGGATTGTCGGCAGGAGTCGCGAGCATCCGGCCAGCCTACGGAATCGGCGGTCATCCGCGTGGCGTAGGTTTGCCCATGCGCGTGCGGCGCACCGACCCCGTGCCCACCGGCTGCCGGAGTAGGCTCGCCGCCCGCACCGACGGCCGAAAATCTTGTATTGGGGAAGGCGTAGGCATGAGCGACGTGCTGGAGCTGGTGGACGTATCCGTGGTCCGGGAGGGGCGCGCGCTGGTCGACCAGGTCTCGTGGTCCATCTCCGAGGGTGAGCGCTGGGTCATCCTGGGCCCGAACGGCGCCGGCAAGACGACGCTGCTGCAGATCGCCTCCTCGTACCTGTTCCCGACCGCGGGCAAGGTCTCGGTGCTCGGCGAGAAGCTCGGCGAGATCGACGTCTTCGAGCTGCGCTCCCGGATCGGCCTGGCCGGTGCCGCGATGTTCGACAAGCTCCCCGCCGAGCAGACGGTGCTGCAGACCGTGCTCACCGCCGCCTACGGCATGACGGTCAGCTGGCAGGAGAGCTACGAGCAGTCGGACGAGTCCCGCGCGCTCGCGCTGCTGGACCGCCTCGGCATGTCCAGCCTCACCGACCGCAAGTTCGGCACGCTGTCGGAGGGCGAGCGCAAGCGCACCCTCATCGCCCGCGCGCTGATGACCGACCCCGAGCTGCTGCTGCTCGACGAGCCGGCCGCCGGCCTGGACCTCGGCGGGCGCGAGGACCTCATCCGCCGCCTCGGCGCGCTGGCCCAGGACGAGTTCGCGCCGGCGATGGCGATGGTGACCCACCACGTCGAGGAGATCGCCCCCGGCTTCACCCACGTCCTGATGATCCGTCAGGGCAAGGTGCTCACCGCCGGTCCGATCGACACCGAGCTGACCGCCCGCAACCTGTCGAAGTGCTTCGGCCTGCCGCTGACCCTGGAGCGCCACGGCGACCGCTGGTCGGCCCAGGGCCTGCCGCTGGGCTGAGCCCCCGTCCGACGACCGTCCGGCCCGCCACGGGAACCGGTCGCACGCGCGACCGGTTTCCGCCCCTGGACCTGCGGGAACTGTCCGCCACGAAGGCCCTTCGTCCCTAGGATGGATCCGTGGACAGCTGGATGTGGTGGCTCCTGGCCGCCGTCGGGCTCGGCATACCGCTGGTGCTCACCGCGATGCCGGAGTTCGCCATGTTCGCGGTCGGCGCGCTGGCCGCGGCCGGTGTGGCCGGACTGGGCGCGGGGGTGGTCTGGCAGACCCTGACCTTCGTGGTGTCCTCGGTCGCCCTGCTGGTGGTCGTCCGCCCGATCGCCTACCGGGAGCTCAGGAGGGGCCCGAACATCAAGATGGGCATCGAGGCGCTCCAGGGCGCCACCGCGGTCGTCGCGGAAACCGTCGACGGGGAGGGCGGACGGATCAAGCTGAACGGCGAGATCTGGTCGGCCCGCGCGCTCCACCCGGACTCGGTCTACCAGCCGGGGCAGCAGGTCGACGTCGTCGAAATCCAGGGCGCGACCGCCCTGGTCGTCTAGGGGAGAGTCCGTGGAACCCGTCCTTATCGTTTTGGTCGTCCTGGTCGTGGTGGCCTTCATCGCGCTGATCAAGACGATCCAGGTCATCCCGCAGGCCAGCGCCGCGATCGTGGAGCGCTTCGGCCGCTACACCCGGACCCTCAACGCAGGCCTGAACATCGTCGTCCCGTTCATCGACCGGGTCCGCAACCGCATCGACCTGCGCGAGCAGGTCGTGCCGTTCCCGCCGCAGCCGGTGATCACCCAGGACAACCTGGTCGTCAACATCGACACGGTGATCTACTACCAGGTCACCGACCCCCGGGCGGCGACGTACGAGGTCGCGAGCTACATCCAGGCGATCGAGCAGCTCACCGTCACCACGCTGCGCAACATCATCGGCTCCATGGACCTGGAGTCCACCCTGACCTCCCGCGAGGTCATCAACGCCGGCCTGCGCGGCGTCCTGGACGAGGCGACCGGCAAGTGGGGCATCCGGGTCAACCGCGTCGAGCTGAAGGCGATCGAGCCGCCGACCTCCATCCAGGACTCGATGGAGAAGCAGATGCGCGCCGACCGTGACAAGCGCGCCGCGATCCTCACCGCCGAGGGCCAGCGCCAGGCGCAGATCCTCAAGGCCGAGGGTGAGAAGCAGGCGGACGTCCTCAGGGCCGAGGGTGAGGCGCAGGCCGCGGTACTGCGCGCCGACGGTGAGGCGGCGGCCATCCGGACGGTCTTCGAGGCGATCCACGACGGCGACGCCGACCAGAAGCTGCTCGCCTACCAGTACCTGCAGACGCTGCCCGAGCTGGCCAAGGGCGACTCCAACAAGCTCTGGATCATCCCCAGCGAGGTCGGCGACGCGCTCAAGGGCCTCGGCGGCGCCTTCACCGGTCTGACCGGCAATGGCGGCGCGAACGGCGGCGCGGTCGCGGCCCCCAGCGTCCCGGCCGCGGCGCCGGCGGCCCCGGCCGCCACCCAGGTGCCGATCGACCCGGCGGCCGGCCCGCGGCCGGTGGACATCGACAAGGGCGCGGCCCGGCCGCGGGTCGACCCGGCGCGCGAGTACCGCAAGATCGACCCGGAGTGAGTCGGCCGCGCTGACGCCGTGCGGCGCAGGCCGAGGCAGTGGCCGCAGTGAAACCGGGACCGAGGCAGTGGCCGCCGCGAGGCGGTGACGCGGGAGGGCCCGCCGTCGCACCGACGAGGTGCGGGGCGGGCCCTCGGCGTGTCCGGCGGGTGTTCCGCATCGTGGTCGGGGCTGGTCGGTTCGGCGGACCGTCCGGCATGATCCCTTCGGACCCGGACGAAAGGAAGAGGTGACCCGTGACGCTCTGGGAGGCGATAGCCGTCCTGGTGGCGGGCGTCGGTGCCGGGATGATCAACGTGATCGTCGGCTCCGGCACCCTGATCACCTTCCCCGTCCTGCTCGCCGTCGGCATCCCGCCGGTCACCGCCAACGTGTCCAACTCCTTCGGCCTGGTGCCCGGTTCGCTCAGCGGCGTGATCGGCTACCGCCGTGAACTGGCCGACCAGGGCCGCCGCCTGCTGCGCCTCGGCACCGCCTCCCTGCTCGGCGGCCTGGTCGGCGCCGTGCTGCTGATCACCCTGCCGAGCGGCGCGTTCGACGCGATCGTCCCGGTGCTCATCCTGCTGGCGCTCGTCCTCGTGGTGATCCAGCCCCGGGTGGCCAAGGCCGTCGCCGCCCGCCGTCGCCCCGGCGGGGACCCGGACGGCAGCCTCGTCCTGATCGGCGGCGTCTTCCTCACCGGCATCTACGGCGGCTACTTCGGTGCCGCGCAGGGCGTCCTGCTGATGGCGCTCATGGGCATGCTCCTCCAGGAGGGCATCCAGCGCATCAACGCCGTGAAGAACGCGCTCGCCATGATCGTCAACGGTGTGGCCGCGCTGTTCTTCCTCTTCACCTCGACGGTCGACTGGACGGCCGCCGGGCTCATCGCCATCGGTTCGCTGCTGGGCGGCCTGCTCGGCGCCAAGGTCGGCCGCCGCCTGCCGCCCACGGCGCTGCGCGCGGTCATCGTGGTGGTCGGCCTGGCGGCCGTCACCAAGCTGCTGCTGGGCTGAACCCGGCCTCGCGGCACCGGGCCGGGGCCCCGGCGCAGGCGTATGTTCGTCGCAGTGCACGCCGATCCGCCGGCAGCGGATCCGACCAGGCTTGGAGCGCTTCGATGAGCAGCAGAGCACGGCTGACCGAGGACGAGATCGCGGCGGCCCTGACCGACGTGCCGCGGTGGTCCCGGGAGGGCGAGGCCATCGTCCGCACCGCCGACGCCCCGGACTTCCCGGCGGCGATCCGCGTCGTCGACGCCGTCGCCGAACAGGCCGAGGCGCTGGACCACCACCCCGACATCGACATCCGCTGGCGCACCCTGCGTTTTGTCCTCTCCACCCACAGCGCGGGCGGGCTCACCGGCCTGGACTTCACCCTCGCAGCCCGGATCGACGCGGCCCTGAGCGCCGAGTCCGCCGCCTGACGGAGGCCGGAGCGGGGCGCTCCGGTGGGCGTGAGATGCTGACTGCCGCAGTGCAGGCGGCTCGGGAGGGACGGAACGGATGGCGCAGGAGCCCTTCGGAGACGCCCAGCAGCAGGCGTGGTACCCCCAGCAGCAGGACTGGCAGGGCGGTTACCCCGAGCAGCAGCACGGCCGGCAGGCTCAGCACGTCCAGCAGGGGCACTGGCAGACGACCACCGGCTACGGGCAGGCCGAGTACGGGCAGACCGAGTACGGGCCGGGCGACTACGGCCAGGGCGCCGGGTACGGCGAGTACGGGCACACCCAGGACGGTCCGTCGGCGTACGGGCAGGGCGCCGGGTACGGCCAGGAGGGGCAGACCGCGTACGGGCAGGGCGGCTACGCCCAGGACCCGTACCAGCCTCACCAGCCGTATCACCAGTACCCCGGCTACGAGCAGCAGCAGTACTCCGAGTACGCCGAGTACGCCGCGTCCGACCCGCAGCAGCCCGCCGAGGACAGCCTGTACGTGCCGGCGGGCGTGGAGTACTCGGCCGACGGCTACGTGCACATCGAGTCCCCTGAGCCGGCGCCGGATCCCGCTGGACAGGGGGAGCCCGGGGCACCGGCCACCGCCGAGCCCGTCGTGTCGTCCCGGTCGGCCTCGCGCCGGGGTGGCGACAGCGGGGGGAAGGGCGGCAAGGGCGCCAAGGACGCCAAGAACGCCAAGGACTCCAAAGGCGGCGGCTCCTCGCTCGCGGACAGGGCCCGGGCCGCCGCCGACGCGGTGCTGACCGGCGAGCACGTGCCCAGCCGCAAGGCCCTCCTCGTCCGCACGGGCGCCGGCGTCGCGGCGCTGGGCGTCCTGATAGCGGCCGGCCTGATGGTCGGCATCGAGGGCAGCGGAAGCGCCTCCACGTCGGGTGGCGGGGGCGGCGAGCCCGGCTTCGCCGTCGCCCACACCAAGGCGTGGTCCGCGCAGCCGGCCGCGGCCGCGCAGCCCGGGGCGGACGACACGCTGGTCGGGAGCTGGCTGCTCGCCGACGCGGTGGTCCGGGCCGACGCCTCCGGCGTGCGCGCGTACGACCTGGCGGCGGGCAAGCCCGGCTGGTCGGTCGAGCCGCCGGCCGCCGGGGCCGTCCCGTGCGGGCTGTCGCCGAGCGTGAATCCGTCCGGCGTGGGCGCCGTGCTGTTCCGGGCCCAGGCGGATCCGAACAGCCCGTGCACGCTGCTCGCGGCGGTGGACACCAAGACCGGGAAGACCGCGTGGACGAAGACCCTCTCGGACGCCAAGGGCGCCTACACCGCGCACGTCGGCGTCACCGAGGACAAGATCGTGGCCGTCGGCGACGACCGGGCGATCGCCTGGGACGCGGCCGACGGCAAGGACGTCTGGCAGTACACCGGGCAGGGCAAGTTCTGCACGCTCTCCGGCGGGGTCACCGGCAAGACCGTGATGGTCGCCTCCACGTGCGCCGACTCGACCCCGGCCGGCCAGGCCGTCGCGCTCAACACGGCCGACGGCAAGGTCAGTTGGTGGCGCGGCCTGAACAACAACCCGAAGACGGTGACGGTGCTCTCCGCCGAGCCCGCCGTCGTCCTCACCACCGGCGAGAAGCCGGCCGACGACCGGGTGTTCGCGTGGGGCGCGAGCGGCGACCCGGCCGCCGAGATCCCGGTCAGCGGCGAGGCCGGGCGCCTGGACGTCGCGCACGGCACGTTCTCGCCCACGCCCGGAGTCTTCTTCCAGGAGCGGACGATGGTCACCACGCTGGTCCCGGCGAACGGCAACGGCGCCGTCGTCGCGGTCGGCTACGACCTCGACAGCGGGAAGCAGAGCTGGAAGGCCCCGGCCGCCGAGAAGGGCGTGCTGCGGGCGGTCACCCTCGACGGCGGCTCCCTCGTGCTCGCCGCCGACGAGCGCCGCGACCAGCCCGCCCACCTCTCCCGCTTCGCGGTGACCGGCGGCCACGAGTCGACCGGCGGCAACTTCCCGCCCGGCACCGGCTCGCTGCTGATCTCGGGCCGGGTGCTGATCGGCGGCGGCAAGGTCGTCGTGGTGCCCGAGCACTCGGCGAACTTCGGTACGGCGGCCGGCTACCAGGCGAAGGGCTAGCCGACCGCCACCCGCGGGCGAAGGGCTGGCCGACCGCCACCCGCGAGCGAAGCTAGGCCGCGGGTACGACCGGCAGCCAGTCGGCGAGCTCCCTGGCCTCCGAGTCGCGCAGGCCGAGCGCCAGCATCAAGGTCGCCTGCGGGGTCGGCACGAACGGGCGGCGCAGCAGTTTCATCCCCGCCTGCTCCGGTGTCCGGTCGGCCTTGCGCTGGTTGTCCTCGGCGCACGCGGCCACCGTGTTCAGCCAGCTGTCCTCACCACCGCGCGACCGCGGCTGCAGGTGGTCCACCGTGGTGGCCCGTCGCCCGCAGTACGCGCACAGGTGCTGGTCACGGGCCAGGACGCCCCGCCGCGACCACGGCGCCTGTTGTCGGAACGGCACCCGTACGTAGCGTTGGAGTCTGATCACCCGCGGCACCGGTACGGTGACGCCGGTCCCCCGGACCGTGCGCAGCGGATGCGCCTGCTCCACCACCGCCTTGTCCTGGAGCACCAGGACCACGGCGCGCTGGAGCGACACCGTCGTCAGGGGCTCGTAGCTCGCGTTCAGAACCAGCGTGTTGCGCACCTCGGCACACCCTTCCCACGGGCGTGCCACGGCGGCACGACCGTCTCCACACACGTCACTGCCGCCGCACGGCGGTGGGACCACTCTGAATGGGCCCGCGGCCGACGAACAACGGAATTTCCGGTATCGAAGGGCACCCGGAGCCGCGCGGGGGTCGAGCGACCGGCTCCCGGCCGGCGCGTCGGGGGAGCGGCGGACGGCGTCCCGGAGGAGCGGGGACGGAGCCTCGGGAAAACTCGCCGGCCGGGACCGCGTAGGCTCTATCAGGCTGGAGTCGTACCGACCCGGGGCCCGACCGAACCGGGCCAGCACCGGGCCGGACGCCCGATCGAAGGAGAAGCGTGACCGTGACGGACATCGTCGACGAGCTGCGGTGGCGTGGGCTGATCGCCCTGTCCACCGACGAGGACGCACTGCGCAAGGCGTTCGCGGACGGCCCGGTCACGTTCTATTGCGGCTTCGACCCGACGGCCCCCAGCCTGCACCTCGGCAACCTCGTGCAGATCCTCACCATGCGCCGCATCCAGCAGGCGGGGAACCTCCCGCTCGGCCTGGTCGGCGGCGCCACGGGCCTGATCGGAGACCCGAAGCCCACCGCCGAGCGCGTCCTCAACGACCCCGAGACGGTGGCCGCCTGGGTCGACCGCCTGCGCGGCCAGATCTCGCGCTTCCTCGACTTCGACGGCCCGTACGCGGCGCGCATGGTCAACAACCTGGACTGGACGTCCGGGATGTCCGCCATCAGCCTGCTGCGCGACGTCGGCAAGTACTTCCGCGTCAACAACATGATCGCCAAGGAGGCCGTCGCCCGGCGGCTCAACTCCGACGCGGGCATCAGCTACACCGAGTTCAGCTACCAGATCCTCCAGGGCATGGACTACCTGGAGCTGAACCGCCGTTACGGCTGCACCCTGCAGACCGGCGGCAGCGACCAGTGGGGCAACCTCACCGCCGGCACGGACCTGATCCGCAAGGCCGAGAGCAAGTCCGTGCACGCGCTGGCCACGCCGCTGATCGTCAAGGCCGACGGCACCAAGTTCGGCAAGACCGAGTCCGGCACGGTCTGGCTCGACCCCGAGCTGACCACCCCGTACGCCTTCTACCAGTTCTGGCTGAACGCGGACGACCGGGATGTCTCCAACTTCCTGCGGATCTTCAGCTTCCGCTCGAAGGCGGAGATCGAGGAGCTGGAGCGCGAGACCATCGAGCGCCCGGCCGCCCGCCTGGCCCAGCGCGCCCTGGCCGAGGAGCTCACCACCCTCGTCCACGGCGCCGACCAGTACGAGCGCGCGGTCGCCGCGTCCAAGGCACTGTTCGGCCAGGGCGACCTCGCCGACCTGGAGGCCCCGACCCTGGCGGCGGCGCTGGCCGAGGTCCCCAAGGCCGAGGTCGCCGAACTCCAGCCGGTGGTCGACCTGTTGGTCGCCGTCGGCCTGGCGCCGAGCCGCTCGGCCGCCCGTCGGACGATCAAGGAGGGCGGCGCCTACCTCAACAACGTCAAGGTGACGGACGAGGAGGCGGTGCCGACCGAGGCCGACCTGCTGCACGGCCGCTGGCTCGTGCTGCGCCGGGGTAAGCGCAACCTGGCGGCGGCCGAGCTGACCGCGCCGGCGACAACGTGACCGTGTGACTGCGTGACGCAGGCCGTGCGTCGCAGGCCGTGTGACGCGAGTGGCGTGACCGAAACCCGACGCCGCTGAGCAGCGGCTTCGACGACCGAGGGCGGGATCCAGCCGGATCCCGCCCTCGGCGTTTGACGATGTCGTCCAGGTGGCCTAGTGTTGAACGAGTCGCTGAAGCGGCCACACCACTTGGTAACCCCCACTCTCACCTCGAAGCCCATTAGCTTGGGTCGTTCGGCGTCTGCGCCGACAGGGTGAGCGTGAATTTCGGGTAACACCCGGAATGCGCTAATGTGGAGGTCGTTGCGGAAAGCGATCCCGGCCAGTTCGGGAAATCGGATGAATGAAACTCCGGAAAACGGAGCGGAAAACATCTGATAAGCTGGAAACACGAAAGAACGAAGCGCCCGGAGGGCCCGCTGGAAGGCGGCTC